>NZ_JADJDD010000002.1:87500-172874 GCF_016702885.1 Candidatus Villigracilis vicinus
CTCCCCACGAAATGAAGGAAGAGACTTTAGTGCAGCAATGAAGATCTCCTGCGTCACATCTTCCACGTCACTTTCCGGTACCACATACCTTACCCTTTTATATACACTGGGCAGGTGGCGAAAGTACAAAGCATCAAATGCCTCTTTGACTCCATCACTAAACTTCTGGATGAGGACTTCATCGCTGGCATCTTGCAGGGCTGTGGAGGTGTTTTGCATATAATTTGTCGTCATGAGAGGCAAAAAGGGGTTGGACTACTTCCGTTTTTTAGAAAGTCACTATATCATAATTAGGACGGGAAAAGGAGGGATTTTATTTTCAATCCAGTTAGGCTATAATTACCGCTGTGAAATCTTAAGATTTGGCAAGACTATCATAGAATCGGAGAAAGTGCATGTCCAAAATCATTTCAGTTCATTCTTTCCGCGGTGGGACGGGTAAATCGAACACAACAGCCAATATTGCAGCGCTGCTTGCCATGGATGGTGCACGCGTGGGTGTGGTGGATACGGATATCGCCTCCCCTGGAATTCATGTTCTTTTCAATCTTGACGAAGCAGATATGGAACACTCGCTCAACGACTATCTTTGGGGCAAGTGCACCATTGAACAAGCCGCCCAGGATGTAACCGGGCATATCGGTGCCGAAGTTAAAGGACAGATCTTCTTAATCCCCTCCAGCATCAAAGCCGGTGAGATCGCCCGCATTCTACGCGAAGGCTACGATGTCGGTCTGTTGAATGACGGCTTCCGCGATGTGATCGAAAGACTAAAGCTGGACTATCTCCTAATCGACACTCACCCAGGTCTGAATGAAGAGACCTTGCTCTCCATAGCGATCTCCAATGCACTGGTCATTATTATGCGCCCCGACCAGCAGGATTATCAAGGAACCGCCGTAACCGTGGATGTTGCCAAGAAATTGGATGTGCCGAAGCTTTTCATCCTCGTCAACAAAGCCCCCAGCAACCTGGACTTTGAAGAAGTGCGCGCCCGCGTAGAGCAAACCTACGAAGCCAAAGTTGGCGCGATCCTGCCGCACTCTGATGAAATGATGATGCTCGCGAGCTCCGGTCTTTTCACCATTCATTACCCCGATAATGTGGTTACCAAAGGGTTGCGCAATTTAGTAGATCTGCTCAAGTCCTAGGTTTCACCCGGACTGAAAGGAAAAGGGAAGTCGCTCATGAGCAATCCGCTCTACGAAACTGCGATAAAGGAATTGGAGGAACGGCAGGAAGACTTGCGTCCTTCTGATGTGGTGCTCTTCTCCGAGCCTTTACGCTCTGCAGTGAATTTTGTCATTCGGCTTGGGCGATTCAGCCTGACCGAATTTGCGGAAAAACTCCCCGACTTCAGCAGAGAGGAAGTAAAGCGCATCGCAGACTTGCTGCTCAAGCGCCGCCTCTTCGACCTCTCGCGTTTTGCCACCGAAGCCGAACCCTACTACGAAGCCCGCCTTTCTGCCATGACGCGCCCGCTCTCGCGCCCGCCATCAGACATCTGGAAAAAAATAGATTAAAACCCCCACACCGCCTGTGAACACAGGCGGTGTTTCATTATATAATTTGTAAATGGCAGAAAAACTTCTCTCCCGTTACGAAGAACTCAAAGCGCAGATCAACTTCCATAATTATCGGTATCACGTGTTGGATGCGCCTATTATCAGCGACCTCGAATACGACCGCCTGTTAAATGAACTGAAGAAGATCGAGGCGGATCATGCTGACTGGATCACCCCAGACTCCCCTACACAACGCGCCGGAGCAAAAGTCTCAGAAAAATTCGAGAAGGTACGCCACCCGGCGCCGATCCTTTCGCTTGCCAACGCGTTCGGCGGTGACGATGCCCGCGCCTGGCTTGAACGCATCAAGAAATTAGATGACCGCGTTGAGAAGGCGAAGTTCGTGGTCGAGCCCAAGATCGACGGCTTGTCGGTCGTGCTGCATTATCGCAATGGTCAGTTCGTACAAGGCGCCACCCGCGGTGACGGTGAAGTGGGCGAAGATATCACATCCAATTTGAGAACGATCAGAGCTATTCCTTTGAGAATCCCCGTAGACTCGAAAGGACCGAAGCCGCCTAGTTACCTTGTCGTTCGCGGCGAGGCGTTTATCCCCATTCAGGATTTTGAAAAATTAAATAAACGTCTGGAAGAAGCGGGCGAGAAGACCTATCTCAATCCGCGTAACACGGCGGCGGGTTCGCTGCGCCAGCTTGACCCGGTGTTGACTGCTTCGCGCCCGATCACTTTGCTGGTCTATCAGATCGTTCATTCCGAAGGCGGCAAAGTCCCAACCTCGCAATGGGAGATTCTGGAATATCTCAAGTCACTGGGTTTCCCTGTGACGGATATTTCGAAACGCTTCAACGATCTAGAACCGGCAATTGCCTACACCGAGACCTTTGACAAGGGACGCGACACGCTTCCTTACGAAGCCGACGGCATGGTCATCAAGATCGACGACTTGACCCTCGCCGCAGATTTGGGCTTCGTGGGCAAAGACCCACGCGGAGCCATTGCCTTTAAGTTCCCGGCACGCGAAGTGACCACCACCCTGCTAGGCATTGACGCGGAAGTTGGTCGCACGGGTGTGTTGACTCCGCGGGCTTCGCTCGAAGCCGTGGAAATTGGCGGGGTTGTAGTTCGCAATGCGACATTGCATAACTTCGATTACATCGCAGAGAAAGACATCCGCATCGGGGATCGAGTGCTGATCAAACGCGCAGGCGAAGTTATTCCCTACGTCATCGGTCCCGTAGTGGATGCACGCTCTGGCAAAGAGAAAAAATACAAGCCACCCACAAAATGCCCGGCATGCGGACAAGACGTGGAGCACATCGAAGGTGAAGTGGCATGGTACTGCGTCAACGCCGCCTGCCCGGCACAGCTCGTCCGCAACGTGGAGCATTTCGTCTCACGCGGTGCAATGGATATCGTCGGGCTGGGTATTAAGATAGTAGAGCAATTGATCGAAGCAGAACTGGTCAAAGACGTTGCGGATCTGTTCACGCTGAAAAAGAGTCAACTGCTTGGGTTGGAAGGTTTTGCCGAGAAAAAGGCGGAGAATCTGCTTGGGTCGATTGAGCAGGCAAAAGGTCAGAGTTTGAACCGTCTCATTGTCGCGCTGGGAATCCACGGGGTGGGTGAAGTCATGGCAGGCGATCTGGCACGGACGTATGGCAATCTATCCGCTTTATCGAAGACCACTACCGATGAATTGCGGCAGATTGAAGGAGTTGGTCCCAATATCGCTGAATCAATTGTGGATTGGTTTGCCCGCCCGGCGAATCAAAAACTATTGAAGAAGTTAAAGTCTGCCGGTTTAGATCCGCAAATGAAGGCAGACGAAAAGAAAAAAGAAGGCGCATTCACTGGTATGACCTTTGTTGTGACAGGCACGCTGCCGAATTTCTCTCGTGATGATGCCAAGGAATTCATCGAAAGCAACGGCGGCAAAGTAACAGACAGCGTCAGCAAGAAGACCAGTTATTTGGTGCTCGGCGAAAACCCCGGCTCGAAGTTTGAGAAAGCGAAATCGCTTGGGGTAAAGATCATCGACGAAGCCGAGTTGAAGAGATTGACTGGGTAGGCTATGACACCCCTTCGGGGTTCATTCTGTCTCAACCTCAATACTATAATCATTTCATCCCTTCGGGATTACTTATCTATCAAACAAAGTTTTCCATAATAGACACGATAAAACCCCGAAGGGGTGGCAGGATTATAGAAACCGAACGATCCATGAAATAAATCCCGAAGGGATGACATAGCTGATTCAGGAGGCGAGCATGGCTGGGACATTTTCACAGATCTATATTCAAGTGGTATTCGCCGTGCAAGGCAGGCAAAACCTTCTGCAAAGGGAATGGCGGCAGGAGGTTTTCAAATATATGGCAGGGATTATCAAGAACAAAGGGCAGAAGCCGATCATCATCAACGGCGTGGAAGATCACGTTCATGTTTTCCTGGGGCTCAAACCCGCAATGGCATTATCTGACCTTGTGAGGGACATCAAAAACAATTCGTCCAATTTCATCAACGAACAAAACTGGATCACTGGCAAATTCAACTGGCAGGAAGGCTACGGAGCCTTTTCCTACAGCCATTCCCAAATCGAAGCCGTGTATACCTACATTCAAAATCAGGAACAGCATCATAAACAACAGACCTTCAAAGAGGAATACCTCGACTTCCTCAAAAAATTTGAAATCGAACACGATGCAAAATATCTGTTCGAATGGCTGGAATAAGCCTTTTCCCTTTAAGTATTCCTCACTAGACAATCCCCCCTCCCTCGACTAAACTTGCGCCATTCCCTTTCGGAGGAACTCAATGGATTTTCACAGCGTAGACAACAACAGCACCCGGCGCATCGCCGCGCTTAAACAGCGCGTGGATGAGATCAAAAAACACGATTTTTATTTCTATAACCAGGCAGTCGAAGAAATGCTGCCTGACTCAAAAGTGCGCGTCAATGGACGCGTCATGGGCATGTACGCCTCTTATTCGTATCTTGGATTGGTCGGTCACCCCAGAATTAATGAAGCCGCCAAACGCGCCGTGGACAAATTCGGCACCGGCACGAACGGCGTCCGCACCCTGGCTGGCACCCTCACCATCCACAACGAACTCGAAGAAACCATCTCCAATTTCAAGCACACAGAATCAGCCATCACCTACACGTCCGGGTACGTAACCAACCTGACCACCATCTCATCCTTGATGGGACGCGGTGATTATGTCTTCTCGGATAAGATCAACCACGCCTCCATCGTGGACGGCTGTTTGATGTCTGGCGCAGAGTTCCGCCGCTTCCGCCATAACGACATGGAGCATCTCGAAGGCTTACTAAAAAACGCGCCTGCCGAAGTCTCCAAACTCGTCATTGCGGACTCGGTCTTCAGCATGGACGGTGACATCATCGACCTGCCCAAGATCGTGGAACTTAGCAAGAAATACAACGCCTGGCTGATGATCGACGAAGCTCACTCCGTCGGCGTGCTCGGCAAGACCGGCACCGGCATCGAAGAACACTTCGGCATGGGCGATGTGATCGACATCAAGATGGGCACGCTCAGCAAGACCATCCCCTCGGTGGGCGGATACGTGGCAGGCAAAAAAGAACTGATCGACTTCCTGCGCCACGGCAGCCGCGCCTACATCTTCTCTGCGGCTCTGCCCCCCGCTCAAGCTGCCGCCGCCAACGAAGCCTTCAAGGTCATCCTTGACGAGCCCGAACGCTTGGACAGATTGAACGCCAACACCCAGCAATTCATCGGCGGACTCAAGAGCATGGGCTTCGACACCTTACTCACCGAAACCGCCATCGTGCCCGTCTTGTGCGGCACTGACGAAAAAGCCTTCGAGCTGACCAAACGCTGCCAGGAGCAGGATGTCTTCGTGCTGCCGGTCGTCTCCCCCGCTGTGCAAGAAGGTCTATCCCGCTTGCGTGCCACCGTCACCGCGGCGCACAACCCTGCGGATATTGAACACGCCATGGATGTCATCTATCAGGCTGGTAAAGCCATGGGAATGGTGAAGTAAAAAAGCAGTAAATAGTTAATAGTGAATGGGAAATCGCTCATCAAAGATGATGGGCGATTTTTTTATCGGCGTTGGCTTAGCTTTGAGGGGCAGAGCAAGCCAGAGCGGGGTTTGAGGCGCTCGCCCTGAGTTTATCGAAGGGCATCCTGATAGTTCTTGAGAGAATATTTATAACATTTTTCTAATAAATTCCCTGTACAATGCCGTTCATACAAGGAGTATTGAACTATGAAATGGCAATGGAAATTTGGAACATTTGCAGGAATTGATGTCTACATCCATGCCACCTTTTTACTTTTGATCGGGTGGGTTGGGTTTAGTCATTGGTTGGAAAATAATAGCTGGCTCGAAGTGTTGAGCGGCATTGGGTTTATCCTCGTCCTCTTTTTGTGCGTGCTCTTGCATGAATATGGGCATGCACTCACCGCCCGCAAATATGGAATCAAAACACGCGACATCACGCTCTACCCAATTGGCGGCGTGGCACGTTTGGAACGTATGCCGGAGAAACCGATCGAGGAGTTGTGGGTCGCGTTGATGGGACCTGCTGTGAATGTGGTCATTGCGGCGATTTTATTCGCGGCTCTTTTCCTGACCGGGAACCTGGTGCCGCTGACCGAGCTTGGGGTGGCATCTGGAAGTTTTCTTGAGCGCGTGATGGTCGTCAACGTCTCGTTGGTGTTGTTCAACCTCATCCCCGCCTTCCCCATGGACGGTGGACGTGTGCTGCGGGCTTTGCTCGCCATGCGCATCGACTATGTGCGTGCCACACAGATCGCGGCGAGTATTGGTCAGGGGTTGGCGTTGGTATTTGGGTTAGTGGGATTGTTTGGGAATGCAAGTTTGTTATTCATCGCTTTCTTTATTTGGATCGGTGCCTCACAAGAAGCCAGCGCCGTGCAGATGAAGAACGTCATCAGCGGCATCCCGGTAGGACGCGCTATGCTAACTGATTACAAAAGCCTCTCTCCGCGTGACCCGCTCTCGCGCATGTCGCAGTTGATCCTGGCGGGTTCTCAGCATGATTTCCCAGTAATCGACGATAACGGTCGCATTGCAGGCGTGGTCACCCGCGACGATTTCCTCTCCGCCCTCACCCAGCACGGACAGAACATCGCCGTCTCAGCCGTGATGCGCGGGTCGCCACCCGAAGTGGATTCTTACGAAATGGTCGAGAGTGCTTTGATGCGCATTCAGGAATCCGGCTTCCCGACCCTGCCCGTCACCCACAGCGGACAATTGGTGGGCATCATCACCGCCGAGAATATCACCGAGTATTTGATGATCCGTACCGCATTGCGCACATCGCAAGCAGTGATGCTCTCGTGAGCGTGCCTGCAAGCCAAAATTAGAGGTTTCTTAACCACAGAAATCGATTCACCCATATACTAGAGACTAACTCCGATGGGGAGTAGCCGCCCAAACGCTGGGTAGCACAGTCGTCAATACGGAAATTTTTCCCGGCTGTTCTGAAAAGGCAAGACCATCGTCCATTTTATTGGCGATGGTCTTTTTATTTACAAAAAGTCCCGCCAGGTTAACTTATGAGGTATGAATGTTCGAGCAAATTGAAACAACGATCCTTTCTGCATTACAAAATATTTTCGACCAATTTGGTTGGGTGGGCGTTTTCGGATTAATGATCTTTGAGAACGCCACCGGTATTACCCCAGCGAGATCATCCTCGCTTTTGCAGGCTGGATGCTGATCGAACGTCACGGCATATCCCCTGCCTTCATTCCACTGGGCGGGCTATACGCCGGGCTTGGCAGTGCCATTGGCGCATCCATCACCTATTGGGTGGCACGCCTGGGTGGTCGTCCCGTGGTGGATCGCTTTGCAAGAATCTTCCGCATCGAACCTGCTTTGATCGCAAAAGCCGAAGACCAGATGCACCGCTGGGGTTCGGGTCTGGTTCTGATCGGCCGTATCATTCCGGGCATCCGCACCTGATTAGCATTCCTGCCGGGTTGGCGAAAATCCCATTTCTGAGGTTTTTCATCGCAACATTCATCGGTGCCTACGTTTGGTGTACACTTCTGATCGGCGCCGGTTATGTCCTTGGTCACGAATGGATGCTGATCAGCAGTTATATCAAGACCCATCTGCCGCTGGTCTTTTCACTCGGGCTGGTCGCATCCCTTGGCTATCTGGGGTATCATTTCCGTGAGCCGTTGAAAACCATGATCGAGCTAAAACTATCCAAGAGAACGGAAACAAATCAATGAACTGGCATACCATCGAAACCAATTCCGCCTTGAGCGAACTCGCCTCATCTTCTGAGACGGGTCTCACTGCCGCTCAGGTGGATGAACATAAAGCCAAATTTGGTGTAAATGAACTCATAGAGCGCGGCGGGCGCACTCCCTTGCAGATCCTTTGGGAGCAACTCACCGCCACAATGGTGCTCATCCTCATTGCAGCGGCTGTCGTTGCTGGTCTGCTTGGCGATACCAAGAACACCATTGCCATTCTCTCCATCGTGGCGTTGTATGCACTACTCGGCTTTGTACAGGAATATCGTGCCGAGCAAGCCATTGCCGCGCTCAAGAAGATGTCTGTGCCGAACGTGCGTGTCCTGCGCGACGGCAAATTAAAAGAAACCTCGGCGCGCGAACTCGTGCCCGGTGACATCCTTCAACTGGAAACAGGCAACGTCATCCCCGCTGACTTGCGCCTGTTGGAAGCTGTCAATTTAAGAATTCAAGAAGCCGCGCTCACTGGCGAATCTGAAGCCATCGAAAAACATACTGCCGCACTCACCACCGAAGACCTTCCGCTGGGCGACCGCCGCAATATGGCATACATGGGCACCATCATCACTCAGGGGCGCGGACTTGCACTGGTGATCGCCACCGGCATGAACACTGAACTTGGCAAGATTGCCGACATGATCCAAGCTGTGAAGCAGGAGCAAACACCCCTGCAGCGCCGCCTCGATAAACTTGGTAAAAATCTTGCCGTGATCGGGGTTGGCATTGCGGCACTCGTTTTTGTAATGGGCATTCTGCGCGGCGACGAACTTCGCCACATGCTGCTTACCGCAGTCAGCGTGGCGGTTGCCATCGTACCTGAAGGTTTGCCCGCAGTGGTTACCATTACGCTCGCTCTTGGGGCACAACGCATGCTCGGCCGCCAGGCACTCATCCGCAAGCTCCCGGCGGTGGAAACGCTCGGCTCGGTCACGGTCATCTGTTCAGACAAGACCGGCACACTCACTGAAAACCGCATGACTGTTGTCGTGCTGGATGTGGGCGAACACGCCATCGATCTGACAGGCGATGTGGCTCGCGACGGTTCGCTGCATGCCACCCGTGGATTGGGTTCCCCCGTCCAATCCTCGCTCTCGCTGACGATGATCGGCGGCGCGCTCTGCAACGATGCCAAATTGGTGGATGAAGGTGATGACCGCTTCCATACCATGGGTGACCCAACTGAAGGCGCGCTCGTTGTTGCTGCCGCCAAGGTGGGCTACTGGAAATCTGCCCTCGATTCATCTTTCCCGCGCACAGCAGAGCTGCCCTTCGACTCGGAACGCAAACGCATGACCACCGTCCATCATTTGGCGAAGTATGATCCCACCGTACTTTCAGGTTTGGAGATCGGCGACACCCGTTACATTGCCTTCACCAAAGGCAGCGTGGACGGACTGCTCGACATCACGAGCCATGTCTGGGCGGAGGGAAGATCCATTCCGCTGGATGCAGAGTGGAGGTCCAGAATTGAGGCGGCGAATGAACGTCTAGCCCGAAAAGGTATGCGCGTCCTCGGCGTTGGCTTCCGCTTGATGAATTCCATCCCAGAGGTCATCCAGACCGACCTTGAACAGAACATTACCCTGTTGGGCTTATTCGGCATGATCGATCCACCGCGCTCCGAGGTGCAGGAGGCGGTTGCCATTGCCAAGGCAGCGGGCATCCGCCCGATCATGATCACCGGCGACCATCCATTGACTGCGATCGAAATTGCCCGTCAGTTGGGCATCACTGAGAACGGACGCGCATTGGCTGGCGTGGAGATCGAGAACCTTACCCCTGAAGAATTGAAGAACGTTGTGGATGAGGTCAGTGTCTTTGCCCGTGTTGCGCCGGAACACAAACTTCGTATCGTACAGGCATTGCAGGAAAAGGGTCATATTGTCTCGATGACCGGCGACGGGGTGAATGATGCCCCTGCCCTGCGCAAAGCCGATATCGGTGTGGCAATGGGCATCACCGGCACGGACGTTTCCAAAGAAGCTTCAGACCTTGTGCTTCTCGACGATAATTTCACGACCATTGTCGCCGCTGTGCAAGAAGGACGCACGATCTACGACAACATCCGTAAGTTCGTGCGCTTTAGTGTGGCAGGCAACATCGGCAAAGTGCTCGTAATGTTGATCGCTCCGTTCCTCGGCAAGCCGCTGCCCCTGCTGCCTTTGCAATTGCTGTGGCTCAATCTCCTCACCGACGGTTTACTAGGGCTTGGCATGGGCGTGGAAAACCCTGAGCCAGACACAATGAAGCGCAAGCCTTATGCACCCACTGAAGGCGTCTTCTCACGCGGCGCAGGTACGCAGACTATTTGGGTTGGGGTGCTGATCGGCGCGATCGCGCTGGGTCTTGGTTCGTGGTATTACTTTAGCGGGCAGCCCGAATGGCAGACCATGATCTTCACTTCGCTGGCATTCATGCAAGTGATGCAGGCGCTGGCGGCGCGCTCTGACAAAGAGTCACTTTTCAAGATCGGACTCATGAGCAATCCCGTCTTGATGGGTATGGCATTGTTGGTGTTCGTTCTGCAAATGCTTGTACTTTATATACCTGTATTGGCAAATTTCTTCGAAGTCGTTCCTCTGCACATCTCGGATCTATCCATTGCGGCGGCATCGGGCTTGGTCGTATTTGTAGTGATGGAAGTGAGTAAGAAGTTTAGTAAGTAATGAGTGAATAGTGAATAGAAAAGAACCCGCCTCGCATGAGACGGGTTCTTTTGTTAGATCAGGATGGGGCTGTTGCCGCGCAAACGACTTGGTCTTGTAAGCAGCCACAAGACCCACTCAGCGACATCATCGGTGGTCAAGTTGGGTTTGCCTTCTGCATCGAATGGTGTAGATAATGCCAACCCCGGCGAAAGAATGTGAGTGCGGATTCCAAACTCTGCATTCTCCGCGCGAATCAACTCCATCAATGTGGTTAGCCCATGCATGGCAACGGCATACGCACCATCTTGTTGATAAATGCCCATCGCCGAGTCCGAGCCGATCGCCATGATCTCGCCGTGTTTTTGTTCACGCAGAATCGGCAAAGTCGCCCGCGCCATCAGGAATGGTTCACGAAGATTTGCGTCCATCACCAAATCCCAGGTTTTGACATTGTGACTGTGGATCATCCCGCCGCTCCAGAACGGAGAGATAAGGGTCAGGATATCCAAGCCGCCATAGGTGGATAGCGTTTGATTCACAACCGCTTGCACCTCTTCTAATGACCCGAGGCTGGATTCTACAAAGAAAGCTTTTCCACCCGTTTGCTTGATCCGCTCTACCGAGATATCCAATAGGTCTGCCTGCCTGCCACAAAGACAGACATTCACACCGGCTTGTGCCAATGCCAAAGCAACGGTGCCTGCAAGTTCGGTCGAGCCACCGGTGATAATGGCTGTTTTACAGAAAGTTGCAGACGAACTCGTCGGGATTATTTTTTATCTTGCGGCAGCATAATATTCGTCCCGGCGACGGCATCACTAACGGCATCACCGATCAGATTGATGGACAAGACCGCGAGGAAAATTCCAAAGCCGGGGAAGAAGGTCAACCACCACGCCTGGCGGACGTATTTCATACCTGCGTTCAACATCGCACCCCATTCGGCAGTCGGTGGTTCTGCACCAAGACCCAGAAAATTCAACGCCGCGCCCGCAAGGATGGATGAGCCGATTCCCAGTGTGATGAGCACAAGCAAAGTACGGATCGAATTCGGCAAAATATGTTTGATCAAAATCCGCGTATCAGAGCTACCCAGTGCTTTGGCAGCTTCCACATAGGTCATCTCGCGCAGTGAAAGGACACTGCTGCGCGTCAGCCGCATGAAGGATGGTACGAAGGCAATGCCGATGGCAAGCATGGCGTTGCGAATGCCGGGTCCGAGAATGGCGATGATGGCGAGCGCCAAAAGAATATCGGGGAATGCCATCAGGACGTCTGTGAACCAGGAGATGAAAGCGTCGAACCAGCCGCCAAAATAGCCAGAGACCAGACCCAGCGTAATGCCGATTAATGCACCAATGGTGATTCCCACCAAACCCACTCGCAGAGATAACTGTCCACCATATAGAAAGCGGGTGAAGGTATCACGCCCGACATGATCCGTACCCATGAAATGCTCAACACTGGGCGCTTGCAATGCCTGAGAAGGTGCGTTCTTATTCGGTTCGTAATTTGTGAAAAGCGGCGCGGCATAAGACATGAAAATTAATGCCAACAATAAAATGCCGCCAAATTGTGCGCTGCGATTGCGCAATATCTGTCGGAGTATACGCAAGCCTGGAGAATGGGAAGGGCTGATGGATGGAGTCAGGTTCGAGGTCATTATTTGAGGCGGATCTTCGGGTTGAGAAAGCCGTAGGTGATGTCGGTCAGGGTATTGATCAAAACATAAATGGCAGCAGTGACGAGGACAACGCCCTGCACCATGGGATAGTCGCGATTAAAAATGGATTGCACTGCCAGCCGCCCAATGCCCTGACGTGCAAACATGGTCTCAACGATGGTTGCACCGCCGAGCAGATATGCCATTTGCAAACCGAGGAAGGTAACCACAGGGATCAGCGCATTGCGCACAGCATGTTTAAGAATCACCCAGCGTTCGGGCAAGCCTTTTGCGCGAGCAGTGGTGATGTATTCTTTATTGAGCACGTCGAGCATGCTGGCGCGCACCATGCGGGCGACGACTGCAGCTTCGGGGAGTCCCAAGGTTAGGGCGGGGAGAAAGAGGTCGGCGAAGGAAGAGCCGTTGGAAATGCTTGGGAAGAGTTTCAATCTCACAGAGAAGAAAAGGATGAGGAGCAGACCCATCCAAAAGGTTGGTATTGAAAGACCACTAACCGATAAGCCCATTACGAGCGTATCGACCCACGAGCCGTGACGTAATGCCGCCAACAACCCAAGGACCGCGCCGATACTAAGCGCAACAATCAACGCAGACATTGCGAGCATGACCGTGCTGGGTAATTGCTCGGCAATGGCTTCGGAGACGGATTGATTGGTGCGGATGGATGTCCCCAGATCACCGCGCAGGGCGTTGGAGAGATAGCGCCCATATTGCACATACAGCGGGTCGTTCAAGCCAAGTTGTTCACGCAATGCAGCGACTTTTTCTTCGGTAACTTTTTGGCGACCTAGGATCGCCATGGTCACATCCCCCGGCACAAGGTGAATAACAGAAAAGACCAGCACAGATACACCGAACAGTACCAGAATGGAAGTTAAGATTCGTCGAAGCAGGTAATTGAACATGCAAGTCTATTATAAATGCTTGCGCCGCACTTACCCGAAAGCAAGTGCGGCGCAAATTGTCGTTGGGTTATTCTGAGATGGAAATATCGTACAGGTAGGGATAGCCTTCAAGATCGAAGGAGAAACCCTGAACAGCAGGAGCTGTGATGTACGAGGTGTTCACAGTGAACATCGGCAGAACGAGTGCATTTTCCATGATGATGTTCTGAGCCACGGCATAATCTTGCGCGCGGGCGGCTTCGTCTGTATTGGTGTCGGCATCGGCAAGCGCGTTGTCGAGGTCTTCATTGACGAAGTTCGTCCAGGCACCGCCGCCATTGGCATTTTCAGAATGGAACAAATAGCGCAATGGAGAAGGATCGGGGCGGGTCCAGTACATGTAGACGAGGGTGTAATTGCCAGCCAGCAATTCTTCGTAGGCGGCACCATCATCCATGGAGCGATACTGAACATCGAAGCCTGCTTCAGAGAGATAGCCGATCAAGAGTTCATTGAAGGCTTCAGACCAGGCTGGGTTATCGGGCCAGTCGATGGTGAGTGTCTCGCCATCTTTTTCGCGAACAC
The DNA here is from genome assembly GCF_016702885.1 of Candidatus Villigracilis vicinus. Taxonomy (NCBI): domain Bacteria; kingdom Bacillati; phylum Chloroflexota; class Anaerolineae; order Anaerolineales; family Candidatus Villigracilaceae; genus Candidatus Villigracilis; species Candidatus Villigracilis vicinus. The sequence goes on from NZ_JADJDD010000002.1 coordinate 101,106, forward strand.
CATCTCCATCAGCATCGACCCAACCGGCTTCGTCGAGCAGGCGCGCGGCTTCTTCAGGGTTATAGCTGTAGAGGCTGGCAGCACCTTCATCATACGCCCAGGTGGTGGGAGAGATGACGCTGGTGGCGGGCAAACCAAGTTCCTGGAAAGCCGTCTGCGCGAGTTCTTCTTGATTAACCGCAAGGATCATCGCCTTGCGGACGTTGACGTTATCGGTCGGCGCTTTGGTGGCATTGATCATCAAGATGGCAGGCACACCCGGTTGAGCAAAGGTCTGGATGGCAGCGGCTCCAGAATCAGCCAAAGCGATGGCATCCAACGCAGGCGGTTCACTGGCGATGAGCACTTCACCGGTTTCAAAAGCAGTCAGACGGGTGGCAGCTTCGGGCAAAATGCGGAAGACCACTTGTTCAAGGTTAGCCGGTCCTTGATGGGCAGCGAACTCAGGTCCCCAGTTGTAATCGGGGTTGCGTTCGAGCACGATCTGAGATTGGGCATCCCACTGCACGAACTTGAACGGACCGGTTCCCACCGGGTTGCGTCCATAGTCTGCGCCGGAAGCTTCTAAAGCGACAGGAGATGAAATGCTCAACCATTGGCGGGAAGCATCACGCAAAAAGAGCGGATACGAAGCGCCGAACTTGACGGTCACGGTGTAATCATCCACTACGACAGTTTCCACGTAGGAATGATCCTGAAGCAAGGACTTGCCGCCCGACTCAAGCACCGCATCGCTGTTGATGTGGTCGAAAGAAGCCTTGACCGCTTCAGCCGTGAAAGGAGTGCCGTCGTGGAAGGTCACATCCTGGCGCAGAGTGAAGGTGAATTCGGAATAATCCGCATTCGGTTCCCAGGCAGTCGCGAGACCGGGGTGCAGTTCTCCATCCGGCGAAATGGATAACAACGAATCGAACAGGTTCATAAGAATGAACTGTTCCTGAACATAAACGGCATCACCGGGGTCGAGTGTTTCCGGCTCCACCGGCAAACCAATGGTAAGCGTGCCGCCTGAAGCTTCTTCAGCGGGAGCTTCTGTAGCTTCAGCTGACGCTTCGGTGGCATCCGCAGCGGGTGCCTCTGTCTCAGCAGGCGCCCCACCGCATGCAGCTAATAAAAGTCCGATCAACATAAGAACGGACAACCCCTTAAATAAGGTGTTTTTCATCTTTTCTCCTTGCATAGATTGGGTAGTTATCGAACACTTATACAGGTCGGGATCTGATTATGCTTAATCAGATGCCCAACCAAGATTCTATCACTCTCATTTATTTTGTGACAGAAAGCTCTTGACCTAGAAGAGACCAAAACCACAAAATTTACCCCAAGGTTGCAGCTTGTTCACAAAGCCTTTTCCAAAATCTCCTGCAATACACTTGCCTTCAACGAAATCGGATTCCCCTTATAACTACTGGCATTCAACGTCTTCTGCACCGCTTCAGGGATATGTGCCTGGGTCATGCCATGCGCTGAAAGTGTTGGAATTTTTAACTCTCGCACAATATCACTTACCCATGCCAAGCCATTATTCACAGAAGCCGAAGGATTTCCAGTAAGAATGCGTGCTACTTCTTCATAACGCGCAAGCCCGACATGCTTCTCTGCCTGCATCGCTTCGATATTCGCTTCCATCACCAAAGGCAATAACTTCGCGCAGATCGCTCCATGCGGTGCGTGCAACATCCCACCCAGCGGACCGGCAAATCCATGCACAGCTCCGAGTGCGGCATTCGCCAACGCCAAGCCGCCAAAGAGACTCGCCAACGCCATGCCTTCACGAGCTTCTTTATCCGCGCCATTGAGATATGCACGACGCAAAGATTTCGCGGCGTGTGGCATGCCTTCGCGGCAAATCGCATCCGTCAGCGGATTCGCCTTCACTGAAACAAAAGGCTCGATCAACTGCGTCAAGGCATCCAAACCAGATGCGGCTGTCATTTCTTGCGGCAAGTGATACGTCAACTCAGGGTCAACAATAGCAAGGCTCGGCAACATCATCGGGCTGCGCAAACTGACCTTCACACCATGCTCTGGTACATCCAGCACCGCATTGCGCGTCACTTCCGTCCCCGTCCCCGCCGTAGTCGGAATCGCAATATAGGTCAACGGCTTCTCTGTCAGCGGCTGTCCCCTACCCACTACTTCCAAATAATCAAAGACATCCCCGTGGTTCGTCGCCAACGCTGCAATTGCCTTACCCGCATCCATCACACTGCCGCCGCCCAAACCGATCACCGCATCGCAGCCCTCAGCAAACTTAACACCTTCGCGAACCACATCCACCGTCGGTTCGCCGTGAACTTCAAATTCGTTGAATTGGATTCCCTGTGCAGACAGAATCTCCCTCACGCGCGGAATCGCGTCTGATGACCTGCCCCTCACCAACAGCAGACGCTTCACACTCCCTATGAGTTGTTCCCCCAACCCAGAGAGTTTTCCCGCGCCGAAGATGATTCGATTTGCTGTTGCGAATTCAAATGGCATGTTTACCAACCGCCGTCATCTGGAAAGATATTGCTATATTTAATTCCCTGTCGCGGTTCCGCCATCATCTCTGCGACGGTATCACGCCAAGTCAAATAATGAGCCGTCTCTTTGTGAGCAGATTGAGCATCCGTTGTCTTATATACTTCCACGAGCACAAAGCGAGTCGGATCATCCGCTTGTTGAACGACATCAAAACGTGCAACACCTTCTTCCTTGACACTATTCGATGCATTCTCAAGACTCGCCTGTTTGAAAGCTTCCACAAATTCCGGTTTGACATGCACATGCACGAAAACGATGTTCATTTGAATCTCCTATTTGGATATCAACGCATTTCCAATGATCTTCGCAGAAGCACGTACTGAAACAGTGAACCCGAAGAACGGACCAAAATCCTGCCCGGCAGGCATACTGGTGAAATACAATCCCTGGACGGTGGTCTGAAAATGCGGGTCAAGTACCGGGAATCCGTTCTTCACTTCAATCTTATCGAAAAGATTGCCACTCTTCAAAAAGGGTAAGCGTTCCAACTCCACCTTGTAACCCGTGGCGAGGATGACATCATCCACTACAAAGGCATCGCCATTATCCAGTTTGACATCCATTGCACCGTCAGGGCGCGCAGTACAAGATACAAGCCCGGCTTTTGGGTGGATACTCGTATTCGATTTCATCACGCGCTTTTCCAGCCATGGTTCCACCTTCAAGCGTCCTTCTCCCCACATTCGTTTAACGATGGCATCTTTCTCCTCCTGTGGCAGCCCGCGGAACCAGGCAGGGTTTGTCACCATACCATCCACCAGAGGCGGCACCCAACTCCAATCTGCTTCGGCAAATTTCGGCGACTCGTGCCGATGCGCTACATGCACTTCTGCCGCGCCGCCATCGTTTAGCAACGCCGCCCACTCGAATGCGCTTTGCCTGCCGCCAAGGATGAGAACCCGCCTGCCATTGTATTGTGAGAGTTCCACGGCATCACAGGTATGTTCGTATCTACCGGCAGGTAATATGTCGGTCAACGCGGCTGGTTGATTTTTGAAATAACCCATACCGATCGCAACAACGACATTCCTGGCTTCAAGAACATCACCAGACTCAAATTCGACACGAAATCCACCAGCCATCTGATCCAACTTCACAACGTAATGAGGGATCGTTTGGATCTGTGAGCCTTCTTGAAACCATTGGGCATATTGCAAATAGAACTCAAGCGAAAGCGGCTCAACATCCTTCGGCGTCTTGCCGAGAAATTCCAGATATTTCATGATGGAAAATCGTTCGGTTGGGTCCAACGACCAGTCCGACGCGGAGCGTAGGAACATATCCGCAGGCATGTTCTTCTTCCAAAATTCCATCGGTTTGCCCGCCACAAGAAAATCCATGCCCAACGCTCTGGCGTACGCCGCCAGTGACAACCCAAAAGGTCCCGCGCCGATAATGAGCAGATCTGTTTTATTTTGCATTTTGCTTCTCCTTAATTAAAGTCCGATAATTCCTCGTGCAAGTTGGTAAAGCCCAAATCCGAATAAAAAGATGCTTGAAATTCCAAGCAAAGCCCGGTTAAGTTTTGGTCCCAGGCGCGACGCCGCACCAAAGATAACGATCATCAAGATAAGGCAGGAAATAAATGCCGAGTAGAAGCCCAGCAGCAACCCAAGCCCATTGACCGGAGTTTCGCGCCAGCCTTGCACCAGAATGGGACCCGTCACGAACATCCAAAAAAGATATGCGCCCGGGCTGAGGGCATTGGTCATCGCCGCTTTGAAGATAGTCTGTTGCCCTGAAAGTTCAGGGTGTACAGCCGTCTCATCAAAACTTCGCCAGGACTTGAACGCCCCAATAGCGAGGTATAGAACGAATACCCCGCCAAGAACATACATGCCACGCTGCGCCCAGCCGGGCAATTGACTGAGCACCAGCACACTCAGCAAAATGATGGGACCATCGCTGATAAATGGCGCGAATGCGCCGGGCAAGGCACGCTTCCAGCCGCGGGTTAAAGCTTGAGAGATCAAGAAGGTTTGAAACGGTCCGATTTGGGAAGCGGCGGCGAAACCGAATCCAAGACCTTGAAGAAGATAGATCCACATGGCTAATCAAAAATAAACTTGGTCGGGTTCTCGAAAAATATCGTCCAGGCGAGGCACTGGCGTGGAGTGAAAACGTACAAGCCGCCTTCATCCCATTGAGTGGCTTCGGGGGTATAGCCGTCTTCGGCATATTTTCGGAAAGCCGCCACCAAACGCTGTGCAAATTCAGGCGTCGGCTTGGGGGCAGGTATGGATATCCCTTCGAGAATGATCGCCTTCTGCCCATCTTCAAGATTCACCGTTGTATTGGGGTTCTCAAGGATATTACGCGCGTGACGTGTTTCCGGGCTGCCATCATAATAGAGTTTGCCATCGAGATATACTGCCCAGCGCGGCACAACATGCGGGCGTCCATTCGGGCGGACGGAGCACATCCAATAATGTTTTGAGGTGGTCAGTCTTTCTTCCACGTATTCCCACGGTACTTCAGAGATGGGAGCATCCACATATCCTTTGGGAAGTTGCGGGCGGCTAACTTTGGGCATATTATTCCCCTAACAAGTACTGGTCAAAGAATGCAGAAACGCGGGCCTCATATTCTTCAGCACGCTTCTTATCAAACTCTACATGACCCAATTCGGGGTCGAACCAAAGTTCTTTCGGCTCCTTTGCAGCATCATACAGGATCTGACCACTCTCTGGCGAGATGACGGTATCCACGCCGCCTTGCATGAGAAAGACCGGGCGCGGACTGATAAGGGGAATCCACTTGGTGGCATCGATCTCTTCCATCTTCACACCGTTGTCTGTTTCCGCCCAAAAGACGATCAGTGGCACGAATGGAAATTCCGGCAGACCGGTGAAGTGCGTAACGCTGGTCGAAACCGTGTCTGGCATGGAAGAAAAAGCGCAATTGGCAACCACAGCCTTGATCTTCTCATTCATGGAAGCATATTGAATGGAAAGCATGCCGCCATACGAGTTTCCGATGATACCGATCTTTTCGGGGTCGATATCATCGCGTGAGAGCAGATATTGATACCAGGCTTCCATGTCATCCACTTCATAGACGCCAAGGGTAATGAGTTCCCCCTCGCTGTAATCATGCGCCCGAATGGATGTGACCAGCACGCCATAGCCATGGCGGTGCATCATCTCAGCTTCGTTGAGCAATTCCTTGCGCGTGGATTTATAGCCATGCTGCATGATGATGACCGCACCATTCTGCGAGGGGATAAACCACCCCGCCAGTTTCATGCCATCTGGGTTGGTGACAGTCACATCTTCGAATTCAAGGTTGTAATCGGCAGGGGTTTCACTTGGGAGAGTGCGGGTTTCCATGGGCGCATGCAGTAGTTTATAAGCCTCCTGACGCGTCTTCCATAACAAGCCCCCGGTAACAAGAACGAGAATTCCAACAAACACCCCTATTGCAATCTTTACGCTGCGCTTCATGTATTCATCCTTTGGCGGTGGAGATACGTTCAATCTGCCAATTTTGCCACAAAGTCACAAAGGCGCAGGGAGGAATTTCCCTGCGCCTTCAAGATCAGTTCTCAATAAATATTTTTTAGCCGGTCCTATTTTTTCAATGCCTGCTTCACCGCTTCGTATACATCCACCACACCGAAACCATAGGCATTGCTGGGACGGTCGCCGCTAAAACAACCAAAAGCGGTTCCGGTATAAGGTTGAGCGGTTGTGATGATCAATTGCTCAGTCGCATCAATATCGCCGATCAACTCGGGCTGGGCAGACCAGATCAACGCCACCACCCCCACAATATGCGGACCTGCCATCGACGTGCCGCTATTCGTGCCATAGGTGCCATCAGGCAGCGAAGAGAAAACGTCCACACCTGGAGCAACAATATCTGGTTTTACACGTCCAGAACCGTCCACAGTTACGGGTCCACGGCTGCTGAAATCGGCGATATTGCCGAATTGGTCTACGGCACCGACCGAAAAGACCGAGTCATAAAGAGCCAAAGGCGAAGCAACCGTTTCACACTCGGGTCCGTCATTACCAGCGGAGACCACAACGAAAATACCGGCATGGCGCAAATTATCCGCAGCCACTACCAAGGCATTCGGGTCACAGCCTTCGAGGGCGGGGCAACCCCATGAGTTATTCATCACATGCGCCGCCTGGGTTGGGTCGCCATCTTTAAATGGGTCACCACCGATCGGAAATGGCGCAAGCATGAACTGCATGCAATCCAGATATAACGCCGGGTTGGCAAGGTTACGGTCGAGATTCACACAACCGATCCATTGCGCTTTGGGTGCCACACCAATACCGCCGCTACCAAGGATCGATCCCATGGTATGCGTACCATGCCCGCCTTCATCGTTCGGCGAGTCGGTTCCATCCCATGGGTCAAACCAGTTGTAATCGTTACTGCCGCTATAACCGCGATATTGTTCCGCAATGGCAGGATGATTTTTATCCACCCCCGAATCGGATTGTCCGACCACAATACCCTCGCCGCGCACACCAAACTCTTCCCACACTCTATCTGCGCCAATCAATTGGATGTTCCAACCGACATAACCGGCAGAGGGTGCAGACTCAAACCCCGGCGAAGCAGAATCTCTGGGTGCAGCACGCAGGCGCGGGCTGGGAATGACGCGGTCCACTTCGGGGCGCGTCATTAAGAAAAGGCGCACAAGCGTCCCGCCCTGTACTTCCATCGCATTCTGTAAATAATATGGCGTATATCCCACTCCAAATGTATCAAGCGTTTGACGCAGATCTGCCTGTGTGCGGTTGGCATGATCAGTAAGACGCGTATAGGCTTCGGTTAAACGCTCATCACGATCCTGAATATTTTCCAAGTCTGAAATATCCGCCTGGTCTTTCATGATGACGAACAGACGGTCACCATAATTTCCTGGATTGCCGATCAGAAAGAAGACGGCAACGACGGCACTCCACGCGAAAGCCGTACCAACCCATCCGAGTCCACGCTTCACTCCCTGACCTGAGCCTGCCCCGGCAATCTGACGAATGATCAGCGCGACAAGGCTTGTGCCCCAGCCAATACACAATGCAATGCCCATAGCTTTCGAGGCAAGCCCACCAATATCTCCCAGCACAATGGTCAATTCGGTAGGGTCAAAGAATGCCAATCCTGCAAATGCAAGCAGACCCACAGTCACCCCAACTGCCGCGCGTGATGACAAGAGTGCAGACACTGCGAATGCAAACGCGGGCACCAGCACGACCAGGATCAACTGCCCGCCATCATAACCAAAAGCAGAAGCAAGCAGTGCCAACACTGCGCCAGCCCCAATGCCATTCAGCCAGATGTTTTCCGCGTCAGACATCCAAACTGCGGCAAGTAGACCCAATGCCAGCCCCGCAAACAAATTAAGCATGGCATCCCCCACCGAACCGAGCGAGCCATACATTGCCAGCGGAAGAATGCCCAACGCCGCAACCATCAACCCGAACGGAAGTGAGGCAGTATCCCATGTCAACCGGTCTTTGCGCAACCAGATAACGATGCCTGCAGCAGTCAATGCCAAAATGATCTGTAAAATCGAACCAAGTTGGTCATTGTTAGCTCCAAGCACGCGCAACAATAAAGCCGGGAAACCAAATAGCGCCGCGCCGAACAGCCCCACATACCAGCCTTTGAAGCGTTCATCGGTCGTGAAATACCATAGCAAGCCAAAGAGTGTGCTCATCACGAACGCCTGCAGCGCCAGCCCAATCGAACCTGCCCAAGCAAGCTTTGCCAAACTTAATGAAGCAATGGCGCTCTGCTCTGTAAACCAAAGGATCAAGTGATAGATAAATAAACAGAACGGCATTGGCAGTACCATTAGCACAAACAACGCCAACGCGCCCGTACTGTGATTTTTTGATTCTGCTGTAACAGGTGTATTTTCAAGAGACTCGTTCATAAATTTACTCCTCACCAATCATCAATTTACTAATCTACTCCGCACCGCCTTCAATGCCAGCCTGTACTTCTTCACTTTCCTTATGCGGCTGAACCTTGAAGATTTTAAACCCCCACTGCACCGAAGGTCCGATCAAAAGAGCATAGACGATCGTCCCCACACCTGCCGGTCCACCCAACAGGATGCCAACCGTAACCACTGTGATCTCAATGATGGCACGCGAAACACGGATGCTCACACCGGTCGTCCGCTTGATCGCCAGCATCATACTGTCACGCGGTCCTGCACCGGCATCCACACCAATGTAGATGGCGCTGCCCAGCCCCATCAGCAGGATCGCCACAAGCAGCATGGCGATCTGTAAAGGCAGGTTATTTGTTATTGAAGGAAAGAATGAATTCCACATGTCCACCCAGGGACCTATGGACAGGATATTCGCAAGCGTCCCCCACCCCATTTTTTCGCGCATCGCCACGGCGCTGATCAGCACCACAAACCCCATAATCACCGTCATTGTACCGACCGTAATGCCCAAACGATTCGCCAGTGCCGCTTCCAATACCACCCAGGCACTCGTGCCGATATTGCCGCGGATCATCAAGGTGATCGCCAGCCCAAACAAAAGAAAGCCGCTCTGAATGCGAATGAAATCGCCAATGAATGTATTCCAACGTATGGGTTTTATCATGATGCTCCTCTGAAGACATCATGATACCATGCGCTAAAAATCCCCCAAGGTACAAAGAACACGTTATTCCACTGAGAATATCTCCGTATGGTTTCGTCCACTATATTTCGCTTTATATAAAGCCTGATCAGCACGACGAATCACATCTTCAATGGATTTATCACAGGGAGTAAAAATGATCTCTGCCACACCCAAACTCAAGGTGACAGAAATGGAAGTATCTTCTACTTCGACGTGAGTGGCATCAACTGCAGCACGAATTCGTTCAGCAAGGAGGAATGCCTGTGCTGAATTGGTTTCAGGCAACAGAATGGTAAATTCATCACCGCCATAGCGTGCCAAAATATCTACATCTCGCACTTGGAGTTTTACCGTTTTCGAAATACGGGTCAGGATCTCATCCCCAAAGGAATGTCCAAATGCATCATTTGCGGTCTTAAAGCCATCAATATCGAACAAAATGATCGTAAGCGGACGGCGATAACGCAGACTGGTGTTGAACTCGCGGATTGCCAACTCAAAGAAATAGCGGCGATTATACAGCCGCGTCAATCCATCAGTACGTGCCAACACCTGTTCATACTCGAACATTTGCTGAAGTTCCTTATGCGCCGTCTGCAGGGATATGTTCATCCGGCGCAATTCATCTTCCACCTCTTTGCGTCGGGTAATATCGCGGGATACCCCAATAGCTTCCGGTTCTGCATTCTCGTTCATGGTGAAGGTACTGGAGATCTCAACGCACACGACTGAACCATTCTTGTGCTTTTGCTCCACCTGATCAATCTGCCTAACAGTTGTAGTATCACCCGCCAGAAAACGTTGAACACGATCAGGATAGCTGGCAAGGAGATCCACCAATGCCGCCGGTGTGACAAAATCCTCCATAGACATGTCGATCAATTCCTCAGCCGTATAACCCAGCAGGTTCTCAATTGACGGGCTGACATATTTGAATTTCATGGTGTTCAGATCCAGCACCCAGACCACATCCGCGACCCGTTCTGCCAGTAAACGGTATTGTTTTTCCCGTTCTTTTAAATTCGCTTCCGCCAATTTACGGTCGGTAATATCGATCAGGCTACCTTCGTAATATTCAGGCATCCCGTTTTTATCGTGAACAATGCGGACGTGATCTTCCGCCCAAAAGGTTGTTCCATCTTCTCTGGTATATTCCGACTCAAAGGCAGAGAGAGAACCACTCTTCGAGATCAATTCCATAAATTTATCATTCACGATCGGGTCTCGGTAAAAGTTCCAAGCCTTCTTGCCCAACATTTTTTGTTCGGACACATAACCGAACATCCGCAACAAAGCAGGGTTTGCGTCCCGCACATCCCCATTCACCGATGTTCGATAAAGACCGATGGGCATGTTCTCGAACAAAACCCGATATGCCTGCTCGGAACTGATCAGCGCGGATTCGATCTTCTTGCGTTCCGTGATATCACGTGCAACCCAGATCGTGGTATCGGCACCCATGGGAGAAATAAATGCCTCAAACCAGGGTTGTTGCTTCTTCAATATGATTTCATACTCAAGTGAGACTGATTCGCCGGTGGTAAGCACCTGTTCGATTACAGACAGGAACTCTGCAACCTTACCCGTTGGGAAGAACGCAGAGAGATGCCTCCCGACGACATCTTCAGGCTGAATATAATATCGTTCGGGGTTGGTTGGAGCGACACTGCGATAGTAACCGTTCCGGTCGATAACCAGAACGGTATCCCGCATCGACGCGAACAAGGCACGCAATTCCGCTTCTGAATCGGCGAGCGCTTCCTGTGCTTTTATTTCCTCGGTCACGTCATTGCAAACGACCAGGATCACATAACGATCATTAAGGTCACGTACCGCGCGGGCAGATTCTCTGACCCAAAGCATGCTGCCATCTTTGCGCAACTTGCGTACTTCCAACTGAATAAGTTGCTCTGGCTTTTGTAAACAAGTTGTGATCTGCCGTCTGGCAAATTCACGATCCTCTGGGTGAAACACATTAAACAGGGAGTGTCCTACCAGTTCTTCAGGCGCAAAGCCCAGCTGCTCAATTCCATATTGATTAACAGAGAGCACCAGTCCATGCTCGTCCGCCGTAAAATACATGGACGGGTTATCTTCATAGAGTGCGCGATACCGTTCCTCACTGGTGCGCAGGGCATCTTCGATCTGTTTGCGATTGATGGCAAAAGCCACATGAGACGCGATCGTCTGAGCTAGCTGCACCTCATCGTCTAAAAATACATGGGAAGCATCGAAGTAGAGCATAAACTTACCCAGCAGCCTGCCCTGGTGGGTTAAAGGGATAAAACCCAGTGCTCCAATCCCTTCTTTTTCAAACAAAGCAGATAAAGAAGACAAGCTGGGTTCATTTTGAGCATCCGCCACCAACACCGGTTGCGGATTAACCACATCCTGCTTCCAGGGAGAATGTCCCTCTGCCGCTCTGCGGTATTCCTCAGACAACCCGTGCCACGCTTTGAAGCGCATGACACCATCAGCATCGAATAATAGAATAGAAACACGGTCAACCTTCAGAGTCGTCTGCAAACTGTTCAATGCAGCATAATAGATCTCTTCGATCATCAAACTGTCGTTCAAAGTTGCCGTGATCTGATAAAGGCTTTGCAGGTTCTTATTTTGCTGCCGGAGATTCTCCTCTGCCTGCTTTATCTTTGTTATATCGCGCCCATTGATAATGATTCCCATGATCGCAGGGTCATCCATGAGGTAATGACTGACGATCTCAAAAACACGCCATTCACCATCATGATGCTTCAAACGATATTCGCCGCGATGGATGTGACCGGGTTTCTCCAATCCACTCATGAACGTTTCGAATATCTCTGCCAAGTCATCCGGATGGATCAGGTCAAACGAATTCATCCCGATAAGGTTCTTAAAACCATATCCTAACAAATGCGCTACAGACGGGCTTTCATAACTGATCTTGCCTTCTGAATTAACAACCAGGATCCCATCAGTCGCATTTTCGATCAAAGAACGATAATACTTTTCGCTTTCGGAGAGAGCTTTCTCCATTTCCTTACGCAGGCTGATATCCCGAAAGTTAATGACAACTGCTTCCACACCCGGCTCAGCGAACTGATTGCTAAAGGTGCTTTCCACCCAACGATAGGACCCATCCTTATGCATGTATCGATATTGAAAAGTGGGGGTAAAGGCGGGGTCGGCGATCAAATTTGACATTCCCTCGAGAACCGTCCCAACGTCATCAGGATGGATGAAATCGAGGGGATTCTCATGAGAATATTCCTCGCCTTCATAATCAAAAATCGCCCGGGCTGCCGGGCTGACATACTTAACTCTGCCATCAAGACCAACCAATGCAATTCCATCAGGAGCGTTTTCGATCAGTGCTTTGAAACGCTTCTCCGCCTGCCGCACAGCTTGCTCCGCTTGTTTTCGCTCGGTTACATCGCGAACGACACACAAAAAGTTATCAGCCTGATACGGAGCAACATGTGCCTCAAAATCACGCCTGCCGTTTGTAAGATCAAAGGAATACTCAAAGAGCTGACTCTCTCCCGTAATCAATACCTGTTCCAAAGTTAAAAAATAGACATTAACCATTTCTTCAGGCATCACATTGCGTATATTCTTCCCCAAAAAGACCGCCGGAGGGACGAACAGAAGCTCGCTACGAGGCGCATAATAATCCATGAAATCGCCAGTTCGGTTAAGCACGAACATCATATCCGGAACAGAACTTAACAGGGCATGGATCTTCGCCTCGCTAGCACGTAATTCTCCCTCTGCCTTTTTTCTCTCGGTACTATCGCGTGCCACCGCGATAACTACCTGTCTGCCGAAGTATGTGCCGGGAGTCAGTCTGACTTCCTTGGGAAATATGGTGCCATCTTTTTTTATACCCCAGTATTCAAATTCGACCGGCTGCCCATTGAATGCTTGTTTTACATAATCAGCAACCTTCTCAAGGTCGTTCCTGCCTGGCGCGGAGAGGAACTCAGGAGTGCGTCCAATAAAATACTCCCGCGGGTATCCATATAACTTTTCAGCGCCAGTGTTCACATCCAGAAAAACACTATTTTCGTCCTGTATGTAAATCGTCTCTGTGACGCTGTTGAAGATCCCTTCAAATGTAGATTGTGACCCCCGCAGCGCTTCCTCCACCTGTTTGCGAGCTGCCAGTTCCTCCTGAAGCTGTTGCATCAGACGCACATTGTAAAGACCGGCAGCAATATGCCCGGCAAAGGAATCCATGGCAGGCACATCGTCACCTTTCAAGAATGAGCCGTTTACTTTTAATAATCCCAGCACCTCATTATCCACCCGTAAGGGAGCGAGAACCCCCTGACGAAGATCAAAAGCAGATACAAGCGGTGCGATAAAAGGATGAAAAGTCTTCGGCAGAACATCCGATAAGGCATCCAGTGTTGAATCAACGAACACTGCCCTGCCACCGCAAAGCGTCTTTTCATAAATACCGCCCTGAACAAGCGGCAATCTATATTTCTGCAGAGATAACCCTGTCAGTTTCTCCGCCTTGCGGATCAAGGTTTCAGAATAGGATGTATAAGCAATGGAAAGGGATTTTTGGTCTTCCGTGAGCAGTAACAGGGTAACTTCCCCACCTAAAAATTGGATCTCTCTACCAACGGCAAGATAAAAATCTTCAGCAGTACGCGCTTGCTGAATCGACTGGGCAGCCCGGCTTAAAGCAAGCAAAAGATAATGCTCATGGCTTTGCGCTTCCAGCGAAGTTTTTTTCTTCGAACGTGCGGATTCACTCGCGACCATCTGGCATCCTCTCGAAATCGCCGCTCTTGATACTTAATCAGCGTAAGAACGGCAAACAAAGCCAGGATCTCTGGCTTTGTAATTCGATATTTATTTTTCACGTCGGACCGTTGGAACCGCAACAAACAAATAAAAGAAAATTTCTGAAGAAAATATGTCCGCGCCGTGGTTTTGTTAATATATATGCTCTTGTGCGCAAAGTCAAGCATTGTATTGAGAGAAATTTCAAACCCAATACCCTTTCCGCTTAAGATTCGATCTTAATCCCATTCGCAATTTGGGCGGTTTGACCCCGCCCAGATCGATCTTCACCGCACCGATCATGGATGCAAAACGGCTCAAGCCGTTTGCAAGTGCATCTACAAATGCGGCATCCTTCGGAGCATCTTCCTCCAACCAAAAGCCAAGGATATGCAAAGTATTGGTAGAGCGGTCTAACTTTGGGTCGAGGCGGGCAACCAGATCATCACCATATAAAATAGGCAGGGTGTAATAACCCCACTTGCGTTGAGGCACGGGCTTATACACCTCCCATACATAGTCAAAATCAAAAACCTTTTTTGCCCGCCCGCGTGCGCTGACGATCTCCAGTGGAGCGAGCAGTGTCACTTCCTCCTCAGTGGTTGGACCTTTGGGCTTCCACACCTTCGGGACACGCCCCGCTTCAAGCGCCGACAGATGAGGCTGGTCGCTGTTTAAGATAAGGAAGTTTTCGCTGAAACCTTCCACCCGCACCCGTGAGACCTCGCCTTTTTCAATGAGGCGCTCAATACGCTGCCTGCCTTCTTGCATGGAAACCTTGCGATGGATAAATTCGCCAAAGCCGGTCTTCCATGCAGGTTCCCGCACCATGCCATAGAATGCGATATGTTTTTTACCGAGGAAATCTTCAGCTTCTTCTTCTGAAGCCGAGTAATCAAACTCAGGCGGAACGACCCTCTCGCGAAGATCATACATGCGGTCAAAGCCTTTGCGGTTGGAGATCATCACTTCGCCCGTCAGCCATAGGTAAAACAATGTGATCGAGGTTTCCTTGCGTCCGCGATAGCTCCATGCTTTGACAGCGTCCCCTTCAATGTCGCGGTTTCCAAGCGGACCTTTCTCGCGCAATTCATCCAATACGAACTTGACCACATCCTTGGGTGGGTGGGCAAAGTGCTCCCAGCGCAGCCCTTGTTCTTTGCGATGCTTCATGTGCAATTGCCAATATGGGAATTCCTGCATGGGATACATCATCAGCCAGCCGCCGTAATCGAAGGCTTTTCGTTTTTCGTATGCCATTTTGTAAAGCAGGTCAGGTTTGTATTCAAGGACACGCCCATACATGGCAATATCCTGACTACGGGCAACCATAATCAACGGGTCGAGCTGCAAAGCTTGCATCTGACGCAAAGCGGCT
This sequence comes from Candidatus Villigracilis vicinus, assembly GCF_016702885.1. Lineage (NCBI taxonomy): Bacteria > Bacillati > Chloroflexota > Anaerolineae > Anaerolineales > Candidatus Villigracilaceae > Candidatus Villigracilis > Candidatus Villigracilis vicinus. Next base: position 116,397 of record NZ_JADJDD010000002.1, read on the forward strand.
TCGGTGCCGGTAATGCCCGAGAAACGGCGCCCGGGCCAAAGTCCCTGTGAGCCGAGAAGGAAACGACGGTAGGTTTGTTTTGAGATAGTTTCCATATATAAAATTAAATAGACCCCCTGCAAAAGGCCCCCCCCCGCCGCCCCCCGGCGGCGGGGGCCCCCGCGGGGGGGGGGGAAAAAAAGTCTAATGTCAAAAGTTGGAAGGTGAGATAAAAAAAACCGAGGCATGATACCTCGGTCTATCCTCTGTAGTCTGCTGTCTAATGTCTGTTAATCATCGCCGAGAGAGGAGATGGCGCGCAACAAGCCAAAGACCAGCACACCGAGTTTGATGCCTTCGCCCGCGGTGATGGCGGTTTCACTCTCGTTCTTTTCGGCGCGGCGGTTGAGCAGCAATGCAGCGATAAGCCCGATAATAGCGCCGATCAATGCGCCGCCTAAAAGTAGTCTACTGTTTTTCATGGTGTCATCCTTTCAAAAAAGGCTTTCATGCTTTCAAGCCATCCGTTTAACCCGATTATGGGTTTAACGATCATATCCGTCGCACGCAAGATATAACCACGCGCGATAAAAACATAATCCTGGGCGATTCCGGTGTAGTAGGGTAGTGCGCCCAATAATTTTGCCATGCCGTAGATCAGCCCGCCGATAATGGCAAGCACGACCAACCCACCCAATAGCATGGGAATAATGACCCAGATGGTGGAAATGGCAGCCCATCGTCCCACGTCACCGCCCTGGCGGAAGGTGGCAAAACTCACCCAAACGACGATACCAACCAGAACCAGCGCACTAAGAACCACCGGCAGGATTACCTGCCGCATCACCTGCCTGCGATGTTTGAGATAGGAATAATGCTCAGGCGGGGTTTTAAGTCTTTCAGCAAGTTCGGGGAGTTTGGCGTTCATGACTCTATTTTACCAAAATAAAAAGACCCCAAAGGCATTGAACCTTTGGGGTCTTTGATTTGCTTATCTGCGGTTTCTCAGGAATGTAGGAACATCAAGGTCGTCGTTGTTGATACTCGGCAAAGGCTGAGACTTTACATCCGCAGAGGAGCGGGTTTCGGTATTGGCATTGACTGACTCACTCGGGCGAGCCACGAAGGGAGTGTTTGCCGCCGACAATGGCTTCTCACTGGCGTTGACGCGTGGAATACGTTCCAGCACCCGGCGGGTCACACCGCTGCGTTCGAAGCCGGTGGCGATGACCGTACAGCGGATCTCGTCGCCCATGTTCGGGTCGATGACGGCGCCGAAGATCATGTTCACATCGGGATGAGCCGTTTCGCGGATGATGGCAGCTGCCTGATTGACCTCGAAGAGAGTCATGTTCGGTCCGCCGGTGACGTTGAAAAGCACGCCGCGCGCACCATCGATGGTGATATCGAGCAGTTGACTCGAGATGGCTTGTTCGGCTGCCACTTTGGCGCGATCATCACCAGAGCCGCGTCCGACTGCCATAAGAGCAGCGCCGCCTTCAGACATGATCGAGCGCACATCGGCAAAATCAAGGTTGATCAAACCGGGGATGGTGATCAATTCGGAGATACCTTGAATGCCCTGATGCAGGACTTCATCCGCCATGCGGAAGGCATCCTGAAGGGATGACTTTTTATCCGCCAGTTGGAGCAGACGGTCATTAGGAATGGAGATGAGGGTGTGCGCGTGTTCTTTCATCTTCGCTACACCCGCTTCAGCAGACTGTGAGCGCTTGCCGCCTTCAAAGGTGAAGGGACGGGTCACAACGCCGATGGTCAGCGCGCCGCATTCCTTGGCGATCTGCGAAACGACAGGAGCTGCACCAGTTCCGGTGCCGCCGCCCATACCCGCAGTGACGAAGACCATGTCCGCGCCTTTGAGCACGTTGTAGAGTTCATCGGAGGATTCTTCCGCGGCTTTACGTCCGATCTCAGGGTCGCCGCCAGCGCCAAGACCACGTGTGATCTTATCGCCGAGGCGCACACGAATGGGCGCGCGCGAAAGGGTCAATGCCTGGGCATCAGAGTTGGCAGCAATAAATTCAACACCCTGAATGCCTTCTTCCATCATACGATTAACAGCGTTCTGTCCGGCACCGCCGACACCGATCACTTTGATACGGGCGAAGGCTTCGGTCTGCAGATTCTTTTTGTTCGGATCCATTTGTTCCTCCTGGCAAGGAATATTGCCTTATCTTAAACGAGAATACGTTTTTTTAACAGGGTTGACAGCACCCAATTTTCACTGTTTGTGAATCTTTTCTCATTGCATTACGGCAGCAGCCGCTTCATCCAATTCTTGACCGTATCGAAACCGGCGTTCTTTTCACCGGGGCGCTTGCTGCGGCGTTTGCCACCGCCTGAAACGGCTACTTGATGATCGTGCATGCTGATCGCCCATTGTAGTAAACCAAAGCTCGTGGAATACATGGGCGAGTTAAGTTTATCCACGAGTCCCTTCAAGTCCTGCGGCTGCCCGGTTCGTACCGGCATACCCAGAACTTCACTTGCCACACGGCTGATACCCGGCAATGCCGAAGTACCGCCGGTCAACACCATACCTGCCGGGAGCAGACCATCATACCCGGAACGTTTGATCTCTTGCAGGATGAGATTGAAGGTCTCCTCCACACGCGCTTCGATAACCATGGCAAGGTCCTGACGGTTAAGGCGGATATCTTTAACCTCGCCAAAAGGACGAATGAGAAAATATTCTTCGCTTCCAATATCAGACCGAATGGCATGCCCCTGTTGCTTTTTGACTTCCTCTGCCTGCGAGAGGGAGAGACGCAGCCCGTGCGCGATATCCTGTGTGATGTGATTGCCACCGACAGCCAGCACCATTGTATGCCAGACATCTCCGTCCACATAGATGGCAAGGTCGGTCGTGCCGCCGCCGATGTCGCAGACCGCCACGCCCATCTGACGTTCCTGTTCGGTGAGCACGACTTCAGCCGAAGCAAGCGGATTCAGAACAAATTGTTGAATGTCCACCCCGGCTGCACTTACACACTGGCGAATGTTATCCACGGTGGCACTGGCAGCGGTGATGATATGTGTTTCCACTTCAAGTTTGTAGCCGTGCATACCCACCGGAGTCTTCACACCTTCCTGTCCGTCAACGGTGATACCGCGTTGGATCACATGAATGATCTCGCGGTCATGCGGAATGGCAATCGCCTGCGCTTGTTCGAGCGCACGCGCCATATCGTGAAAGTCTATGATGCCGCCGGAAATGCCCGCTGCGCCGCGACTGTTGACAGAGGATACATGCGCTCCAGCCAGGCTGACAAAAGCGGTGGTGATCTCAAGGCTCGATGTACTTTCGGCTTTTTCCACAGAACGTTTGATGGCGCGTGAAGCCGCCTCAAGATCCACCACGATCCCTTTGCGGATGCCTTCGGACGGCTCAATGCCCACACCCAAGATACGGATGGACTTATCGTCCTCCACCCGCCCTACCAGGGTGCAGACTTTGGTCGTGCCTACATCGATACCTACAACTATCTCTTCCATAATTACGGGTTCTCTATAATGGTTTCTTCTGTAACGTCAAAGGCTTCGAGGTTCGGAGCTGCCGCCATGCGGTAGTACGGACCCTCGGGATGAACAACACTGATAAATTCGGGTTTTTTGTTACGGCTTGCGAGCGAGTCGACCATGGCTTGATACACACGCACTTTCAATGGCATGTCATGGGCGCTGGTACCAAATACCACCTGCCAGCCGCGCGGGTCTTGCCAGCCAAAGCCATCTGCAGCAGTGTAGGTTAGGGTTGAGCCAGCAGGCACGAGCGGAGCCAGAGCGAGAGCGGCATCCACCATTTCTTTTTGGATGAAGGGCGGCGGGCTGTATGGATCCGTTGAGGTGTTCACTCCAGCGACCGGAGCATCGATGGCGTCGACAAGGAGCAGCCCGGCGGCATCACCGCGTGGTCTAAACGCGACACCGGTTCCATCGATCCAGGTGAAAGCGCCATTCTGCTGCCACAAGATTACGGGCGTACGTTCTGCCACAGTGACGTATACATAGTTGGGCAGGTAAACATCCACCTGTGCAGAGGTAAGTTCGGGATAGTTCAAACGCAGGCGGCGTTCAAGGTCTTCAGGCTGAAGGGTAAAGATATTCTGACCAGAAACGCCCACAATGCCATTGATCTCTTCGCTGAGGATGCGTGAATTGCCAAAAACATAAGCAGACGGGACGTAAAAATATGGCAGCTGGAACGCGAGCACCAGCAAAGTGGCAAATACCACCGAAAGGATGATCGCACCGATACGCCAATTGGCATGTACACGCGGCAGGCGAGAAAACTGCGGCATGGCAAATTTCGGTTTGTTGAGATGGAACTCGGGCAGCCCCAATGCGATCTTGAAACGGCGCGGCTCTGCTGCCTTGGGCGCAATGGAAAGTGGAATGGTTGGAGTACGTGCAGACACTTTTACCATCGGCTTGGTGGCCTGTTTGGCGGCTTGCTGCATTTCTTTGGCAGCCCGCTCGGCGCGGCGCTGCCGCACCTGGTCTGCACGGGTTAGTATTTTTTTATCGCTCATGACGTCCTCCGGTGCTCGGTACGATCACGCTGTGATTTGCGTTCGAGGGCAAGTTCGATCAGACGGTCAACGAGCTGGGCATAGGTCAGGCCGCTAGCCTGCCAAAGTTTTGGGTACATACTGATGGATGTGAATCCGGGAATGGTGTTCAATTCGTTCAAGTAGATTTTATCTGTCCCTTTTTCAACAAAGAAATCGGCGCGTGCCATACCGGCACAATCAATGGCTTTATAAGCACGCACGGCATATTCGCGGATCTTCTTTTCAACACTTTCGGGCAACGCCGCGGGGATCATCAAACCGGAAGTGCCGTCGACATATTTTGATTCATAGGAATAGAATTCACGGCTCGGCAAAATCTCGCCGCAGACGGATGCTTGCGGTTCTTCATTGCCCAGCACGCTCACTTCGATCTCACGCACATCTTTGACACCACTCTCAATGACGATACGGCGGTCGTAACGGGCGGCATCCATCAAACCTTCGGCAAGGTCGGAACGGCTTGTACATTTGCTGATGCCTACCGAAGAGCCCAAATTGGCGGGTTTGGTAAACAACGGATATTCACCCAAGGCTTCGGCTTTCTTGATGACGGCATCCAGGTCGTTTTCAACTTCGCCGCGCAACACCATGATCGAATCGACCAGTGGAATGCCGTTGGCGCGCATGACATCCTTGAAAACACCTTTATCCATGCCAACGGAGGAGCCCAACACCCCAGCACCCACGTAAGCCACATCTGCCATCTCGAACAAACCTTGAATGGTGCCGTCTTCGCCAAATGGACCATGCAAGACAGGGAAGAAGACGTCAATGGATGCCAAAGTCTCCAGCTTCTCCCCCACCTTGGTGGAGCGAAGCACAAATAGACTCTGCCGCGATGCCGGATCTGTGGGAGGGATGACACGGTCGAGATTCTTCGTATCACCTTTTTCAAAAGCATCCAGAGCGTTCTCACCGGTCAGCCAGTTACCGTCTAATGTGATGCCTACTTGAACGACTTCATAACGTTCCGGGTCCAGCACAGAAACGACCGAGCGCGCAGACATCAGCGAAACATCATGTTCGCCTGAACGTCCGCCAAATAAAACTGCCACTCGAAGTTTCTTTGCCATTCTATATATTCCAATCGCCTACAAGTTCAACTTCCAACTCCAAAAATACGTTGAATTTTTCTTTCACCGTATTTTGAACCAGATGAATCAAAGCGCGAATATCCTCGGCTTTGGTTTCACCGTGATTGATGAAAAAATTTCCGTGCACCGTGCTGATCTCAGCACTGCCGATGCGCGTCCCCTTCAAGCCCGCAGATTCGATCAAGCGTCCGGCATAGTCGCCTTCGGGGTTCTTGAACATCGAACCCAAACTGGCACCCGGCGGCTGCGTGGCTTTTCGGCGTTCGCTGAATTGCTCGATTTTAACAGACACTTCCTCTTTCGAAGAATTTTTTAACTTCAACAATGCGCTTAATACGATGCCCCGAATTTCGCCTCGTTTCAGCACACTGGTGCGATATCCATACTTCATCTGCTCAAGCGTGACCTTTTCACGCCCGCCTGGTGTGAGCAGTTCTGCCCAGATGAGATTGTGGGTCATGTCGCCGCCGAACGCGCCTGCGTTCCCATACACCGCACCGCCTACCGTGCCCGGAACGGTTGCTGACCATTCGAGCCCGGCGAGCCCTTTGGATGCGCAGCGCTTGGCAAGGTTCGCAATAATGACGCCCGCCTCACACCAAACTGTGGGCTGGTCGCCAATTTCAAAACGCGTTTCCTTCGCCCGATCCAAAACCACGACTCCGCGAAATCCGTCATCGCTTACCAAAACATTCGATCCGCCGCCAAGAATGTAGTATGGAAGTTCATGCTGCCAGATCAACTGCATCGCATTGGCAAGCTCATCCGCCGATTTAACCGACACCATCACATCGGCTGGTCCGCCAATGCGCGCAGAGGTATACGGTGCAAGTGTCACGTTCTCTTGCACGGCATCACCAAACGTCTGGCGCAACAAGTCAACTGCAAAGGCGGTATTCACCATCAACATCCTATTTTCGCTTTCGGCGGCATCCCCACCGCCGAGGACGGCGGCTGGAGCGCGCATTATTCGAGTTCCTTCAATAGATCGGCTGTGATCTGATCCGCATCTCCGGCAGAGAGGACGAGAAGCACATCATTGGGGCGTAAATGCTCCAGTAAATATTTTTTTGTATCTGCCAGTGAGCCGCTATAGCGTGCAGAGCTGTGCGGCATGGCGCTGACCACTTCAGCGGAGGAAAAATCCTGTTTGGCTTCACGTGAGGCGTAGATCTCGGTCACCAGAACTTCATCTGCGTCGCTGAATGCACGTGAAAATTCGTACTGCAAGGTTTGCGTCCGCGAATAGGTGTGTGGCTGCCAGACGGCCCAAATGCGGCGACTAGGGTAACGAGCTCTGGCTCCTGCCAGGGTGGCACGGATCTCTGTGGGGTGATGAGCATAATCATCCACCAGCAGGACGCCCCCAGTTTCACCACGTACTTCAAAACGACGCCCCGTGCCAGTGAATTGGCTCAAGGCTTCGGCAGCTCTTTGCATCGGCAACCCCATCACCGCTGCCACACACAAAGCCGCCAGTGCATTTCGCACGTTATGTTCACCCGGCACTTGCAAAGACACTTTGAATGCATTCGTCATGCTGCCCATATTGGTCATCACGGAAAAATCAAAGCCGCCTTTGTCATTTGGATGCATGGTACGAGCCTGCACCCACTGCGGGCTGTTGATGGTCATCTCCCCTTGAATGGAATAGGAGACGACATTCAGTCCCTTGCGGCGGGCATGAGTAATCAAGGTCACCGCGCCTTCATCTTCGGCACAGGTGATCAACGTACCATCGGGGGGCAGCAGGTCTACAAATGTTTCAAAGGCAGAATACATGTCACTGAAAGTCGGGTAGCAGTCGGGATGGTCATGCTCAAGATTGGTAACGACCTCGATCTGCGGCTTGAGCCCAAGGAACATGCGGTCATATTCATCTGCTTCGATCACAAAGGCATCCTCCTTGCCTGCGCGCGCATTGACCTGCATGTTGTTCAATGTGCTGCCCACGATAAAGGAAGGGTCGCGATCCAGCGAGAACAACATCCATGCGATCATGGCGGTGGTGGTGGTCTTGCCGTGAGTACCTGCAATTCCAATACCGATCTTGTCTTCCATCAAGCGTCCAAGAAAATCTGAGCGCTTATAGACTGGAATGCCCGCCCGATTCGCCGCCTCGACTTCAGGGTTGTCGTCCTTGATGGCGGAGGAACGGATCACCATTTCGGCGCCGGAAATATTGCGGGGATGATGCCCGACATAGATCTGAATGCCAATGCTCTGCAAATCAGCGGCAAAGGGAGAAAGCGATTGATCAGACCCGGTCACCTCGTAGCCGCTCTCTTTGAGCAGGCGCGCGATGGCAGAAAGCCCTGAACCGCCAATACCGATGAAATGAACTCGAGTCATAAATGGTCCGCTATTTTTTAGATATAAACAACAATGATAAAGATGAGGATAATGATGACCGCAAAATAGATCTGCGGCTCAGCCAGGAAGCGCGGCGGCATGACAGCCATCATCCGTTCTATGGAATCGGCAATGATCGGGTCCGTGGCACGGCTGATGATATTGCTGTAGGGATAATTGGCGACATGGTTGTAATACAGCACTGTGCCTGCCACCAAATAACCGTTCACGCCGCCCAGTACCGCACCAAATAGCGAATCTTGCAGGCGTTCACGCGCCGCCTTACCGGCAAAACGCGAGATGTTCACGGTTTGATAACCGAAGTACACCAGCGCAATGAGGATCAGTACACGGATCCAAAACACAGAGGTGCTGGCTTTATCAAGGTCACGCACCAACGGGATGTATTTCTCCAGCAGCAGGTTGACTGCCAGTGAGGTAACCACGCTGAAAATGACCATCAACTCTTTCGCCCATCCGCGCATGGCGCCGATAATGCCAAAGAGGAAGACGTACATCCAGAAAATGTAAACAACGCTCATCATAAGGTTTCTTCTCCTGCCAGTTTCACCAACTGGCTGGCAATACTGTCTGCCGCAAGAGGTTGGGATAGATTCTTCATTGCGGTCTGCATGGCATCCCGTTTATTCTTATTCGCCAAAAGGTCGGAGATCACGGGTAAAAGTTTATCGTTCAAAAGTTCATCCTGCAAGATGACTGCGGCATTGTGTTCTGCAAGATAGTCGGCATTCACTTTCTGATAACGCCACGCATACGGGTAAGGTGTGAGCACGGCGGGCAGACCAAAAAAGGGGTACTCCCCTATGGAAGATGCCCCGGCGCGGGAAAGTACCAGGTCGGCTGCGGAGAGGGCTGCCCCCATCTCATGCAAGTAGGGCATCACATGATAACGGGATCTTTTATCGACAGATAGTTTTTCTGCAGTTTGTTCTGCGGTTTGAATATCCAGTGAACCGGTCAGGTGAATGATCTGCGCCGTTTCGAGCAGCACTTCAAGATGCTTGAGCACCGCCATATTGATGGAACGTGCACCTTTGCTTCCGCCGGTTACCAACAGGGTTGGGAGTGAAGCATCCAGCCCGAAGTGCGCAATGGCTTTTTCGCGAGACCAGTTCGAAAGTCCGGAGCGAAGCGGGTAGCCGGTGTGGACGATGCGCTCTGGGTGTGAGAAAAACTTCTTTGAGTCCGGCGCGGTCACGGTGATGACATCTGAAAAGTAGCCAAGGAATTTTAGTGCAAGACCCGGTTCAATATCTGGTACGTACAAAACGATGGGAAGGTTGCGCCCGGCAATTGCCATCGGACCAGCTACATAACCGCCGGTAAAGAAAAGTACATCGGGATGGAAGTCTTTCAAAATGCGGCGTGATTCAAGCACTCCACGCGTGAGCTTGGCAAGGTTGCCAGGCAGGGCACGCAAGCCAACACCGTGTACACCGGCAGCAGGAACCGAACGGAATGGAATGCCTGCACGTTTCACCAGGTCTTCTTCCATGCCGCCTTCGCCGCCGACCCACAAGGTCTCGACATTGGGATGCTTACTCTTTAGCGCTTCGTAAACGGCTAGTGCGGGATACACGCCCCCGCCCGTTCCACCAGCGCAAATTAACAACCGCACCGTAGGACCTCCATTCATCGTTCGTATCGTTCGAGCTGCTTCCCTGGCGGGATATGTTGAAGAGAATCCCCAACGCCGCTAATGTGGTAACCAGGTTCGAACCGCCTGCGCTCACGAAAGGCAGCGCATTGCCTGCAAAGGGCAACAGACCGACCATCACTGCCATATTGATGAGCGCTTCCAATCCGATCCAAATGACCAGACCTGAAGCGAGTAATGTACCAAGCATATCCGGTGCGCGGCGGGCGATGACAAGTCCGCGCCAGATCAATGCGGCGAACATACCGATCAACCCCACTCCACCAAACCAGCCAAGTTCTTCGACCACCACAGCATAGATACTATCTGTGGGAGGGACGGGGAGTCCGGTTACTTTGGAAAGAGACTTTCCTATCCCAACACCAAACCAGCCGCCATTGACGATGGCTTCGAAAGAACGGCGGACATGATAAGAAGCCTGCAATGGATCTTTGATACCCGCTACAAAGTCACTCACACGCTGCTGACCCGTAAGGCTGACCGATACCACCAGCCACGCCACAACCACTGCAATGATCAGCAATCCGCCGATCTGTTTCAAGTCGCCGCCTGCAAGGAAGAAGAGCAGCCCGCCCAACATCAACACGGTGGCGGCAGCGCTCAGGTCTGGCTGCAGGTAGATCAAACCGCCAATAAACCCAAGGATGACGCCCAAGGGAATCAAGCCGAAGGTAATATCTTTCAACATATCGCGCTTGGCGTACAACCAGACCGCAATATACAAGATCGATACCAGTTTTGCCAACTCGGAAGGCTGAATGGAACCGTTGAAGATGGTGCGGCGCGCATTGAAACGGATTTCACTCATCACCAACACAACCACTAACATCAAAACAGTCAGCGCCATGGCAGGCACGATCAATTGACGCCAGCGGTGATAATCCACGAATGCCAACGCGATCGCCGCAAGCATGCCGAGCCCGAGCCACATCACCTGGCGGTTAAACATGTACATCGCATCGCCATCATAGGCAGCGCGAGAGAAATCCCACGAAGCGGAATACAACATCACCAGCCCGAAGACCATCAATGCCACCACGATCACCAGCAGCGGCATATCAAATCCACGCAAAAAGCGTGACGGTCCCTGAGGAGACGATTCTTTTACGACAGTTCCAATACCCATTTTCTAAACGCTTCTCCTCTCTCCACAAAATCTTTGAACTCATCGTAGCTCGTACCACCCGGGGATAACAGGACGACATCCCCAGCGGATGCAACCTCTGCCGCCAGTGTGACTGCTTCTTTGAGAGTCTGTGCGCGGCGAACATCCACGCTTCTGCCTGTGCCGATGCCTTTCACGGCTTTCTCGATCATCTCCCCTGCCTCACCAAAGAGCACGACATGGTCCACACGCTCATGGATCAGCTTGGCGAGGTCATTCCAGGGCAGGTTCTTGTCGCGCCCGCCGAGCATCAGCACAATGGGTTCGCTAAACGCATGCACACCCGCCGCAGCCCGTTCGGGGGCGGTTGCGATCGAGTCGTTATACCAGCGTACTCCGCGCAATTCGCGCACCAGCTCCAGACGGTGCGGTACGCCGCGAAATTCTTCCACGGCTTCGAGCATGTCATCTAATTTAAAACCAGCCGCGTGACCAATAGCAAAGGCTGCCAGCACATTCGCAACATTATGATCGCCGCGTAGTTGGACCTTCTCGCGCATCAAAAAGCGGAACATACGCAAAGCCTTCACGCAGGCTGAGCAGTTCATTATGCAAATAAGTACCGTTTAAACCTTCTTCCAGATCATGCATACTGAAGGTCAACAAACCGCCTTTTACATGATTCTTCAAGCTCCACGCGCCGCTATCATCGCGACCAAGGATGGCAGTATCCTTATCAGACTGAAAATCAAGGATCCGCGCCTTGGCTCGGGTATAGGCTTCCATTGTGCCGTGACGATCCAGATGGTTGGGGGTGATATTCAGAATCGCCGCGATGTTGGGGGAGATCGTCATCTGCTCGAGTTGAAAAGAGGATAATTCCAACACAGCGATGTCATCCGCGGTCATATCATCCACATAATTGATCAACGGGTCGCCGATATTTCCGCCAACAAATGCCGAACGAGAAGGGATGAATGATGAATCTTTTTTATTCTTCATTCCGTTTTCTGCGCGATTCGCTTCCTTCTTCGCCATCTGCCCCACCAGCGTTGTGGTGGTTGTCTTGCCAGCTGAGCCGGTAATGCCGATCGTTTTGCACGGGACCACTTCCATGAAAACTTGCGAATCATTGGAAAGTGGAATGCCGCGCTTTACGGCTTCTTCCACAATGGGCAGGGTCAAAGGCACACCGCCAGAAAGGCAAAGTACATCGGTCGTATCCAGCAATTCAAGCGGATGCCCGCCCGCAGCCCAGGTTAGGTTTACATCGGAGAGCGATTTTTTCGCGGAAGCAAGATCCTCGTCGCGGCGCGAGTCATTCAAGGTCACGTTTGCGCCGTGAAGAGATAACCAGCGGGCGAGGGCGAGTCCCTGCCGAGCAGCTCCAAGAATTAGAACGCGGGTGTTAGTCCAATTAGTCATATTTTGAAGAATAAGAGTTGGTTATTTACAGCTGAAAATTTACCAATCTCCTATCACCAATCATTTCGCTATACTTGCGAAAGTCCTATTCCAACCAAGGCTGCCATCAAACCGATGAGCCAGAAGCGCTGTACGATCTGGGTTTCACTCCAGCCAAGTAATTCAAAATGATGATGGATGGGTGTCATTTTGAAGAAACGTTTACCGCCTGTCATGCGGAAATACACAACCTGGATCACCACGCTCAACATTTCTGCCAACGGAATGATGGCAATGACCAAAAGCATGGGCCACTGCCCCGTCATGAGAGAAATGACTGCCAGTACAGACCCAAGAGCCATTGAACCGGTATCACCCATGATCAGCTGAGCCGGGTGAACGTTGAACCACAAGAAACCAAACAAAGCGCCGACCAAAATAAAACAGAAACGCGCCAGATAGGTTTGATCCTGCATTAAGGCAATGCCGCCAAATGCGGCAATGGCAGTGGCAGCGATCAGACCCGCCAAACCATCAAGCCCATCTGTGAAATTGACGGCGTTCGACTCGGCAACGATAATGAACGCAGCGATCGGCACATAGATCCAGCCGATCTCAACTTCAAAGAAATAGCCAGGCAGGTAAAGGTCTGGCGCATCGATGACATACTTCAGCACATACGCTGTAGCCAATGCCAACACCACCTGTACGGCGAACTTGGTGCGGGCACGCATGCCGTCACCTTTACGCTTTCCATGAATCCCTTCCCAGTCATCCACAGCACCGAGGATGGCAAACCCAACCATCACGAGCATTGGCAAAAGTACAGAGCGCCCCACCCCACCGGTTGTTACACCGATCAGCGCCACAGCATTAAGCAAGCCGCTTAGCAGCAATACCGGCATGATGAACATCACACCGCCCATGGTGGGTGTTCCCATCTTAACGCGGTGACCTTCCGGCTGTTCGATGCGGATGATCTTGCCAAGCCTGAAATAGCGCAAAATGCGCAGCAACGGACCGCCCCAAATCGCCGTCATAATAAATGCCAGCCCGGCAAGGCTGAGAGAAAGGGCGATCTGTCTCACGAATGTACCTCCAACGCAGCAGCAATGCGATCCATACGCAAACCGTGTGAACCTTTGATCAAAACAGCATCGGTCGAGTTCAAGTGTTTCATTAACCAATCAACAATGGGAGCTATGTCTTCGTATTCCATAATGGCAGCGGGTTTCATCCCGGCGCGGCGGGCGGCATCGGCGATCATATGTCCACGGGTGCCGAGGGTGATGAGGATCTTTGCCACCTGTGCGGCACGCATACCGACCATTTCATGTCCCTGGCGTTCATAGGGACCCAGTTCAAGCATATCACCCAACACGGCAATTTTGCGACCGTCGAGTTCGTCGAGCAGGTTCAGGGCTGCCAGCATGGATTCTGGTGCGGCATTGTAGGTATCGTCGAGGATCAGCGCACCGTTCTGACTGCGTGCCGCCACCAGACGAAGCTGAGTATGCCCATGTGAAAGACCTTCGAGGATCTCCTGCCAGGAAATACCGTCATTAAGCCCAACCGCCGCGGCACGTAAAGCAGTATGAACAGAATGCCGCCCGATCATTGGGATGCGCATGTGCATGGTCTCTTTGTTGTAATGCATGCGGAAACGAATTCCATCCAAGCCCAGACCTTCGATCTGGTCTGCCCAGAGATGTGCTTCGGGAGATAATCCATAAAAGAATACACGCGCTTTGGTCTTCTCTTCCATTTTGCGGACCCACGGGTCATCAAAGTTAAGAATGGCAACTCCATTTGAAGGGAGCGCGGCGGGTAACTCGCTTTTGCCGCGGAAGATGGCTTCCTGTGACCCGGCACGTTCGGCATGTACGGTACCCACATTTGAGACGACACCGATCTGTGGCTGAGCAATATCGCAGAGGAACTGAATTTCACCGGGAACGTAAAATCCCATTTCAAGGACAGCGCGTTCATAGCCAGAGCCAAGGCGCAGCAATGTCAGCGGTAAGCCGATCTCGTTATTCAAATTACCGGGGCTTTTTAGCGTGCGATAACGAATGCCAAGCACTTCTGCCACGGTCTCTTTGGTGGTGGATTTGCCGACACTGCCCGTAATGCCAACCACGCGCAGATTCGGCAGCTTACGGCGCCAAAAACGCGCGATCTGCTGCAGGGCAGAGATGGTATTCTCCACACGCAGGCAGAGAGGTGCATCAAGTTTTAGTGTGGTATCTGCTGATAGACCGGCACGCAGGTCCAGGGTTGAGAAAGAGGCGTCTACATCTCTTTGAATTAAAGCAAAAGAAGCCCCCCTCTTGAAGGCACCTGCAAGAAAGTCATGTCCATCCGTTTTTTCGCCGGGGATTGCCACAAAAAGCGAGCCGGGTATGACTTGACGCGAGTCGATGGTACCTTCAGTGATAACAGTGGAGGCGTTCGACGGGCGAACCGAGGTGAGAGCTTCAAGAACGTCGGCTAGGGTAAGCATGTTATTTGTTGGCAAGCTGTTGACGGACCGAATCAGGCGGAATGTCTAATAATACGACAGTTCGCTGGGCGACCTCTGAGAAAACTGGTGCGGCGGTTTCAGACCCCCACGGTGATTCAGTGGGGCGCTCAAGCCAGACATAGATCATGAATTTTGGATCATCCACCGGTCCCCAACCGATGAAGGAGGTGTTGGTTTGTGTGCTGTCATAATATCCATTGACGGGAATCTGCGCGGTACCGGTCTTGCCCGCCACACGATACCCCGGCACCAACGCCAGTGACGATTCTTCTTCAAGTGAAATGGCAAGCATTTCAGAAAGGGTATTGGAAGTCTGCTCCGAAATAGGCGAGGCGCCAAACTGTTCAGGGACTTCATACTGGCGTCCATCGCGCACCATCGCATACAACACATGCGGGATGACCATTCGTCCGTCATTGGCAACCGCAGAGACCGCCGCCATCATTTGAATGGGAGTGACTGCCACACCCTGACCGAAGGCATTCGTACCGAGGTCAACAGGATACCAATCCGGGTCACCGGGGACCTTGAGTCTGCCGGGCGCTTCCCAAGCCAGATCTACGCCGGTCAGGTGTCCCATTCCGAATGCATTCATGTAATTATAGAAAGTGCCTGCCCCCATTTGAGTAGAGAGGTTCACCATACAGACGTTGAGCGAGTGCTGAAGACAGCCGGTCATGTTCTGCACACCCCAGGGATTTTGATCCCAGTTTTGCACGGTAACGCCGCCGATCAAGATCGAGCCGGTATCAAGGTAGGTCGTATTCGGTGTGACGGTGCCGCTATCCAGCGCGGCAGCCATGGTAAGTATCTTTGTCACGGAGCCGGGTTCGTAGGTCTTGGAGATGACCGGGTTGAAGTCGGTGGCGTTGTCGTACACGGCACCATAATTCCAGAATTGATTCAAGTCCATGCGGCGCGAAACGGCAATGGCAAGCATCTCGCCGCTCTGGGGATCCATAACAGCGATCACACCATCACGCGCGCCATAGGTTCCCAACGCGGTATCCAGGATCTCTTCGGTAGCGGCTTGCAAGTCACGGTTGATGGAGAGGATCAGGGTCGTACCATTGGGCGCATGTGGAATTTCAAAGGCTTTGTTCGGGTCAGTGGGAACCAACACAGTGACAGGGTTGCCAGCCAGCAGGCTGTCATATTTTTCTTCCACGCCAAAATAGCCCTTGCCTTCACGGTTGACGAAGCCAAGGATGTTGGAAGCCAGCGCATCTTCAGGATAACTGCGCTGAGGATGTGATTTGAATTGAAGCCCGGAAAGCCCGCCCATCGACCCTTCAGGCGCCTGATCATTCAAGGCTTTCTTTAATTCCTGCAAATAAACTGCATCAGCTGAATCAACGTAATCGGCGAGAACAATGTAGGAAAGCCCATCCGGCGGAGTTTGAATGACCTGCATGATGTTGTTGTAGTCAAGCCCAAGCGTATCTGCCACGGCAAATGCGATGGCATGTGGGTCGGTCATAATGGTTAGATCTACACCGATCTCATAAACGATCTTTTCCCCCGCAAGCAAACGCCCATTGCGATCATAGATCTCGCCGCGGTTGGGATAGAAGGTGCGCCATTCATAAGCATAATCTTCAGACTGCTGGCGGAAGATGTCGGCTTCGGGGCTGTTCTGAATACGCGTCATTTGCACGACGATGGCAAACGCAAATAACAATAACGCCCCGGCTAAGACCTGACTGCGGCGTCCGTATTGTTGTCTCATTGGTATCTCCTTGCCGAAACAAGGCGTTCATCCATCCAATCCAAAAGAGACTGGTTATATTCGGGGGGAATGGTCAGAGCGTTCAACTGAGGTAAGGCAGAAGAGGAAAGGTCAACCGCATCGTGAGAAACATACCCCGGCACAACGAGATATTCCAGCTCATCCGTTTCAACCGGGCGGTACCCCATCTCACGCGCACGTTCTTCCATTGAAGATGCAGAGGTCAAACCGGCAAGCTGAGTCTGCAAGTCGCTGCTCACCTGCTGGCTGGCAGAAATAGCTTCGTTCAAGTCTTGAATTTCGCGTCCGGCTATGGCAGTGCGCGAAGTAACGTTTAAATAAAGAGCGGCAACCATGGCAAAGACCACAACCACCAGCAATGCGTTGCCGATCCACTGACGCTGTACGCGCCAAGGAGCGACCCGATAGGCATGGATCACGTGGGTAACATTGGGGAGGTTGACGTTCGGTATGTTCACAATTCTTCTCTCTCAACTACTTGGGCGAGGAGTCCTCGCCCCTACAGCTTCTCAACAACTCTAAGTTTGGCACTGCGCGCCCGAGGATTGTCTTTCGTCTCTTCCTCGGTCGGCAGAATTGGCTTCTTATTGACTAAGTTCACAACAGCCTTACGTTCCACTTCATAAATTCGTTCGTAAGGCGGATTGATGAGATCTTTACTCTGCTCTCGAAAATATTCTTTGACGATGCGATCTTCCAACGAGTGGAAGGAGATCACTGCGCATCGACCTCCGGTGTTCAGGCTTGCCACGGCTTGCGGAAGCGTTTTCTCCACTGCAGCTAATTCATCGTTGACGGCGATACGCAGGGCTTGAAAGGTCTGCGTGGCGGGGTGGGTCTTGTCGCCGCGGCGTGGAGAAGCTTTCGAAATAACAGCGACCAACTCACCCGTCGTATGAAGCGGTCTGGCTTGCACAATCGCGCGGGCGATCTTGCGCGAGTCGCGATCTTCGCCGTACTTGAAGATGATGTCGGCTAGTTCGCGTTCATCAAACGTGTTGATGATCTCATCCGCGCTCATGGTGGCGTTGATGCCAAAGCGCATGTCGAGCGGACCATCCTGCATGAACGAGAAGCCGCGTTCGGCGTTATCAAACTGCATGGACGAGGCGCCCAGGTCAAGAACGATGCCGTCGATGCCGTCCCAATTCAATGAAGCAAGCTGCTCACTGAGAGTGATATGGGAGGCTTGCGCGAGATGAAAGCGCCCCTCGTAAGGAGCCAAGGTCTCACGAGCAATCGCCAGCGCCTGCGGGTCTACATCGAGACCCAACAGTTGCCCATCCGGCGCGCAAGCCTCCAGGATGCCGCGAGCGTGTCCGCCCGCGCCTACCGTACCATCCACATATCGCCCGCCAGAGCGGGGTTGCAGAGCGTGTATAATCTCTTGGTAAAGTACAGGTTTATGCGCAGTCATAACAACCGTTACGACGACGCGGAATTCGTTTTGGAAAGATCGAGTGTAGAGAAGCGAGCGTTGTTGGCTTCCACATCTTGAAGCAGAGCCATCTGCTCAGCCCAAGTTGCCGGCGTCCACACTTCAAAGTACTCGCCCTGCCCCGCCACGACCAGTTCACCGCTCGGCACGCCGAGGAATGTGCGCAGGTTCTGCGGAACGAGGATGCGCCCCACCTTATCCACTTCAATGGGATATGCATTGGACAAAATCAAACGGCGCAGAAGACGAGCGGTTGGGTCAGCCAGGTTCATGGCTTCAATGCGCTCATACACTTGTTTGAAATATGCCTCGGTCATCACCATGAGGCATTTATCAAAACCCTGTGTGATGAAGGCACCGCCTTCCAGCAACTCACGGAAGCGCGCCGGAATCATCAGGCGACCCTTATCATCGAGGTTGTGCTGGAATTGACCTAAGAACATTTGTGCTACCTATCCTTTTAATAGCGTGAACGCCGGAGGTCCCGGCGCTCTTACCACTTTCTACCACTTCATACCACATTATACCCTTTCGAGGGTAAAAATCAAGTGGAGCGAAGATATTCCACCTTGCATTTTCATGAGAGCTAATGCCTACTTTCACCTTCCTTGAAGCCAGCCGCTGGCAAGATTACGAACTACTCGACTCCGGAGACGGACTAAAGCTCGAACGTTTCGGTAAATATACGTTCGCGCGCCCTGAATCCCAGGCAATGTGGAGCCGCGCCTTGCCCCAATCCGAATGGAACAACGCCCACGGGGTCTTCGTCCCCAGCGGGGAAGAAAGCGGCGGGCATTGGGATTTAAAGAAGCGAGTGGACGAGCAATGGGAGATGACTTACCCCCTCCCCACTCAAAGCAACTTACGATTTAACGTGATGACGACTCCGGGTCGCCACCTCGGAGTCTTCCCAGAAGTCGCATCTCACTGGGACTTTATGGCTGACTCTATCCAGAAAGCGGGCACCAAGCCGAATGTTTTAAATCTCTTCGGCTACACCGGGCTTGCATCCCTTGCCGCCGCCGCCGCGGGAGCCTCCGTCACACATGTGGACGCTTCGAAAAAGTCCGTGAGTTGGGCACGCGAGAATCAGGAACTTTCCGGCTTGAGTGATAAACCCATCCGCTGGATCGTGGAAGATGCGCTGAAATACGTCCAGCGCGAAGCCAAACGCGGGGTCAAATACGACGGCGTGATCCTCGACCCGCCCAAATTCGGTCGCGGACCTAAAGGCGAGATCTGGGAAGTGTATAAGTCTCTGCCAAGCCTGTTGGATGATATCCGTCAATGTCTGAGCGATAACCCGCTTTTCGTCATCGTCACCGTTTATGCTGTGCGTGCCTCCGCCATTCACGTCGCCCAAGCGGTAGACGAGATGATGAAAAAATACAAAGGCACGCTCGATAGCGGAGAGTTGGTAACGCGGGAAAAAAGCGCGAACCGTTTGCTTTCACAGGCAGTCTACGCACGCTGGTCTTCTCAATAATAAAAAAACTCCGAGGCTTTCAAATCTCGGAGTTTTTTTATCTCATTTATTATCCACTGGCACTCGAACTACTGCTGCTACTTCCGCCCCCGCTACTTGAACTGCTGCTGCTTGAAGATGGTGTTGTGATCTTCTTCAACAGGTCATACCAGAAAGAAGAACCCTGAGAGATCGCAGCTGCGGTCAACCCAAGTCCCAATACCTTCAAGACCGAAAACCAAATCCATTGCCCAGCTGTGGAGCCTGCAGGCGGCAACTCGGTCTGCCACCATCCAATACGTACAATATTCAAATCCAATAATTGCTGAATCAGATCATCCATTCTGGCTTCGGCATCGTCCTGACGAACCACCAATTCTGCCTGTGCAACGGCAAGGGCGCGGACACCGGCATTATTCCATAGAGTCTGTGCAAGCTGAATGCTGTCTGTACCAAGCAAAAGGGTAAAGAGAATGGAAAGTATGATCACAAAACTGCGGGCATTGGCGCGAAAAGTTGCGCTTGCCTGTTCCATCACGCCTCCAAAATAAACCGTGGTGCGCTTGCGCAGGTCCTCGATATTGGTCACGCCCTGGCTCACCCACTTAAGCATTGCCTGTTTGCCTTCAGATTCCGGGAAGGCGCCGATGAGCGCCTTCAGCTCATCCGCTTCAAATTCTTTTGAGGCGGTCATGCCGACAAAATCGAAATAGGAATCTACCAGAACAGCGGCTGGGATCTTTTCCAGCTTCTTCGCCTCGGTATTCGAAGTAATAAAGCTGAAAGCATCCTTATAACGGATCGGACGAAGCGCCTGCAACTGAGGCAGCTTGACGAACTCATCCACATGCCTGTCGCCGACGATCTTCTTCAAATGGCGCTCCAGTGACTTTCCGCGCGTCTCGAACGCCTCATTGATCCATTGGGTGATCAAAGAAACGATCGAACCCAGAACATAGTAAACGAAGATCAATCCTATAACTACTTCAAGCGCTTGTGAGATCGACATAACCTTCTCCTTTGATGTGCATTAATGTTTGTTCTTTTCAAGTTTTGCAAGCCAGGCGAGAGGCTTGCCCCAGCGAACGCGCTCGCTTACGCCGGTTTTTTTTCGTTTGGGTTTATCCCATTTTGGTCCAGGCGGACCCGATTCCTCGCTCAACATGCTTTTTACACCCCACAACCCTTTATATTGTACCCATCCCGGTTCGGAATTCAAGAGTATACAATGCCACTCGCGTATTGGCGGAAGCGACACCCTACGGTCAGACATGACCCGTTTTAAATAGCTGGACGACTTCAACAGCGGCTCCTTCGAGTTCCTGCCTTGAAAACCAACCCGCAGCCCATCCCCCGTTGCAATCTCCATTGGCAGGCGCACAATGAAATGATCCTGCTCATCACGCATCTCATCGAAAGCGTGCTCTTCGAACATATGCTGCGGGCGCATACGGATCTCTTCCAATGCGATGTCACGCGCCTTTTGGCTGGGATTAAATAAAAGGAACAAGTAGTGGATCCAGCCGTCGAACCAGAAGAGGAAGCGTTGCAGTCGCCCGGGGTTATACATCGCAGGCGAGCGGATCACATCCGGTCTGCTGTAATTGGCATGTGACCCCAATGCCGCATAAATGACGGGATGTGTGGTCACGTTTCCGTCCGTATCCAGCGCCTTGATGGCATCCTCCCACTTTTCCAGGTTGCCTGCACCATGCTGTGAAAGCAGAACGGCATATGGCATTTCGTTCTTGAGATAAACGGCAACCATCTCCCAATCGCCTTCGTGATGGTTAAAGCCATTCGCCGCCAGCCGCCAGTCATTGAAAGCATAAAAATAATGATATTGCAGGAAAGTCCATTGATCCCCCGCCGCATCCACCTCTTCTTGCAAGACGCGCCCATAATAAACGGGCTGGCGGTGTTCACGTAATATCTCCGCATACAAAATTCCCGCCTGCTGTGCGATCTTTTCTGTGGACTGTGAAAGCATATCCATTGCCAACCCCAGACCCTCCGGCAGGATCCTCTCAATGATGAACTTCAACGTGCGAACCAGCCAGTAAAACAGCAACAAGAGATAGATCGGCAATAGGACAAAATATTCAACAGCAATACTAATACCTGGGATCGGTCTGAAGAACAACCACACCGGAGCAATACCCAAAACTAGAAAAACCGACACAGCCAACATGGCAGGAATGATTCGCAAACGGATCGGGGAAGCCAGCATAAACAATATCAACGCAGCCACAAGAACCACACTAACAGCAACATCAACCCCAGCCCACCCCCACGCAAACCACCCGGCAATAAGCCCAAACACAGAACCGCCTCCCAACCAGAGCCAGGCGTCAAAATCATTCAGCGGGTTATTCACAAAGCGCAAAAAATATTCATGACTTTCCAGCTTGCCAAGCTTCTCCCCCAGCGGCTCATTTAAGTACCTAAGCATTTCCGCCGCACCGGCGGGTCCGCTGGGAAAGAGAGTGCATTTTTCCAGATACGGCTCCACCGCCATGGGGAAAAAGCGCTCGCTCTTTGCGAAACGCAAGACTGGTTCGTACTTTCTCAATAGTTCGATCTCGTCCACGGTGCCTCTATGGTATAAACGCGGATATGGACCCGATAACACTTACCCAACAATTTCACTCCCATTTTAACGCCAAACCAGAAGCGATCGTCCGCGCACCCGGGCGAGTTAACTTGATCGGCGAACACACCGATTACAACGATGGTTTCGTCCTGCCTGTGGCGATCGACCGCGGCGTATGGATCGCGCTTCGTGCCCGTCAGGATGGAATGGTCCGCATCTTCTCTTTGGACCTTGAAGCTGAGTCAGCCTTCGAGTTAGCTTCACTCGTCCGAGACGGCGACTGGATCGAATACCCAAAAGGTATTGCCAATGAGTTAATCAAGGCTGGGTATAAGCTGAAAGGCTTCGATGCCGTCATGACGGGCGATGTCCCGCGCGGCGCCGGGCTCTCCTCTTCCGCCGCAGTGGAATTGGCAATTGCCCGGGCATTCTCTGTCGTTTCCGGCTTTGAATGGAACGCCCCGGTCATGGCTCGCATCGCACAAAAAGCGGAGAATGAATGGGTGGGTGTTAACTGCGGCATTATGGATCAAATGGCAAGCGCTGCCTGTAAAGAAGGGTTCGCCCTCTTTTTGGACTGTCGCTCCTTAGAGATCCAACATGCGCCCCTGCCAAAGGGAGTGGCTGTCGTCATCCTTGACACCTCCACCCGGCGTGGACTTGTGGATTCAGCATACAACGAGAGAAGAAATCAATGCGAGGAGGCGGCGCGT
This sequence comes from Candidatus Villigracilis vicinus, assembly GCF_016702885.1. NCBI lineage: Bacteria > Bacillati > Chloroflexota > Anaerolineae > Anaerolineales > Candidatus Villigracilaceae > Candidatus Villigracilis > Candidatus Villigracilis vicinus. The sequence continues at coordinate 139,087 of NZ_JADJDD010000002.1, forward strand.
TGGTTCGGCGTAAAAGCATTACGAGATGTAAGCGTACCAGACCTGAAAAAATGGAAGGCAGGCAGCGGGCTCAGTGAGATCGCATTCAGGCGCGCCCGGCATATTGTCACTGAAAATGAACGTGTGCTCGAAGCAATCCATGTAATGAAGACCGGCAATTTAAAACGCCTGGGAGAGTTATTCAACGCGAGCCACGATAGCCTGCGCGATGATTTCGAAGTTACAAACGATGCACTGAATATCGTGGTCGAATGCGCCCGGGCAGAATCCACTTGTTATGGCGCACGTATGACGGGGGCAGGCTTTGGCGGCTGTGCTGTCGCATTAGTGGCAGAAGAAAAAGCCGGAGAATTCGTTCAGTCTGTGTCCACATCCTACAGAAAGAGATCCGGGCTGGAGGCGAGTATCTATGTCTGCAAAGCCAGTGAAGGCGCCAGCATTATTCAGGGATAAAAAAAATGGACACCTTTGCGGTGTCCATTTTTTTATTAGGTGTAAGCCATTTGTTCAACCGGCACACGCTTGCGTTGCTGGCGTTTGATAATGCGTTCCGCGGCGACGCGAGTTTGGCGGTGCTGCGCATTACGGATGATCAACTTCATGAACTTGGTGTGATCTGTCGTCGGATCATTGAGCAGTGAGAAATCTGCAGAACCCGGTTCATGCGGGGGGTAGAAAATACCACAGTTGGGGTTGATCTCAAGCATGTGGATGGTGCCATCCGCATCCATGCGATAGTCACAGCGGGCATATCCGTTGCCGCCCAACTCCTTGAAAACGCGCATGGTCTGTTCACGCAGGATCTTTTCAATGCGCGGGTCGGTTACCACCGCTACAGACATCTTTTCGTAATCAACCCATTTCATATCGTAGTGCTTGAAAGATTCACCATCCGGGAAGATGAATTCCACAGGGGTAAAGGTGAACGGTTTATTGGGGTTGGCTGTGTTTTCTGCGATCAAACAGGTAAATTCGCGCCCTTCAATGAACTCTTCGATCAATGCTCGCCCGAATTCAGCAATAGCGACCTTCAATTGTTCACGAAGTTCGTCCACAGAAGAAACCCGTGAATTACGGCGAATGCCTACGCTGGCATAGCCATGAGGCGGTTTGACAAGCATGGGAAACTTAAGCCGCTTGGCGATCTTCTCAGCATCTTCGGCACGGTTGGCAAATGCCCAACTTGGTGTTGGAACCGAGACGCGCCGGGCAGCGTTCTTCATTTCGTCACGAGTAGGGTCAAAAAATTTCGAATCAGCACCTGTAAAGGCTGCATTGTATTTCTCGAGCGCCTTGACCAGCGCAATCCCTGATAAAGCATCATCGGGCGTGCCATCGCACAAATTGACGAAAGCATCCACACCTTCATTCATCAATTGTTTGATCTGTTTCTCAACTTCAGTTGGTTCCACGTGATGCTGTTTCCAGCGATATCCCTTCATGTATGGAGAAGGATCATACGGGATATCGTCATCATCAGGTGTGCTTGTTAGTACGCAGATATACATGATATTTCCTTTGTTTTTCTTCCTTTACGATTTTTATTTTCAAATTGTTTTTATTGATCGCAATCGCGATCATCGTCATCATCAAAAAATAATCATACAATAATGATTCAAATCATTATTGTATGATTATTGTATACAACAATTCATTTATGTAAAGGTTTTTGATGATGTATTTATCTTAAAATTTTTTATGTATCTCACATGTATTTTTCATATTCATCAGCGATAAGTCATTAAGGTTTTTAAGATATTTAACGTTTTTAAGAAAAGACCATTCAAAACGCATGCACAGCAAGGCATTTAATAAATATAAAAACGTCTTCGATGATCACATCGAAGACGTTTTTATATTCAATCCCTACAAAGATCACTTCGTGGAAATTTCAACTTCCGCGCTCATGCCCCACAAGAAACCATCAGGATATTCATCCAATTCAATGGTGACCGGGTAGACCACATCTCCACCTACAATCTCAGAGATGGGAGAAATGCGGATCACTTTACCAGTGACCGTTACATCCAAAGCTTCGACATATACATCCGCACTTTGCCCAAGCTTCACACGGGCGATATCACGTTCGTTCAAGTCGGTGGTAGTAATCTGAAGAGAGTCCAGATCTGCAAGGGTCAGCACGACTTGATTGACCTGCACCAACTCACCTGGAATGACATTGACATCCACCACAGTTCCATCAAAAGGGGCGGTTAGAGTGGCTTGCATCAGAGTTGCTGAAGCAGAGTCCCATCTGGCTTTCGCCTGGTCTGCTACAGCTTGCGCCTTTTCGAACACTTCATGCGGAAGGTCATACCAGCTACGTTTGCCTGTATTGGGGTCAACGTAAAGAACTTTTTCAGCTTTTTGCAACGCAGCGGCCTGGCTGCGCGCATTGAAATCCGCTTCTGCAGACACAACGGCATATTCAAGGTCGGGAGTGCTCAAGGTCATCAAAATGTCACCTGCCTTAACCACATCTCCCTGCTTAACTGGGATATCCTTTACAAGCGCAGAGATGGTGAAGCCCAATTGCGATACTTTTGCTGGCTCAACCTCCGCTGAAGCAATAACCACATCCGGCGAAGAAAAACTAACTTCCTCCGAAGGAACGGCGGTGGGAGTGGAAGGCTCGGGCGTTGGGCTTGCACATGCACTGACCAGTACCAAGCCGATCAAAAAAATTAACGTTCGCTTCATGACAGCCTCACTCGCCAACGCTGATATCAACATCCGCGCTCATACCCCAGAGTAAGCCTGCTGGTTGTTCATCCAGTTCGATGGTCACCTTATAGACGATATCCCCGCCGATCTCGGAAGAGATACGAGCCACATCTGTAACTTTGCCTGTGAATTCCGAGCCGAGAGCTTCGATGAATACGGTAGTAGGCTGACCCACTTGTACACGGGGCACATCCCGTTCGCTTAAGTCGGTGGTTTCGATACGATAGTTAGACAAGTCGCCAAGAACCATGACGATCTGCCCCGGAGCAACCGTTTCGTACGGCGAAATGTCGACTGATATGACGGTACCAGCAAACGGCGCGGTCAGATTCGATTGGGCGGCGAGAACCGCCTTGGCTGAATCGACCAAAGCCTGGGCTTTGGCAACGTCGTTCTCCGCAACTTCAATATGCTGCTGTGAAGGTGCGCAATTAAAACGGCAGCCCGCATTGCGGACCAAATAATCGAGCTGGATCTCCGCATATTTTAGATTCGCTTCCGCCTCGCGAACCTTCGCTTCCAAAACAGCAGTATCCAGCTGCACGAGTACATCCCCCGCCTTAACCTTATCCCCTACCTGCACGTTGACTTCTGTCACACGCCCAATGCTGGTAAAGGATAAATTCGCAGCCTGAACTGGCACCACGATCGCCGAGGCAGAAACAGAGCTGTTGCTTGAAGGTTGGTTATTGACAGGCTGGGAGGAAGCGCCCGCATCCAATACAACGGTGGGAACTGCTTCTGTTTCACCAGCTTGCCCACAAGCTGACAGTGAGATCGCCAAAACACTAACAAGTATAAAAAAAACTTTCTTCATTCTTTATTTCTCCAAACTGTGAAATCCTTGATGTTGATAAAGTATAGCATATTGCACAGTTTTTGCAAAGGTTTTGTCTAGAACGCGTTTATCCCTTGGAATCTTTGACAATGACACCATCTTCCAGAGTAACCACACGAGAGGCATAGCTAATAACACGCGGATCGTGCGTTGCGAAGACAAAGGTCTCCCCTGTTTCTTGATTAAGTTTCTTCATGATCTCCATCACCTGCTTGCCGTTCTCAGTATCGAGATTGGCGGTCGGCTCATCGGCAAGGATAAGTGCAGGTTTGGGCGCCAAGGCGCGGGCGATGGCGATGCGTTGCTGTTGCCCGCCAGAGAGTTGGTCGGGGCGGTTATTGGCACGATCGGTCAGGTCCACGGCTTTAAGCAATTCCATCACACGGTCACGGCGCTCATTAGGGGAATGTCCATTCAACAGTAGGGGCATTTCCACATTTTCATAAGCGGTGAGCGTGGGAATCAATGCAAAGAATTGGAAGATAAACCCAATATGACCTTTGCGCATGTCGGCACGTTGATTGCGATTGAGGGATGTAACTTCCTTGCCATCCACAGTGACGCGCCCGCTGGTGGGCTGGTCGAGGCAGCCGATCATTTGCAAGAGCGTGGTCTTGCCAGAACCAGAAGGACCCACCAAAGCTGTGAATTCTCCGCTATTAATTGAAAGGCTGACCCCGCGCAATGCATGGGTTTCCAATTTCCCAATTTGATAAGTACGAGTTACGTTTTCGATCTTTACAACTTCCATGATATTTCTCCTCGCGGACTTTCTCCGCATCTATTTTTCTGCACGCAATGCCTGAACTGGCTCTAATCGAGATGCCATCACCGCCGGATATAAACCAGAGAGGATGGTGGCGATAAAGGTCATGACGGTGACATTGACTGTGTTCTCCACTGTCAATTGAGCACGGATGGTATCTGAGATCAACATGCCGCTCAACCCCATATTGCCCACGAAAAAGCCATTGATATTAAAGAGATAGACCGCAAACACACCCAATGCCAGTCCCATCACGATACCGCCAATAGCCAGCATGAACGACTCCGCTAGGAACAACCCCAAGATGCGCCCGCCGCGCATGCCAATCGCAGAGAGGATGCCGATCTCGCGCGTCCGTTCGTAGACGGACATAATAAGCGTGTTGACAATGACCGAAGCCGTGATGGCAAGGATGATGAGATAGAAGAACGAGATGTAGCTTTGTGACATGGTCTCAAACTCCACAAAGAGTTTGTTCAGGTCGCGCCAGGTTAGAACTTCCAAACTCGATGAGGATTTCAGCGCAGCCACAACCTGATCGGTATCGGCAGTATCGTTTAGAAGCACGAAGATCGTGCTGGCATGACCTTCTGTTTGCGTAATCGCCTGAGCCTTTGATAATGGCAGAAACACCGTGCCATTATCAAAGCCATAGGTATCAGTAGTGTAAATTCCGCGGATGGTAAAGGTTTGTTCCTGCACATTTCCATCAGCAGTGTTGACCGAGAGGCTAACCTTGTCGCCCACTTGCAGGTGCAATTTTTCTGCAGCTGGTTTTCCGATCAATAAGCCTTCGCGGTCATCAGCATTGAGAAATTCTCCGCTGATGATCCCGTTGCGATACGGGTCATTTGCTGCGGATTGCGGGTCGACGCCATAGATCTGCACCCCAGCTGATTCATCGCCCGTGGAGAGGAAGCCGCTTGCAAACAAACGCGGGGTGGCAGCTTTGACCTGCTCCAATGCGCTGATCTGACCAGCGATCTCATCCGGGTTCGCCACGAGGTCCTCCCACTTAAGACTCGATTTATTCTCATCGTAAGATGCGGCTCGAATTTGGATATGTCCGCTTTGCAGGTTAATGGCAGACTCAATAGCACTGCCCATTTCGCCCTGAATAACGGATGACATTAACATCAACAACGCAAGCCCGATCGCGACAGCCAAAGCAGAGAAGAAATTCCTGCGGCGATTGCGACCCAGATCACGAAAAGCCATTTTAATAATCTGTATCATGATGCACCTTATACAAAATGCAGAGCTTCAGCCGGTTCGCGCCGTCCTGCCTCGATGGCAGGGATGACCGATGCCAGCGCGGAAATGATCGCGACCATGGATGCCCGCATGAGCAACTTTTCAACGCCCCAAGTGGGGTAGACCTTGTCTTTGATAAGCGCCATATAACTGGCGGCTTGTGTCATGGAACCAAAGTCCATGCCCACCTTCATCAAATATCCATTGAGCGCCAAACCCAGGACAATGCCCGCTGCAACCCCTACTAGACCGATCATGGTGCCTTCGAGGATGAACAAGAGCGCGATCTGATTGGCTTTGAGCCCCATCGCTCCCAGCACGCCGATCTCACGAGTCCGTTCGTAGACAGCCATCAGCAACAGGTTGAGAATGCCCACACCTGCTATGGCGATGATGATGACGCTAAAGACATTCATCACGCCGCCTTTGGAGTCGATTGCATTCGCAAGGTCGGGGTAATTAGCCTGGAATGATTCGATTTCATATCCCGGCAGGCTGGCTTGCAAACTCTTGATGACTTCATCCTCCTGCCCTAAATGCTGGAGGAAGATCGCCACTTCAGTAGGAGCGGTCAGATCATAAAGAGTTTGTGCTTCGGTCAATGAGATGTACACCGTCTGCTTTTCAATGTCTGCCATGCCAAGGTCGTAGATGCCGACAATGGTCATGGTACGTTGACGCATCTCTTTATTTTGAGAGCGCCCAACCATGGTGATGCGGTCACCCACCGTAACATCCATGGCATCGGCGAGTCCTTTGCCGATCAGAATGTTGTCAACATCGTCACTCACAAGGTTACGTCCCGCCGTGACATATTGACCGATGAGATTAACCTGTACTTCCTTCTCTGGTTCAATACCCGTAATAACCACCGCAAAGGCACCTTCACGATTTGTAACCAAACCGCCGGTATTGATGCGCTGCGTCGCGGCGAGGACGGTTGGATCCGCTTCGGCGGCGCTGACCACTGCCTGGGCATCGGTCAACGGCAGCAGCGGAGTGGAACCTACTTCCGCCCGATACCCTTCCGCGTGGACCTGAATATTTCCGCCCAAGACCTTGACCGCATTGCCATAGATCGCATCGGTAAAGCCATTCATCAACCCGTCGTAAAACATCATCAACGATAGGCTCATCGACATGGCAAGGACGATGATCGCCGTACGGCGTTTGTGCCGCCAGATGTTACGCCATGCAAGGCGCAGATATAAATTCATTTGAAATTCCTTTCCACAAACAAACTAAAAAGACATCCACCTAAGAAGAAGGAGATATCCATTCTCTCAAGATATCCATTGTTCCTGTCCAAAGAGAACCGGCGGGCGCGCCGAGAATACGTTCCAAACTCTCGTAGTAGGAACCTACCACCAATTCAAGTTTCTCCAACGCATCAGGCGGCGGGTGATCCGCCAGCAGCAGTCCAACAATATTGCCTTCCAACCCGCGGGAAAGACCCAACATCGTATCTGCGAACTGCTCAGGGTAACGTGTTGAAAACACCCCTTCGTCAATTCCCTGATGAATGATCTTCGCAAGTTTCGGGGAAAAATGCTTCATAAAAGCCGCTTCTTGTTTATGACGAATTAGAGAATTTGAATCGTCATACCAGATGCGCATGAGGTTAAGTATGAAAGGTTTTTGATCTATTTTCCAACGGCTGCCGGTATCGAAATACTGCTTCATTTTTTCAAGCGCCGACAGGTCTGCCGCTTCCAAGATCGGAGACATCACCTGATCCGATTCTTCCAACATCTTCTCCACCAGCCCATCCAACAGGGATTGCTTCGAATCGAAATAGTGATAAAAAGCCCCCTTGGATATTTTCATCGAATCGAGAATATCCTGAATGGACATGGCTTCGTACCCTTTGGTGTAAACCAGTTTACGAACCACATCCAAAATCTCTTTGCGCTTGGCAGCGAAGTTCTCTTCTTTTACAACTCTAGGCATAGTACCTCTTTTATAAACCGACGGTCGGTTTATTTATTATATGCCTGACAAATTACAGAGTCAAGTGCTTTTTGGGATGAACACCTCGCCTCTTCACCGCCCAAAGCTGATACACCTATGCATACTTTTTCCAGCATGAAAATAAAAATCCGCAGAGCGTTGCTCTGCGGATCCGTCACTACTCGCCACGAACTATTATTGGTGTCTTCCAACCCAGTTTTTCCAACATCAGACTCACCAACAATCCCGCCCGCCAAAATGCGACCGCCGCCATCCCATGTGCCAACACTGCAAATAGCGGCGGAGTCTCGAAGGTGTAATACGTCCAACACTGACGGGTCGTGCCCCACAATTCGAGGAAGTATCCCAAACCGATTCCGGCGAGAAAGGTCAACAACGCCATGCGATGATCGGTGGGTGTAAGGATGAGCATGACGCATAATATGGTAGCCAGAATGGTATAGGATTTGTCGAAGGTCGGGGAAACAAAGACCAGCATCAGGGTCATGAAAGAAGCGAAGGTGATCCAATAAAGAGCAGGGAAGATCGAGCGATGAACAGGCTGTTGAGTCTGAGTTTCCATTTTTTGGATCGCCCAATTCATAAATCGGGTAATCCGGTCAATGGAAAGACTCGCAATAGGCCAGGCAGGGATGATCCACAACGGCGGGCGTTCTGCCGTGTAATAATGCCACAGATTGGTTTGTGTGCCCCACGATTCGATCGCCAGACCGCCGCAGATCCCAACGAAAACGATCAGAACATCCGTCTTGATGTTCGCGCGCGCCACAATGGTAATCGACATAAAAATAAAAATGCCAAGCAACAACCAATCCATATAAAGCCACCAGGCACCGTTCCAGTCGATGAGAGCTAGAACTTCTTCCGCCAGAGGCCACCAGATATAAACGATAAGGATAATGGTGACGAAAAACCCACCCAATAAAATAGATGAGTCACGCGTCCACAGGGGATGATTTTTATTTTCCATGCGCGGATTATATTTCAATATCTCAAAACTCAAATCAACCATCTGTACTGTCAAACGGATTAAAAAGCGTCTCTTAAATCCGCGTCAAGTACAACCTCTATTGGTTAATAAAAATCCATATGCATCAATATCCATATGCGATAAAGAAATAGTCGCCAGAGATTATTACGTTCCGTTAATAAATTATGAAACGTATCCGGTTATAATTTTAAAAACAGATGCAAAGCATCTGTAAATCAACCAAGAAAAGGATTTTTTTATCATGGGTCTCTTCAGTAATATTCTCGAAAAGCTCGGTCTCAAAAAGAAGGCAGAGGAAGAAAAGCCTGCCGCACCAGCCGCCGCTGCTGCCGATACCAAACCTGCTGCTCCGGCTGCAAAGCCCGCCGCTCCGGCTCCCAAAGCTGCAGCCAGCGCTGGCGTAAAATCTTCCGGCATCAAGCGCGATGACGCCGACGTATCTGCCCCCGCCCCTGCCGCACTCACTGTCGTGGACGTGGTGGCGCAGCTTGAAGAACGCGCCAAAGGCAAGGAACTCAACTGGAAGGTCTCCATCGTGGATCTGCTCAAACTGCTCGAACTCGACAGCAGCCGTGAAGCCCGCGAAGAGCTTGCCAAAGAACTCAACTGCCCCGCCGACCAAATGAGCGACTCTGCCCGCATGAACGTCTGGCTTCACAAAGAAGTTCTGCGCCAGATCGCTGCCAATGGCGGCAACATCCCCAAGGATCTGCTCGACTAAAAGCACGTTGAAAGCCAACAGCGCGGACAAATGTCCGCGCTGTTTTTCTTAATAGCGTTTTCAAAACCTATCAAGCCTTAATGATAAAATACATCCATGCTCTCACGAGTATATTCTTGCGCCGTGGTGGGACTCGAAGGCGTGATCGTTGAAGTGGAAGTGGATTACACCAACGGTCTTCCAGCAGTCATCATCGTCGGCTTACCTGATGCGGCAGTTCAAGAAAGCCGCGAACGTGTACAAACCGCGGTAAAAAATGCCGGGTTAAATTTTCCGCGCCACCGCATCGTGGTCAACCTCTCCCCCGCCGCCATCCGCAAAGAAGGACCAGCTTACGACTTGCCCATTGCCTTGGGCGTCGTCATCCTCGCTGGATTTCTTCCGCAAGAAAGCATCGAAGGCGCCATGTTCATTGGTGAGCTCTCACTCGATGGCATTGTCCGCCACACACGGGGCGTGCTCCCCATGGCAGCCGCCGCCCGCGCCAATGGATTCAAGCGGATGTTCGTCCCTGAAGCGGATGCGGGCGAAGCAGCTTTGATCCCTGACCTTGAGGTGTACCCGGTCAAATCGCTTGCACATCTCTACGACCATTTAGCGGGTCGGCATCTCATTCAACCATATCAACCTTCAAGCGACTCGCTCGAGCCGCTCTTTACTCCTACAGACTTCGCTGAAATTAAAGGACAGGAACACGTCAAACGCGCCCTCGAAGTTGCCGCAGCTGGCGGACACAACTGTTTACTCGTTGGCTCGCCAGGTGCGGGAAAAACATTATTAGCACGTGCCATGCCCGGCATCTTGCCTGAAATGTCCATCGAAGAATCGTTGGATGTGACGCGCATCTATTCGGTGGCAGATCAACTCCCCGCAGGGACTCCGCTTATCAAACATCGTCCGTTTCGTTCGCCGCATCACACCATCTCCCATGCCGGTCTAGTCGGTGGTGGGAACATTCCCAAGCCCGGCGAAATCTCTCTGGCCCATCGCGGTGTTTTATTCCTAGATGAATTCCCCGAATTCGGAACGAGAGTCCTCGAAGTGATGCGCCAACCGATGGAAGATAAAGTCGTCACTATCAGCCGCGCCAAAGGCTCGCTTACTTTTTCAGCAAATTTCCAACTCATTGCAGCTATGAATCCCTGCCCCTGTGGCTACTGGGGCGATTCTCAAAAAGCCTGCACTTGTGCACCTGCTGTTGTTACCAAATATCAAAAACGCATCTCCGGTCCATTGCTCGACCGCATTGACATTCACATCGAAGTGCCGCGTGTGGACTACGAAAAACTCAGCGCAAATAAACTCGGCGAAACCAGCGAAACCATCCGCAAGCGTGTGCAAACTGCAAGAGACATTCAAAATCAACGCTTCGCCAACTCCACTGATATCGTTTGCAATGCCGACATGCGCATTGGGGAAGTCAGACAATTTTGCCAACTCCAACCCGAAGGTCAAAGCCTGATGCGAGCGGCGATGAGTCAACTCAATTTGTCGGCAAGAGCCTATCACCGCATCCTCAAGTTATCCCGCACCATCGCAGATTTGGCAGGGAGTGAAGAGATCCAGTCCACTCATTTAGCGGAGGCGTTGCAGTATCGCCCCAAGATCATGATGGGGTAAAATTGTTCCCTGATCAATGTGTCTTTGATACATCCCATCTCTGAAACAGTATAAATATCACAACAACACAAGCCAATCCGGGAACACTGGCTTCCAGCCCAAATTGACCGCCCGTCAGCCAGTCTGGAACTTCGCTAAAGACGGGTTTGAATAAACCTGATTGATCCGTGCCACTCACGCCAAAACCGAGGATGCCACCTTGCATCAAATTCGCCATAAAGTGCAAGCCAAGCGGCATGGCAAGACTTTTGGTGCGGATGAATGACAAGCCAAATACGAGTGATGCAATAAAAATATTAATACTCGCAAAAAATTTTACATCGCCTGTCATGCCTGGGTTATTCAAATGCGTAAGCAGGAAATAACCTGCCATGAGTAGTTGGGCTGGCAATTGACCAAGCCCAGCGATAAGTCGTTGAAAAATAAATCCCCGAAATAACAATTCTTCTGCCAGCGCAACTTCTGCAAAGAGTAACAAGGTGGATGGAAAGGTTAAGAAGCCACTAGGATTCCATTGCCAATGAACCCAACCAAAAACCCACAGGATGAGCGCGGGGACAAGCATAAGCGCGGAGCCAATCAAGCCACCCAGTCCAAGTTCCTTGAGCCAACGCAGGTTGAATTCCCCTAGCAGTTCAGCTAGCGGTCTTCGGCGTAGCAACTGACAAATCCACGAGGCGAGCATTACGATAACAGCTTGCAGCCCAATGGAGACGTCCATAGAGTTTTGCCGCGCCGCTAATAAGGCTGGAAAAAGGGTTGCAGCCAGTACAAGAAAGAAGATAAGGATCCACCAGCCGTTGCGTAGCTGACGTTCAGAATTCAGAAATGGGTTGATCGACATAAGGCGTCTCTATTTCTCGGGTGGCTGATTTTTATACGTTATGTAGATTCTGTAACGCGCTTTTCCCATTGCTCGGCGTTGACACCTTTAATCAGAAGCCATAAGGGAAATACGATCTCAAGAAACGCGAGGGAACCAATCGAGGTGAAGAGCGCTTGGTACTGGGGCAGAAGCATGGTTCCAAAATCTTGAATAAAGTAGCATAAAGCCACAACAAGCAAGATGATGCCCAAAAACTTAGGGAGGTAGCCTGATTTGTAAACCAAGTAGCCAAAGACCAGAAGATGCAATCCAAAGAACAATCCCCAAATCAGCGTCACAGTTTCATGCGCATTGAGAAACAGCAGAGCAAACGCCTGCAGTTGATCTGGCGCGAACGCGGTCAGGTAGCCTGCACCGCTTAGAAGCAGCAAGACAATAAAATTATTAAGTAGATTGATTCCTTGAATAACCGTCATCGCGAGGCGAGAAAACGCCGCAGCCAGAGAAAGAGTTTTGTTGACGGGTTTGACCAAAACATAGAGAAGCACAGTCAACACGATCTCGATCAAAAAGACAATTGAGTCGCTGACCATTCCAGCGCGGAACAGTCCTTGAGATGCCATGATGTTATTAGCTGTCGCTGCCGCATCGTCTGGCACAACTAGTGTCGTGGGGATATATAGCATGCTGAACGGCGCCAGCACAACAATTAGCAGAGTGAGGATTGCGGCAATTCTGGCGGTCATTTGGATGGAATTAGTTTTTATAGTTGCGGTCATGGTTTTCTCTTTTCGTAAACGGTATTAATTATGTTCAAGATCAATTTGCTTTATTTTTGGCAGACTCGGAAACGAACGCAGTTGAATTGAATCCTTTTACGATCAGCCACACGCCGATGGACATTTCCCACAGACCGCCCGGAAGGGTGTGGAGCAGTTGTAGATTGAAGCCCAAGACTTCCAGCATGGAACCAAGCAGGAAGCTCACGTACCCGATAAAGCCCCAGATGACGAAAAGCTGCGGCACCAACTTTGCGCGATAAAACCCATAGCAAAGCGTCAAGCCAGCCATCCCTAAAGCGACCATGCCGATCTGGTAGGTATAAGCCTGTGACTGTATGAACAACGCGCTCAAAGATTGAAGGTAGGGAATTTCAGAAGCACTGGCTTTCAGGAACTCAGCACCCAGCGGAATTTGAAGCAGAATAAATAAAGCCGAGACAGCAATAACAGCAGCTTCAACGAGTCTGGCGCTAAGGTAACCAAGCGCAACACGCTCGTTGGTTTGCTTCAAGATCGGGAACATCATCACACCGTGAGCGGCGTCACCTGCGGCGGCGAGCACCCAGAGCAGTGCGCCGATTGCGATCATCATGCTTCTGGCAGAAACTGTCTCAAGCTGACCTGGTGTGCTAAGGACCGAACCTGCAATACCTACAACGAATCCTAAGATGTACAACGCACCTACTACTTTTGCTGTCGTTCTGTATGTGTTAACTTTTGTATCCATAATATTTTCTCCTTTGATTGAATAAACTTGATTGACCGAGACGAGGGGCATGCCCAGGTCTCTCACTTTCCGCAGCAACCCGTATAGGGCTGGCTGATCAGGCACAGGTCCAGAAAGAAGCGTTTTTCCATCTGTTTCGAGAGTGACGGAAAAACCGTCAAACCAGTCTGCCCACTGACTGCCTAAATGTCCTTCGATCCTGATTTGATAGTTCTTCGACATTGCCTTTACCTTTTGCATTAACGTGCGCGAAATATAACGGCAAGGAGTATTGCCGTTTAGAACCAAAAGTATTGTTTGGAGTATTGTTTAGGGGACTTACAGCAACAAGCCCAGCTCGCGGGCGCGTGCCACGGCTTCGGTGCGGCTTTTTGCTTGAAGTTTGTTGAAAATGCGCAGGTTATGCCCTTTGACCGTGCTCAACGCCAGAAAAAGTTTCTGGCTGATCTCGTCATTTGAAAGACCATCGGCAACGAGACGCAACACTTCCAACTCACGCTCGCTCAACGGATCAATCAACGGTTGCGCGTTGGCTGGCTCGGGTTTTGTTTCGCCAAAGGAATTCAGTAATTTGCGGATGTAGTTATTGAGTCTGTCATCTTCACGTGAATGGATTAATGCTTTTAGCAACTCCACAATTGATTCGCCTTCATTCATAAAAAAGCGGAAGTAGCCTTCTGGCTCAGCCAAGGTCACTGCATGCTTGAGTGACGCAAATGATTGAGATTGTTCTCCATGTGCGTGGAAAGCAAGCGCCTGCGCCGTTAGAATCTCAAGCATACTGCCCATTCGCTTTGCATTTTCGGCTGTTTGCAAAAGGCGTGATAACAAACCGAGTGCATCTTTCATCTTATCTTCTGATGCAGTGCTTTGATATGCAGCAATCAGCACCCGCGCCAGCGTGATATGTTCATATTCACGCAAATAACTGAGTTCATCGTTAACCGTAATTCCGCATTCATACACCCAATCTTGCGCCTTGGATAATTGTCCCTGCTTGAGATAGATGCGTGCCTTCAGTGCATCTACAGGACGCGTATTGGGAATAGGCGTGCTGATAAACAAGCGCTTGGCTTCATCGAGGAATTCAAGCGCCGCATCCAAATCTCCCTCGGACTCTTTCAAACGAGCCTGAGCAAGACTCTTGCGATACGGAAAATCCACGAGGGTTGATTGCTTTCCCAACTCGATGCTTTGCTGAAAATATTGCGCAGCAGATTCGTCATTCCCCATTTCATGATGCAGCAACGCCAACCCCAAATAATGATGGGCTAAAATCTGATTCACCTCGCTGCCATACGCGGACGCATGTTGCAGCGACTGTTCATAAGTCCGCAGCGCCTCGCGGAGATGACCTTGAGCGGTTTGGATTTCCGCCTTGCCTGACTCACTGGCAATCGAAAAAATATAATTCCCCGCCTTCAACGAACTATCGATCCAATCGCTCATGGATTTGCAAGCCGCATCCAAATCGCCGCTTGCCCAATACGAGCCGCCTAATATCGCCGCGGCTCCCGCGCGCATGAATTGGTCTCCTTCGGGAGCGATCTTGATCGCCAATTCCGCGTACTTGATCGTGGCGGAGAAATCGAGCTGTGTCTGGGCATTGTAAGCGCGGGCAAAAGCGATTCTGGCGGGCAGCGTCTGAATCTCTTTTTCATCCACAACAGCCATCGCTTCGGATACATCTTCGAGACACAACTCCGCATCCCGCAAACTGGACTCACTGGACTCTACATCACCTGCATCCATGAAAGCCCAACCGATCTGTGTGCATAACACGGGACGAGTGCGAATCTGACTCGCTGGTAGCTGCTTCACCCACCCAAGCCATACAGCCGACTGGAAACTTTGATTCATTCCCTGCCAATATTTCTCAGCCAATTCCGCCGCACGGTTGAAGTCTCTGGCAGCGATGGCGTGTTGAAATGCTTCAGCCTCTTCGCCGTTCTGCTCATACCATTCACTGGCGCGGAGATGATATTTAGCAAGTTCTTCGGGTTTTAGGTTTTGTCCCTGCCGTTGGCGGAGCAGATCACCAAAAAGATGATGATAGCGATACCAATGACGTTCATTATCAAGTGAGACGATAAATAGATTGGCACGTTCCAAAGATTCCAATGTTTCCTGTCCTGAAACGGAAGGGTCAAGCAGCACCGCATCGCAGAGCGAGCCACACAAACGATTCAGGATGGATGTACGCAACAAAAATGCTTGGATATTTTCAGGCTGTTGGTGCAGAACTTCTTCGAGTAGATAATCCAACACGAAATGATGCGCGCCCGTAAATGATTGGATGAAGTTGGCGACATCCCGCGAAGCGTGTCCCTGCATGGAGAGTGCAGCTAATTGCAAGCCAGCAATCCAGCCCTCGGTGCGGGCTTCAAGCGCGGCAATATTTTCTACTGTCAGATTCAATCCCATCACTTGGTTGAGAAATTCAGCAGCTTCCGCAGGGGTGAAGCGTAAATCGGCAGCACGCAACTCAGTCAATTGATCGCGAGCGCGTAATCTTGCCAACGGCAGGGACGGGTCTTCACGGGTGGTGATCACCAAATGCATTTGCGACGGCAAATGCTCCACGAGAAAGTTCAGTGCCTGATCCACTGGTTTTGAATCCAGCATGTGATAATCATCCAGCACGAATATAAATTTATTCGGAATGGAATCTATTTCGTTGATCAAGGTTGTCAGGAGTGATTCGGAGTCTGGTATGTGAGAGGCTTGCAACGCACCCAACAAGTTCATGCCAATTTCAGGAAAAATCGTCTGCAATGCCGCAACCAGATAACTCAGGAAACGCTTGAGATCGCCGTCCCCTTCATCCATTGACAGCCACGCGACTGGCTGCTTGTAAGTTATAACCCATTCACTCGCCAGTGTGGTCTTGCCGAACCCTGCTGGCGCAGAGATAAGAGTCAATTTATGTTTACGATCCAAGCCAGTATTCAATTGATCCATTAAGCGGGCGCGCAAAACCGTCCTGGAGCGGGGCAGGGGCAAATGCAATTTCGTCGCTAAAATGGACATGATCCCATTATAAGGCTCGCATCCAAATCCGTGAGAATGCATCTATGTTGAAATCTCGCACGTGGATTAACGAATTTACCCCATCACAACTCTTACCTCATGTGGATGTCCATCATCCACTAACGGAATCAATTTATCGTTCACTGGATTTCCATCCAATATAACTTCTCGGATTCCCCGATTGACTTGAGACGGATTCTCCACGTTGATCTTGTAGTATGTCGCTCCAAAACGATAATACACTTTGAAGCCATCCCAATGAGCGGGAATGCATGGGTTGATCGCAAGCGCGTTGCCAACCTTGGTAATACCTAAAATAGCTTCGAGACCCAAGCGATACATCCAGCCAGAGGAGCCGGTGTACCATGTCCAGCCGCCGCGACCGATATGCGGCGGGACGCTATAAATATCGGCAGCGATCACGTATGGTTCCACCTTATAGGTTTCTACTTTTTCCGGCGTGTCCGCATGGTTGATTGGGTTCAGCATGTTGAACAACTCCATGGCACGATCTCCCAGCCCGAGTTTGGCAAATGCCCATGCAGTCCAAATGGCGGCATGAGTGTATTGACCGCCGTTCTCGCGTACACCGGGTAAATATCCTTTGATATACCCTGGGTCACGCGCCGATTTGTCGAAGGGCGGAGTAAACAACAGGATCATCTTTTCATCCGGTTTCACCAACCTTCTATTGATTGATTCCATAGCTTGCGCTGCCCGCGCGGGATCTGCCGCGCCAGATAAAACCGCCCATGATTGCGCGATCGAGTCGATCTGACATTCGTTATTTTTCTGTGAACCCAAACGTGAACCATCATCATAAAAAGCGCGCAGATACCACTCGCCATCCCAGGCATGGGTTTCGAGTGCTTGCGCTAATTTCTCTGCTCGCTGAAGATAAGGCGCCGGGTCAGTAGACATCAACGCTGCCAGCGGCGCAAAACGCTTGAGCGTGGCATGCAGGAACCAGCCGAGCCAGATGCTTTCACCGCGTCCATGCATGCCAACGCGATTCATGCCATCGTTCCAATCGCCGCTGCCCATCAATGGCAGATCATGTTCACCGGATGTCGTCCCTTTTTCCAACGCACGGCGACAATGTTCGTACAATGAAAAATCTTTATCTCCGACTCCAAACTGTGTGTAATGTTCCATCTCATTGGGCTTGAGCGTTTCACCGATCAAGAAAGGAATGCTCTCATGCAAAATGGATTCATCGCCCGTCACAGAAACATATTCAGCAGTGACGTATGGCAGCCAGAGCAGGTCATCTGAAAAGCGCGTGCGCACTCCCCTACCCGCGGGCGGATTCCACCAATGCAGCACATCGCCCGCTTCAAATTGATGCCGCGCTGCTTCCAGAATTTGCGCGCGTGCAATATTCGGGCGAGTTTGCAGAAGTGCCATCGCATCTTGAAGCTGGTCGCGGAAACCAAACGCGCCGCTCGATTGATACAACGCAGTGCGTCCCCACATGCGGCACGTGAGCGTCTGATACAACATCCAACGATTGAGCATCAGATCCATGCTGGGATCAGGAGTTTCAACCGTGATGGTATCGAGGATCTCATCCCAGTGATGTTGGACGGATTGCCAAACCGCCTCCACCTCCGCCGATGATTGAATCTGTCCGATCAGGCGTAGACTTTCATCCCGGCTTTTCCCCTGCCCGATCAAGAAAAAGACTTCTTCCGTCTCGTTCGGTGCAAGGTCAACATGTAATTGGATGACGGCACACGGGTCGAGCCCGGCGTTGACAGCGCTTTCCAAGCCGATGCGCCGGAGTGCGGCTGGAAACTGCATGCTTCCCATGCGTCCTAAAAACTCGGTGCGGTCTGCGGTGACGCCATGAGGTTTTTTATTGGATGCCAAAAACGCCACACGTTCGCCAAACTCGCTGTTGAAGCGATTGGACGCAAGCAAGGCATTTCTATCGGAGTCGAATTCCGGCATCACATACGCTTGTTGGGTATCGCGGGTTGTGCCAAGCACCCATTCCGCATAGTAAGTGACCGTAATACGCCGCGGACGATCTGTCAGGTTCTGCAAACGCAGATGCGCAATTTTGACGGGCACATCTGTTGCAGCGAATAGCCGCAGCTTTTGATTCAAGCCATTGCTCTGACTCTCAAAGATGGAATAGCCCGCGCCATGCCGGATCACATGCGTGGTATCTGCACCGGCAGGCATGGGCGTAGGTGACCAGACCTGCCCGGATTCTTCATCGCGCAGATAGATGGCTTCACTTGGCATATCGGTGACCGGGTCATTGCGCCAGGGAGTTAATCGATTCTCGCCGCTGTTCTCTGCCCAAGTGCTGCCCAAACCTGATTCGGAAACCAGAAAGCCGAACTGCGGATTGGCGATCACATTGACCCACGGATGCGGGGTGTGCTGTCCTGATTTCAGATGGATGATGTATTCCTTGCCGTCGTGACTGAAGCCGCCAAGACCGTTGTCCATTTTTAGATCCGTTGGCAGCGGAAGTGAAGCTGTCGAAACAGGATCCGTTGTCGGGGCATATGAAGCGTTGAACTGTGGCAGGCGAGTCCGTTGTGAATTTAATCTCTGGGCATGTTCGGCAAGCGTCCCGTTCTTTTCATCCAAGATAACGCCCGCCACTGTTTCAAAAAGAATCTTGTCGGCTTGCGCAAGCTGATCGGTGTGCAAGACGAAAATCCCGTCGCGCTGGTTGAGCGAAGAATCGACTCCCATGCGTGTGATGCGGCGTTGAATGGCATTGTGCAATTCGAGGGCGTAGCCGGTATCTTGATCGTTGAGGATAACGAGGTTGACAGTGACGTGACGACTACGCCAATACATAAAGGCTTGCAAGGCTTCACGCAAAAGCGGCGTTTCGCCATCGCAGACGCGCACTAACAAGATCGGGAAATCGCCAGAGATGCCGAACGCCCACAGACCAGATTGTCCCTTTTCATTTTGTGCCAGAATATGCGGCTCGGCGCGCAACGTCCCAACCGGGTAAAGCAGCGCGGATAAGATGCGCTGGATATTTTCGACGGCGTATGCGTTCAACCCGAGTTCGAGCAGTTCACGTTCACAGTAGGCGCGCGCCTCGTTGAAGGCACGATAGACGGCTTGCCCGGTTCTGTAGCGGGATAGTTTTTCCAATGCCTCGGCACGGGTTGCGGCTGCCAGAGTGATAAATGTGACTCTGGTTTTTGCATGTGGCAACAAATTAATTTCCTGCGCCAACGACATGATCGGGTCAAGCGTTCCGCCTGTGGTGCCTGTGAGGCGGCTATTTGGGTTTTGAACCGCCTGCGGTGAATGCATGGTCTGTGATCTGCCCAGGAATTTGGCGCGGTCACTTTCATATTGCCCGGTCACTTTGCGCCCGGCTTCAATGATCAGCGCATGGATCAAGACGACCGGCTTTTCATCCGCAGAGCGCGGGCGGCGTTTGAATAACAGCGCATTTTCTTTGGGAAGATATTCGCTTTCAATGAACAACTTGTTAAATGCAGGATGCCGCCGATCGGCTGCCTGTGTGGAAAGCACCACTTCCCCATAGCTGGTCAATTTCAATTTCCGTGGATGATCGGTGTCGTTCAGGATGTTCACCCGCCGAAGCTCGACGCCGTCTGTGCTAATGGTGACACCAGTTCGCATGGAGATACCATGATCGGATCGCTGGAACTCAACCTTGTGCGGATAGAACAAGACTTCTTGATTGTCATGTGCGCATCCGGCAGGCTGGCAGGTGACAGACCAACGTGCGCCGGTCTCGCGATCTTGCAAATAGATCCACGTGCCCCACGCATCCAACGTCGGGTCGGCATGCCAACGCGTCAACGCAAATTCGCGCCACTGACTGAATCCCCCGCCCGCATTGGTGATCAGCAAACTTGCATCTCCCTGTGCGAGGACATGCACCTGCGGAATGGCGCTGCCCACTGGGTTACGCCACGGTCTGCTGTTGACAATCCGCACAGCCTCATTGGGTAAATCCGCCGGTTCGTCTGGGTGTGGATATTCGATGGGTGCGTTTTGCGGGATCTTCTCCTGAAGAAGCAGTTCCACGCTCTTGATGCGCTCGTCTGCATGGAAACGCCGCACGATGACATCATCCAAAAGGTAATTGCTCGCCGCCATCAGGATCATGCCTTGATGATGCGCCATGTAGGATTGTACGATCGCCTGAGTCTGATACTTGGGCATGCGCGTTTTGGTGTAATCGAGCGCTTCATAAAAGCCAAAACGCCCAAGCATGTTCTCCTGCTCAAGACGAGTCATGTTCTCGAGCACTTGATGAGGTTGAAGTGAAAGTCCCATCAGTGAGGCGTATGGAGTAACGACCAAGTCATCATGCAGTTCGCGTTTATATCCCAACTCAGGCACGCCAAAAGCGCGGTACTGGTAATTCAAATTAAGATCGAAAGCATAGTATCCCGATTCAGAAATTCCCCAAGGAAGCTGTTGTTCTTTTCCATAGCTTATCTGCGAATCAAGCGCGGCATAACAACTATCCGACAAGAATGTACCGGCGTAATTTCTGATGAACAAGGTTGGCATGAGATATTCGAACATGGTTCCGCTCCATGAGAGCAGGACCTGCTTACCGTTCACCACCGTCACCGGGCGACCCAAATGCTGCCAGTGACTTTGCGGCACATCACCTTTTGCGATCGCGACTAGACTGGCAATGCGAGCTTCTGATGCCAGCAAGTCGTAATAGCTTGGGTCAAGTTGTTCAGTGCTGGCGTTGTATCCAATGTGAAAGACCTGGCGGCGTTCATGGAATAAAAAGCGGAAGTCCATGTCTGACACGGCGGCTTCTGCCAGACCAGCCAGTTCTTGAAATCCGATCATCAAAGGTGAGACCCGCAAGTGTGCCGTGGTTAGATCGTCGCTCAATTTTTCACACCATGCAAGCGCCGCCTTGTCACTTATCTGTAATTTCAATTCATCCAGCGAACGTTTGATGTGTTCATAAACCGCCCCTGCTTCGCCCAATGTTGGCAGTTCAACAGGCAGACTATGACGAAAATCCTGCCATGCAGGCGTTCCAACGATATCACCCATCTCAGGCGGCGCATCCGGGCGGTTCAACCACGGGGCGAACAGGTCCAAACTGCGTTGCATATCCTGCAGGTGATGCTGCATCAGATCGAGATACAGTTGAAGATCGCTCAGTGATTCAGGATTGAGATTGAGATGACTCTTGAGCAGGTCCATCAAGCGATACGAGACTCTTTCCCAACCTTCGCCTGCCAGCCAGCCAAGAGTCATTTTCCAAGCAGACGGTTGGTTCTGGGCAGAGCTCACGCGTTCGTAAATACTGGTCAACTCTTCTTCAAATGATTCAATGGAAGGATGCGGATTGTTCTTCTCAAGCGTTTCCAGCACTTCTGCCAGAATATCCATGATGGCAAGCAACCCCTGCCAGCGTTTGCCGTCCAGCAAGGATTCATTTTTCACGGTTAGACAAGCCTGCCTGAGCGTGATCAAACAGGCTGCCAGGTTGCCGCTATCCACTGTCGAAATGTAACGAGGCGGGAGCGCGGTCAGTGTTTGTGAGTCGTACCAATTCAGTAAATGTCCGCGGTAATGTTCGAGCTTGTCCATGGTCTCAAAGGTCGAGCGTAAACGCAGCGCCAACTCAACCAAGCCCATATAACCCAGATCATAGGCAGACCAAGTAGACACCAGAAACATGCCGATGTTGGTTGGAGTGGTGTAGTGCGCCACACTTCCGCGCGGCGACTCTTGAAAGTGATCCGGCGGCAGCCAATGGTCATTGGGTCCTGCAAATTTTTCGAAAAATGCCCAGGTGCGCCGCGCGAGCCGGAGAACTTTCCGTCGCTCAGGTTCCGAGAGTGGAATGGTGACACGGACAGCAGGTTTGCTGATCACATAAGCGATCTGAGGTGCAGTCAACCAGAGGATCAACAAAGGCGCTGCAACCCAGAGTGCATTCGGGTTAAGAATGGTCACCAATATCCCCAACACTACGCTAAAAACCAAAGACGGGGTCATCTCACGCAGGATTTCGTTCCTGGGGTCTGCCCCAAACAAGCGGGCTGCTTTTGCCGCAGTTGTCCATTGAAGAAGATTTTTTCGTGCGACCAGCAAACGGGTCAATGTGGTACGGATCGCGCCGAGCATAAGCAATGCTTCGTATGACAGGAAAATAATGTAGAGCGCCCAGCGCGTGAGTGGAAGCTGAACTGACTTGATAAGTTGTTTGAAGGTCAATTTACTATGAATTGTAGATCGAACGTGCTCGACCGTTTGAGCCATAATGGGCAAAGCAGAAGGCAGGAAGACCAGCAAGGTCCAAACCAAAGGTGAGCCAGGCAGGAACAACCACCCTGCAGTCAGCAGCGCCAGCAGCATGGGCAACAATAGACTGCGGCGTAGGTTATCGATTATCTTCCATACATTGATGGCAGATAATCGATTCCACACCAGACCGTTTTCATTTTTTACGACGGGGAGAAGCCACGGCAATAACTGCCAGTCACCACGGATCCAGCGACGCAAACGCTGGGCGTAAACCACATAACGTGATGGGTGTTCCTCATATAACACGATATCTGTGACGAGTGCAGCCCGTCCATAGATGCCTTCAAAAAGATCATGACTAAGCAACGTGTTCTGGCGCACCTGACCCGCCAGGCTGTGTTCAAAGGCTGCGACGTCATAGATTCCCTTACCAACATAGCTGCCTTCGCCAAATAGATCTTGATACACATCGGATACGGCAAAGGAATACAGGTCGAACCCGGGGGTACCCGCAAATATCTGCGAAAAGATGGAATGATTCGCGCTGGTTGGTTTGATCGCGACGCGCGGTTGAAGGACGGTGTACCCGGCGATGACAGAGCGACCGTCTGCTGAGAACTCGGCGCGATTGAGCGGATGCGCCAACGTGGCGATCAGTTGATTGGCACTGCCCTGCGGCAGGGATGTATCCGCATCAAGAGTAATCACATATTTGATGTGCGGCAAAATGCTTTCATCACCCACCCGGGTCGAGTAGTGCGCTTGAGGAGCCCGCCGCTCAAATCTTAATTCCTTGGACATCGCCTGCTTATCTGCATACTCAACCGCATGGTCTTTTTCACCCAGGTTCAAAAGCAGGCGATTGAAATCCGCCAGTTTGCCGCGCTTGCGCTCCCAGCCCATCCAAACCCCTTCAGATGCATTCCACTGGCGATGACGGTGGAAAATGTAAAAAGGTCGTGTTGCATACTTGTGATTTAAGTTCTCAATGCCTTTGGTCGCCAGGGCAAGCAATGGCTCATCCTCCGGCATGTTCTCCGTCTGCGCATCGCTGAAATCGGTCAGCAAGGCATACGTCAATTGCGGGTCAGGGTTCGACAGGTAATACAGTTCCAATTCTTGCAAGAGATGGTTGATTTCAGCAGTGCTATCCAATAAGGTTGGGATCACTACCATCGTCCGGTTATCGGGAGGGATGCCTTCTGAAAAATCCATGCGCGGTAAGCTTTGCGGCGCGATACGATGGGTTACATTCCAATTCACAATATCGATGGCGAGTTCAAGCGACAGTCCAAGTCCCAAGACGCCTACGGTAATCAGTTGGATAGTTGTGCCGCCCGAATTGACCGCATATACGATCATCCCAAGAACGAACAAGACAGAAAGGAAAGCAATACTTCCAAGATATGTAAGTGTGGGAAATGAGAGCACTGCGCGTCGCATGCGGACCTCGAACCCCAACCGGTACCCAATGCTTTTTTCAAGTCTGGTGCGACCTTTATCAATGAAATAAAACCCGATATGCGCTTCACGGGAGGAAGTATGTTCATCCACGCGGCGTGCAAATTCAACGGCAGCGAGTGCAACTTCCTCCTCGCTAGAAGTTGAGTGGCGTGCCAAATCTTCGATGACACTGCGATACCTATTTCGGGTTTTGAAATCCATGCCTGCGTATATCTGTGACGGATCGTCACGCAAGATCTTTTCCACCCGGCTGATTTGCTCAAAGAAATCTTCCCAGTCTGTAGAGGCAAGCAGGCGCAGGCTAATAAAGCAACTGGCAACAATGGTTTCATTCGCCGGTACGGCAGACGCTGATTCGTTCGCGCTCTGCAACATGCCTTGCGGTGTGTCCATGCCTGTCAGTTCGGTGGCAGCATAAAGAAGCTGCTCGAGAATACCGATCCGCAGCATGATCGGCAGCGCCCACAGTTCGCCAATTGTCAACGGCGTAACCTGCTGATAGTTCAGAATAAAAGCCGCAGTTTGAGTCAGATCGATCTGACTCTGGTTGTAATCGATCCATTCGCGTGCCAGTGCAAAGATCCGCGTATGCCCCAGCAGGGAGGTTCCATCCAGTTTTGGTAATTCGTTGATAAAGCTTTCTGGCAGGTCCTCTTTAATTTGGCGGAAGGCTTTTTTGACAATATAAAAATTATCGAGCATCCATTCGCCTGCATGGGAAACAGGCAGATCATCTGCTGGCGCGATCTTGAATAATGCATTGGCGTTGCCCAACGCCTCTTCCCAGGTCTTTAGATGTTCCAATAGCTCGGATTTTTGGAAATTAAATATTTTCCATGTGGAGGTCATGGCAACGCCCACGCTGTGAGTTTTTGCCAATCGATGCGCAAACTCTCTCAGCCGGATGTCTACATCGGAACTGCCTGTAATAGATAAATTAACCTGCGATGAAATTGGCATAGGGTTAATACTCTATGCGTTTGAAATTGGATAGTTCCGGTGAGACCAGTTCTTGCTTGAGAGGCAGGTCTTGTACGATCAAAAGCGGCGCTTTGCCATACAGGATGAAATGATTGACCATGCTGCCGTACGGCCATTGATGATTCCCTGAATAGCCATGTGCGTTGAAAGTGACGATATCGATCTGTTCCTGTTCTTCGAGTTGATGCAGCGCGACGGTTGCATTCTCGCTGGTGATGAGATGTGTCCGAACGTCAATGTCTTTCAGGTAGGAGCGAGACTTCAAATTCTCGAGATATTGCTCCGCTTCTTTGCGGTTTCGGTCAACAACGCGGGTGGCGAGTTCAACATCTTCAGGAGCCAGGGGCATTTGACGTGCCATCTCGGGCGTTTCGACCACATGCACAAGATGCACCTGTGACTTATGAAATTGTGCCAATTGCGTGATGATCGGCAGCGCATTCTCCGCCCGTTGAGAGCCGTCCAAAGGAACCAGGATGCGTTTGTAAAGCGGAGCGGTGGATAATTTATCGGCGCAGGGTCCATATTGATGCGCGCGGACAATCAACAGCGAGGTTTGAGCGATCAGAACGATCTTTTGTGTAATGCTGCTGATGCCCCATTGCGTCAGTCCATTTCGCCCATGACTGCTCAGAACGATCAGTTTCATTCCCTGTTGCTGGGCATATTCTGCGATGCCTTCTGCTACCAACCCTTCGGATACAAGCGCCTGTGTTCGAATACCGCTCTCTTGAAAGAGTACCTTTATCTTTTCCAAATAGAGGGCGGACTTTGTCTTATTGATCTGCCAATTCAACAGGTCGAATAATTGAGCGGATACGACCGTCTGGTTTTTTTCCACCATACGGAGCAAAGTGACCTCTGCGTTGAAAGGACTGGCGATGGCGGCAACATGCGGCAGAACAGAGTCTGCCAATTGAGAACCGTCCAAGGGAACAAGTATGCGATCGAACATGGTTTATCCTTTACGCTGAGCAAAACCTGATGGAATAAGTGATGAATAACGTCTCGTTTTTAAAGAACTGTGAGGATTAATAATGTCTTCAAACAGACCTGCATACTATATATACCGGCACTTTATTATATTAAATACACCTTCTGCTGGCATCCGCCAGTTGTATGAAATTCATATCCGCCACTTGGGGGATATGCAGCATTCTTATCCATCGGAGGATTGCGGTATTTCATAAAATCATGGTGGTAAATATTTACTCAAAATCAACGTTCCCCTAATAATGCAAAGTGGGAAGGTTCCTACTGTACAATCAAGCTGCAAATATATATCTTGCAAATAGAATAACTCTGATAACTTTCCCATTATGGTAAAAAAACTAACTTTGCTCGCAGTTTGGGACGACCCCGGGCAGCTTACGATGTAGCTGAGTTGGTCTGGATCGCAGCGCGCACCACCGATTAAGACTCCCCTTAGGGTGCTATTTCGCATTCAGGGTTGGCGCGGTGAAGAGACACAAATTCACGTACGTGATTGGGTATTATTCAGGTCGGTTGGGTAGATTAGATGTTCGATGGTGGGAAAAATATTCAAGATTACCGAATTTAACAAGAGGTTTGAATACAGAGAATCCTTTCTTGCCCCCTGATTGCATTGTTCTTAAATTAATACAAAAATGGGTCTGCCTATTATGGACATTATGTTGAAACAATTGCTGTTCGCTCAGAGTTGGGATGATTTCTATGTTAAATTGAGTGAAAAATACCCCATCTTTAGCGAAGTGTAAAACATATGAGCTGGGTAATTCTATTGAAATATTGTAGTATCAACCGAATTTCATAGTAAATTAAAAAAGAACGCCATATTAGGCTTTCTTTCGATTCCCAAAACTCCCTATTGACTCGCAACTTTTTTTCCTGTATTCTGTTTTAACGTTTGAACAATTTTTTGAACGATTGTTCAAAATCTCACAGGAGAAGAGAAAATGTCCCATATCAAGTTGAGTTGGCGCAACATCATCATCGCCGCGACCCTGCCCGCCGTGATGGAAGTGATCTGGCAGTTGTATAACACCTACGTGCCTGTCTATTTGCAGGCAGGCAACCCCGCCTTCACCGAAGCGGGAGCCACCACCGTCGGCTTCGGGCTCGGACCCGCCCTGACGGGTTTCATCCTCGTCTTCGATAACATTGCGGGCTTGTTCATCAGTCCCATCGTCGGCGCGTGGAGCGACAGCCTGCGTTCGAAGTGGGGTCGCCGTATGCCGTTCATCCTCTTTGGCGTGCCGCTTGCTATCGCTGCCTTTATCTTCGTCCCGCTTATCCCGATGGGTATCGCCCCCGAACTCAACGGGCAGACGGGTCAGCTGACAGGCTTACTTGTCCCCTTCATCGTCTCGCTCTTCCTCGTATTGCTCGCCTTCGCGGTCGTGCGTCCCGTTGCGGATGTGCTCCTCTTCGACGTGACACCCTCTCCCCAACGCGCCACAGCCAATGGGATCGCGGGCGCGATTGCGGGTCTGCTGGTGGTGATCACTGCCCTGGCTGGCGCCGCTCTCTATGACGTGTACGGACCGCTTCCTTTCTGGATCGCAGCTGGTCTTGCGCTTCTGATCTTTATCCTCACCTGGGCATTTGTCAAAGAACCCGAAGAACTTGCCAGCGCCAAGGAACTTGCGGGTGAACCATTCAACCTAAAAGGTATCATCGCCTTCCTGCGCGGACTCCCCAAAGAACATTCCAGCAGTTTGAAGTATCTGCTCCTGAGCAACTTGCTCGCGTATGTAGCTCTTGCTCAAATGCAAGCCTTCCTCAGCTCCTATGGCGTCTTCTCGCTCGGCATGGAGGAATCTTCCGCCGCCATGCTGGTTGCCATCCCCGCAATTGCGTTCATGATCATGGCTGTCCCTTCGGGTTTGATCTCCAACAAGATCGGACGCAAGAACACCCAAATCGTCGGATTGGTTGGTTACGCCATCGGCGCATTGGTCATCTACCTCTTCCCCGACGCGACCATGCTCAATGTAGGACTCCTCATCTGCGGTTTGACCTGGCCCCTCGCCAATGTCGTCCAAGTTGCCATGATCGTGGACAGTGCCCCCGTCGAAACATTGATGGGAACCTACACAGGTCTGCGCCAAATTGCCGTGACCCTCGGCTTCATCATCGGACCCATCCTCGGCGGGACTCTCGTCGAAGCGATGGGCAATGACTACCGCTGGGTCTGGCTCATCATGTTCGTCTTCCTCGTCCTCGCCACCGTTGCGATTTTGCCCGTGACGAAGGGTGAAGCGAAGAAAGAAATTTAGGAATTAGGTATATTAGGATTAGGAATTGTGTACTTCCTAATCCCTAATTTGTAATCCCTTTATGACTATCGTCTTGCAAGTCCTCCTCGCCGTTCTCGTCGTCCTCGCGCTCTACGCCGCGTATGCCAACCATGCCTACAACCGCGTCCTGCCCCAATCCCGCCCTTGCGTGGACTGTGCCACTCCTGCCCACGTCAACGGCTATGACTTGTACTACCGCGAACTTGGCACAGACAAAGGCTTACCGCCCGTCATCCTCGTCCACGGCGGACCTGGTCACTCGAGCCTGAGTTTCAAGAATGGATTCGACTTCCTCGCCGAGCAGACTCGCGTCATCTTCTATGACCAGCGCGGTTCGGGCAACTCGCAAATCAAGCCCAATCCCGAAGATTACACCATCGAGCAATTGGTGGAAGAACTCGAAACCCTGCGCCGTGACGTGGTCAAAGCGGACAAGGTCATCCTCATCGGTCATTCCTTCGGCAGCGCGTTGGTTCAACGCTACGCGCTCAAGTATCCGCAACACGTCGAGAAGATGGTCATCGCAGGCGGCATTCGAATCAACAACGGCATGAACAACCGCTTCATCTGGAAATGGTTTGGCGGATTGCTGTACTCCACCGCCCTCGGCTTCCCTCCCACGGATTCAAAATCCGCAGACGCATGGTTTACCAAATCATCCGAAAAAGATAATCCACAAAGATTATTTGATAAAACAAAAATAGATTTACTCAAAGATACAGGCACAGTCTCCTTTGCCCCGTGGCGTGAAATTTCTTTTTCACTTGTCGGCTACGATTACAAAAAAGAACTCAGCCAGTTGCAAGTCCCAACCCTTTTCATCTACGGCGCAGCCGACTCACAATACACAGGCAAACCCGTCGCCGATGAACTCTGCGCCACACTCCCCAACTGCCAATCCGTCGAATTCACCCAAAGCGCGCCCTCCTTCATACAAAGGCTCCACCGAGCAGACTTTGTACATCTCCATGCGCGATGGGACTCGTCTCGCCGTTGACCTTTACCTCCCGCGCGGACTCACGCCTGAAACCAAAATCCCTGCACTCTTCGCCGCCACGCGCTATTGGCGCGCGCAACAACTCAAAGCGCCGTTCTCATGGTTTCTCTCTCTGCCCGACTCCGCTCGCAATTTTTCACCGCCTTTGGTTACGCCATCCTCCGCATTGACATGCGCGGCACGGGCGCGTCGGAAGGGAATCATCCGCACCCGTGGTCAGCAACAGACCTCACCGACCTCTACGACCTGACCGAATGGGTCACGCAACAACCGTGGAGCAACGGACAAGTCGGCGGCTTCGGCAATTCGTATCAAGCCACCACTGCTGAAATGCTCGGCGCGTGCGGACATCCCGCCGTCACATCCGCGCTCGTGCGCTTCAACGAGTTCGACGTTTACACCGACATCGCTTTTCCTGGCGGTGTGCCCAACGAGTTCATGCTCACGCAATGGGCAGAGTACAACCGCGCCCTCGACGCCAATCAACTTCCCAAAAGCATGAGCACGCTCGAAAAGATTCTCGTCAAAGGCGTCAAGCCCGTTGGCACAAATCCAATTCCCAAACACGCCAACCAGCAAGTTGATTCCGCCCTGCGTCACATCACCTTCCGCGATGACCTCGACCCCGAGCTCAACATCACGCTCGACGACATCAGCATGTTCACTCGCCCCACCACGCACGCGCTCGACCATTGGGGCAGTTGGTTCGACGCCGCCACCGCCAACGCCGTCATCCATCGCTTCGCCAACAATCCCCGCCCGCAGCGCGCCGTCATCGGCGCGTGGAATCATGGCGCAACTCAGCACGTCGGCGCGAAGGAAAATCCATTTCCATTGCTCGCGCAAATGAAAGAGTCCCTGCGCTTCTTCGATAATCCGCCCGCGACCCGCGAGTTGCACTACTACACCATTTTTGAAAATGAATGGAAATCGACGCCTGAGTTTCCACCTGCGGGTTTGACCTCCACCCGATTCTTTTTCCAACCCCAAAGCGGACTCTCCTCGCTTCTTCCCCCGCCCCAGCCTGCTGACCGCTACCAGACAGATTTCAACGCCTCAACAGGACTCAACAACCGCTGGCAAACTGAACTCGACCAGCGACCTGTAAAGTATGCGCCCATCAAAGGACAACTCTCGTACACATCCGCGCCGCTCGAACACGACACCGAAATCACAGGCTATCCCATCGCGACTCTCTTCGTCAAATCCACGCACGATGATGGCAACTTCTTCGTTTATCTCGAAGCGATTGATGAACAAGGTAATGCGCACTACCTCACCGAAGGAATGCTGCGTGCCATCCATCGCAAAGTTTCAACGGACACGCCGCCGTATAAACAATTCGTTCCCTATCACTCCTTCAAACGTGCTGACGCCATGCCGCTCATCCCTGGCGAAGTGGCAGAAATTACCTTCGGGTTGAATCCTATCTCGGCGCTGATCCGCCGTGGGTGGAAGATACGAGTATCCATTTCAGGCGCAGACAAAGACACCTTTGCCAGAATCCCGCTCACGGGTAGTCCGAGCGTGGAGATTATGATTGGCGGAGACCAAGCCTCCTTCATCGAGATTCCCATCAAATGACAGATATCCTTTTCCAATCCCAAGAAAATATAGCCGTTATCACCTTCAACCGCCCCGACGTGTTGAACGCGTTCAAGCGCAGTATGTTCCAGCAATTGCTCGACATGCTCGATACGATTGCGAACGATGATTCGATTCGTGCCGCGCTCATCACAGGCAACGGACGCGCGTTCTCGGCAGGCATTGACCTCGAAGAACTGTCGCACCTGTTCGATGGTTCGACGGTGGCAGAGCAGGCGCGCGCCGAGTTGGACGAAATGCAGGAACTCACGCGCCGCATGGTGAACTTGCGCAAGCCGATTATCTCTGCCATCAATGGCGTTGCGGTTGGCGTGGGCGCGGAGATTGCGATTGCGAGCGACATCCGCATTGCGGCGGAGAGCGCGTATTTTCAATTCGCCGAAGTGAAGCGCGGCATTTTTGAAACCAACGGAGTCATGCACCGCCTGCCGAGACTCATCGGCATGGGACGCGCCGCGCATGTGATGATGACAGGCGAACGTATTTCCGCACAATCGGCATAGGAGATGGGCTTGGTCACGAAGGTGACGTCGGCAGAAGCAATTATTCAAGAAGGCATGGACATCGCCCGCACGCTTGCGTCGAACGCGCCCATTTCTGTGCGACTTATAAAAGAAGTGTTGCAACAATCCTACGACCTCGACCTTGAAGCCGTTATGCAACTCGAAACCGAAGGTACGCTCGAATGCTTCGCCAGCGAAGACATGCGCGAAGGTGTGAAGGCATTCGTAGAAAAACGCGTGCCGATTTATAAAGGAAGAAAAATAGGATTACCGGATTTTCACGAAGTGCCCGTTTTTTTGATAAAGAAAACAGGTTAAACAGGTTTAATCCGTCAAATCCGGCCAAAAGGTTTTCATGCCAACCATCACCAAAATCGAAATCATCGACCTCAACATTCCATTCAATCACCCTTCAAGATCGCTCTGGCTGTGATGAATAGCGCCCATAACATCATTGTCCGCATGCATGACAACGACGGATTGATCGGCGTGGGCGAAGGCGTCCCATCACGCTTTGTGACAGGTGAAGACGCTGACAACGGATTTGAATCCGCCAAACTGTATGCACAACTGCTCATTGGTAAAAATCCGTTAGAGATTGACTCACGCCTGCGCGAACTCGAACAGTACATGCTCAAGAATCCCGCCATTCGCTGCGCCTACGACCTTGCGCTCTATGACCTGCTTGCCAAACATGCGGAACTTCCGCTCTATGCTTTGCTCGGCGGCGAGAAAAAAGTCCTGTACTCCAACCGCACCATCGGCATTGACGAACCCGACAAAATGGCGAAAACTGCCAAGCAACATGTTGAGAACGGCGTGAAGGCATTGAAGGTCAAGGTCGGCACGGGTCGTACTGAAGACCTTGCGCGGATTCGCGCCATCCGCGAATCGGTTGGCAGCGGCGTTCCCATGCGGCTCGACGCCAATCAAGCCTGGGATGAAATCACCGCCATCAACATCCTCACTGCACTGGCAGAATACGAGATCGAAGTCTGCGAACAACCGTTGCCCTACTGGAACATCGAAGGTTTGAAGCGAGTCCGTGAGCGCAGTCCCATTGCCATCATGGCAGACGAATCCATCTTCGGCGCGCACGACGCTTTCCGTCTCGCCTCCCTCGGTGCAGTGGATTATTTCAACATCAAACTCGCCAAGTCCGCGGGCATTCACGGCGCATTGAAAATCAACGCCATCGGCGAAGCGGCGGGAATCAAATGTATGCTCGGCGGTATGTCTGAGTCACTCATCGGAGTCAGCGCGGGCGCGCATTTGATCTGTGCCTGCCCGAATATTTCTCTGCACGACCTCGACTCTCCCTTTCACTTTGCCGAAGAACCCTCCATCGGCGGCGTGGACTTCCAACCCAACGGCACGGTGACTCTCTCTGACGCTCATGGTCACGGTGCGGATGTGAAACCTGAGTGGATGGAGAAGAAGAAGAATAGTAGTCAGTAATCAGTGAGTGGTAACTAGTAATTACCAATCTGAAACTTCGTGTTCTTTGTGGATAAAAAAATATGACTACCTTCCCTCCCCTTTCCTACCCCCAAAAATCGGCTTGCTCGGCGTGGCATTCGATGAAAACTCATCCTACAAACGCGGCTCGGCACTAGCTCCGCAACGGATTCGTGAAGCCTTCTTTTGCGACTCGTCCAACCTGTGGACGGAGAATGAAACCTATCTCGGCGCAGATGGACTCTTCGCAGACGCAGGCGACATCACACCGTCCGCGGAGAGAATGCCCATAGAGACCGAACAAGCCGCAGGTAAATTATATGAAGCGGGCTTGAAGGTCATGGCATTCGGCGGCGACCACTCCGTTACTTATCCGCTGGTAAAGGCTGCGACAAAATATCATTCCAATCTCACCATCTTACACTTCGACGCGCACCTGATTTGTACGATGACTTTGAAAGCAATCCATACTCACGCCAGCCCTTTCGCGAAGATTGCGGAATCAGGTTGGCGAAGCGTCTCGTGCAAGTGGGCATTCGCACCATCAACGGACATCAGCGCGAGCAAGCCAAGCGTTTCGGTGTGGATGTGCTTACCATGCAAAATTGGCAGGATGTTTTCAACATCCGCTTCGACTCGCCGCTTTACATCACCTTCGACATGGATTGTCTCGACCCCTTTCGCGCCTGGCAGTTCTCACCGTGAACCTGGCGGGCTTGTCCACCGCTGAAGCGTTGAGCGTTATTCAATCACTCAATGCAAACATCATCCCGGTGCGGATGTGGTGGAATAAATCCAACACAAGATGTTTCCTGTGTCATCGAGATGGTGGCGGCGAAAGTGTTCAAAGAGATTTGGCGAAGATGTTCGGAATCCACGAAGGGGACGAATGCACACGAATAAAAACTTAGCTTCGTGTTTCTTCGTGTATTTCGTGGATAAGGGTTTTAAAATAGGAACTCACGCGAACGAATCCGGGCTGTGCTTCAACGCAAAACTC
>NZ_JADJDD010000003.1:0-272888 GCF_016702885.1 Candidatus Villigracilis vicinus
AAAATCAACAAGCATCTGCTGGCCGTTTTTACTCGTAAAGAAATCGTGTAGCGACCGAGCGACAACGGCACCGACGTCTGGGGAATTTTGCAGCTCGGTAAGTGAGGCGGAGGCAAGTGCCTCGATCGTGCCAAAAGTTGAAGCAAGAGTGAAGGCGGTTTGCGCTCCTAGCATGACGAATACCGAGGGCGACAATAAAATCATCAAGATTAATCTGCGTACGGCGCGCAATCTCTTCAATAAGCTTGGCGGCCGAGAGATCAGCAAAGCCTTCAACGGTCAACAGGTCATCTTTGGTAAGTCTAAAAATATCTGGGGCGGTTTTAACTAAACCAGACTCGAGAAGTTTCTCGACAATTTTGTCGCCCAAGCCGTCGATAGCAAAGGCGCGCGCAGCGTAGAGCACGCGCTCGCGTTCTTTAGCGTAACAATCGGTGTTGGTACAAACAAGCGCAACTTCACCTTCGACGCGCTCAACCGGTGAGCCGCAAACTGGGGAGACTTTTTTGGTAGCGCTACTGTGCCTGCTCCTTGCCGGTACGCAATTTAGTTACGACCGACATGATCTTAGGAATAATGTCGCCGGCTTTGGTGAGCACGACGGTATCGCCGACCCTGGAGCCGGGAGGCGCTCGATCCGTCGGCGTTGTGAAAGGTAGCGTGCGTGACCGTGGTGCCAGCGACGAAGACCGCTGTAACGTTCGCGACCGGCGTGAGCGCACCCGTACGGCCAACGAACCAATCAACTGATTCTACACGCGTTATCACCTCTTCTGGTGGGAACTTATAGGCAACGAGGCCGCGTGGTGTTTTTCCGACAACACCAAAGTCTTCAAAGGCTCGGTTGTCGTCAACGCGAACCACAATGCCAT
Source organism: Candidatus Villigracilis vicinus (assembly GCF_016702885.1). Classification (NCBI taxonomy): domain Bacteria; kingdom Bacillati; phylum Chloroflexota; class Anaerolineae; order Anaerolineales; family Candidatus Villigracilaceae; genus Candidatus Villigracilis; species Candidatus Villigracilis vicinus. Next base: position 873 of record NZ_JADJDD010000003.1, read on the forward strand.
CAATCCAAAAATCTAACTTGTCGCGCTTTTTCTGGGTGGCATCAAAAAACTCTTGCACTTCTTGTAGCGATGAACAGTGTTGACCCGGGCTTAGCTTAAAGCCCCAGGCATTCAGGATTTGGGTACCGGCGGTTTGTGTTTTTTGACCAAGATCAGACTCTAAACGCCAACCAAAGAATGCGAGTGGGCGACTAGCGGCAATCGCTGGATCAAGCTGACGAATACTGCCGGCCGAAACATTGCGTGATTAGCAAACTCTTCTTCACAGCGCTTTCGACGCTCAGCATTCATCTTGGTGAAGGCTTTCTTTGGCATGTAGACCTCGCCTCGAATCTCAAGCCGACCCCGGCGATCAGTAGCGGCCTTAAGCACCTCTGACGATAGGCCGAAGTCCTCAGCGATCTTTTTCAAATCATCAGCGGATGGTGTACGCAATGATAGCGGCACCGATTCGATCGTTTTGACGTTCAAGGTGACATCCTCCCCCACTTGCCCGTCGCCACGGGTAGCAGCGCTTTGCAAAACGCCATCAACGTACACAAGCGAGACCGCTAAGCCATCGATCTTGTACATGGCGTAATACTTCGGAGCACGGTCGTCATTAAGTTTACGAAGGCGTTTCCCAGGCCTCAATCTCTGCTGACAAAAAACCTCCTCCATAGAGAGCATGAGGCTTTCGTGGGATTTTGGCAAACTCTCGAGCGGCTTACCGCCAACACGCTGAGTTGGCGAATCTGGGGTGATGAGATCTGGGAATTGCTGTTCAAGGGTGTAGAGCTCGTGCTTCAGCGAATCACTGACGCTTTCAGACACTTCAAGGGTATCGTTGACGTGATACTCATAGCGATAGTGGTCAATCAACTCCCTTAGTTTTGAGATACGTTCTTTTGCCTCGGCGCGGATCATATAGGGCGATTGTAGCAAAGGGAGTGGTGAGTAGGAAGTAGGCCTCGCCCGTGGCCGGGCTACGGCCGAGGGAGTATTAAAAAGCAAAAGAGCGCCTTGTTTCTACCCGAAGGTGAAACAAAGCGCTCACGTCACCTGAGCAACCGACCTACAGGTCGATATTGCAGATGAGGTTAAAATCACTCGAGCTCGGGCGCGTGCAGGCACCAGCGTCCGGGGTTGCGTTGATTGCGGTCGAGATGGAGTACGCACGGCCGCCGATCTCGAGGCTGCGCACATGCTCTCGGAAGCTCATGCGCACACCCTCCACCGTTGACTCCATGAGCCAGGTGTTGGCGTCCCAGACATTACCGTCCGAGTCGCTATCACACCAGCCCTGGAGGCAGTACTCGCCATCCACAAGCTTGATCTTGCCCTCGAGCTTGTCGGCGTCGTCCGGATCGCTCACCTCGAGGTCGAAAACCTCCTCGTCCTCGTAGTAGTCGTTGTGCGCGAGCCACACCTGCCACTCCTTGCCGTCGCACCAGCTCGCGTCCTTCTCGATGATGACCTCGATACGCTCGTCTACGTTCATCTTCACGAAGAAGATAGCGGCGGATATGACAAAGGTGAAGGCGACGAGGGCGGAGATGAACTTCTTCACGGGTACCTCCAAGCGGTAAAAAGAACGACAAACGCTTACATCCTAACCAAATATTATAACACAAAACAGCCTTTTGTCAACGGAAAAGGCTGTTTTATTGGCTATTAAAGCTACTTCCTCCCGGAGTTTTTGACGCAATTCCTCGATCTTTTTCTGATCACGACTTTTGGCGACTTCTGATTTGAGGCGGGCGGCGAAACGCCTGCGCTCCGCCTCTTCTGCCGTTAAGAGGCCGGCAAATTCCTCGCGCATCTCTTTTGGCAAGAGTGGTACAAGTTCAGCCCAATACTCTTTTTCAGCAGTTGCCATTTTACTGTGCGCTAAGAGGTGAGCTAATTCTTTAGGACTTGTCATATTAGGTAAAAGAACGCAGCAGGGATTGTACGGTTGGCTGTAAAGCCACCCTCATACTCACTTCATTAGCTGCCTGCTGCAGACGGTCATCAAGGCCACGCTTAACTGCCTGCTGGTACGCGCGCTCCAGTACGAATCCGGTACCTGGTACTGGCATCAGGTCTGAAACCATCGCCACCACGCGCTCACCGGCTTTCATTGGCTCAAGGCGTACGCCACCATCGACCTTGATACGCTGACCGGTAACGCCCTGCAGGAAATTCAACATTGGCACAAGACCAAGCGCCGCTTCAACCGCCTTTTCCCTGGAATCAAGATCAAGCGTGGCTAGCACCTTGTGCGACGACTCTGCGGCTCGCTCGGCTAACGACATGCGCCGCATGAGCTGCTCTTTGGTCATGCGCTCGCCCTCAGCCCAAAACGCTCAGCGACTTCACTATCAATCTCTTCAAAATCACCATCATATTCTTCAATGCCGTCATCACTTGCTGCGGGTAACTCTTCAACGAAGGCACCATGAAATTCGTTAGCCTCTGACTCATTCATGACATCAACGCGAGCTACGAGTTCTTCTGGAGCTTCTGGCATTTCTAAAAGCACCTCTTGATCTTCAACAAGAGGTGCCCCTCGCTCATTGTCGAGCGTTTTCTCCATACTACGTTAAGGCGTCAATGTAGAGGTTAACAATTGGCGCGCCCGCCAGCATACAGATAAGGATAGCGATCGCCATGAAGGTGCCAAACGGTACATGACTTGAGAGTTGACGGCGACCAGTAGCAATCAGGAAGATACCGACCAACGCTCCGAAAATGTAAGACAAAAGTAAGGCAGCAATGCCAACCCACGGACCAAGCAAGAAACCCATTAGGAGCCCCATGCGAATATCTCCCCCGCCAACCCATTGGCCGCGTGTCAGGAAGAACTGCATGGCAAAGAAGGAACCGATGAGTAAACCACCAAGCAGCACCTCAGCGGCCGGAATGCCGAGCAAGATGTTGGCTAGAAGTGCCACAAACATGGCGGGAATACTCAAGCGATCAGGAATAACGCTTGCTCGCCAATCAAACATGAAAATCAGAACGAGAAAGAAGCTCACGCTTGCGTCACGAGCAAACAACAGTACGGCCTCCGAGGCTTCAACCTCAACCGGAGCGCCAAAGAGCGTAAAAGCTCGCCAGGCAAAGAGCGCAATAAACCAGCCATGGCGACTTCCGTCAGGAGGTACTGCCATGGAATAACGGCCTACAATTACGGCAGCGACCCCGTAAACCGAGGTAGCCCACGATTGGTAAAGTATCGTGCCCATGCATAGGATGAGCGCATACTGAACACTTACGATTGGCGGTGAACGACAGCGTCTCTTTGGTGCGCATGATGCCGGGAGTTCGCAAAACCGCCAGCAAAAAGACCGAGAACTGCTGCTAGTGGAATGGCGATGCCTGGCAACATACTACTGTGTAAAGGCCTGACAAACGCCAGGGGTTATGCCATTTTCCGTAGCGCAGTTGACGCCCTTTGGCAGACCAAGCTGACGGTTGGCTTTTTCAAGTTCAAAAGTGATGCGGAATGATTCCCCATCAGAGGTGTAACAATAACCGTTGCGCACGCCGTCACATGAAGCTTTGCCAGACAGGCCGGAACTTGGTGGCGCTGGCACGAACTCAATGTATGGCACTTCATTCTCACCGCAGGGTGGATTGAAACCGCTCGCGTTCAAACAGATGGTACGTGCCTCACCAAGAGCGATCGGCGTAGTAACCACTGGATAGGTGCCGCGGTTAGCAAATGAGAATTCAAGCCCCATCTGGAGTTCACGCACGTGTGCTAAGCGCGTAACGTCTGCAAACGAGCTCGAGCTCCCATAACCGAGAGCCCTGAGACTAGCCCGATCGTGCCGATGAGTAACCCGACGATCAATACTTCCATCCTTTGCATATGCGGCTATTATACCCGACCTGGCTTTAACAGGTCTTTGGCAGCGTTAATTACATCCTTAGCAGTGATGTGAGCAGCCAGCAAAACGCTTTGAGCTCCAGCCTTTAGGGCGGCATCGATCTGTTCCCGCGACATCACTGGTGCGTAAACCAGATGTGAGTTTTCAAAAGCGTTGGCAGCGAACGTGCACGCTTAATGGTATCGGTAACACTAGAAACGCATTGTGAATCGACGACAATCACGGTAGGGCGAAAGCGGGCAGCCTTGCGTTCGATATCAAGAAAACTATCGCCACCCTGACTACGCCAACCTCAAGCGAAAAACGTTCCGCAAGAATATCGCGTAACCGACGGTCACATCGCTAAAAATATTCCCGGTTTTCCCGGAGGCATAGTTACGTTTTGTCCGTATCAAAGGCTCTCAAGGCTAAGCCAGCCGCCACTGCCATACGTGTTCCGACCTCGTCAAGAACACCACGCGCTTCAACCGGTGAAGCGATACGTGCCCAAGGATCACCAATGTACACATTCAAGCCCAGCTCACGCACGAAGTGGTCAACAAGACCTGGCAGTAGCGCCGAACCACCAGTGAGAATTACCTTTTCAACCGTTTTATTCTCATGGAACTCTTGATCGGCATAAAGCTGAATAGCGTACTTCATTTCATGAACGATCGGCTTTAAGGCTTCCTCGAGCGGTTTTGGTAAGCCGGCATCTTGGCGAAAGCCTAGATCACGCTTCATGCTCTCAGCTTCATCAAAGGCGGTATTCATGCCGCTCGCAAGCGCCTGAGTAATGGCAGCGCCACCAGAGCGGATGCCGCGTGACAAGTACGGCACGCCTTGGTCAACGATGGTGATATTTGTACGATGGGCGCCAATATCAACAATCATGATGCGCGACTTATCTTTACCAACAAGCGAACGTGTGACCGCAAAAACTTCAGTTTCTAAAGAGGTAAGCTCCAGCTTAGCTGCTTTAAAAGCCGCGACGTACTTAGTGACGAGGGTTTTAGGCGCACCGGTCACAAGCACCCGGATAAACTTACGATTACCGGAAGCCATTTCAAGATCAGCCTGAGCAGCTACGGACTTTTCATCTTTTGGTAAAAGATTTTTATCCAAAATCTGAGAATCTAAAATCATCCTCCAGTGGAAGTGGTAAGAACTACGAGCCTGCGCCTCAATGAGCGGCTTCAAATCCTCCTTAGCCGAGCGAGGACTGGGAGTGTGATAATAGCGTGCGACACCTCTGAGCCTGGCAAGGCGGCAACGGCTTTAGTAGCCCGAAAACGTCCGTCTTTATAAACAGAACGTAGAACCTCGACGGCCGCCTCCGGGTTTTCAATATATTGCGGCGCAATCGGTGACGGCGTCTTTTCATCCGAATAACCGTAGGTTGAAAGCCTTGGCCGACCCTTTTCTGGGGTTAATTCGACCATTTTGATACCGGAAGTGCCGATATCAACGCCAACCACGCCAACAAACTGCTCCTCTGCGTTTTTGTTACCACCAAAGAGACCCATAGATGGCTTAATTATAGCACGTGCGCATCAATTACCCTGTTCACGAGCGCATCAGCGGCCGCGTTCTCTGCCCGGCGAATGTGGGTAAAGGAAACAGAGCGGAAATGCGTTTTAAGATTATGGATTTTGAGGAAGAGTTTAGCGAGCTCTGGATTTTTCACACGATACTCCCCATTCAACTGTTTTACCGCCAGTTCTGAATCCATCTTGGCAACCACATCCGTGTAACCAAGTTCATGCGCTTTTTCTAAACCAACGACAATGCCAGTATATTCGGCAACGTTATTGGTGGCGTGATCAAAATACTGCGATGCCTCCCCACAAGAGTTAGTGCACCCTTAGCATCTTTCTCATATAAAACAGCGGCGCCAGCGGCTTTGCCTGGATTACCGCGTGCTCCCCCATCTGGAAAACATGAAGACCTCTTTTTCATAGATTAACCAGTTGTTCCAAAGCCTCCCCGATTTGATCCGTCCCAGTCTTTTGGCTCCATAAACGTAGCGCGCAATTGGAACGATGAGCCCTTGCGCGATACGATCATATTTCTCAATCGTGTATTGTTCGCTCTGAATTATGCACTGCAATGCGCAACTCATCCTCTCGACCACAATAGTCTTGATCGATAATGCCGACACTGTTTGCTAAACGAATACCTTTCTTGGCATTACTTGAACGCGAGGCGAGAATTAAGGCGTGGCCTTCCGGAACCCGCATGACAAGTCCGGTTGGTAAAAGTGTACGTTCCCCCGGAGCCAGGGTAGCCCCCTCAATGACTGTTAGATCAAAAGCGACAGCGCCGGTAGTTTTATACTCAGGCATTGGAACATCATCACGTAAACGACGAATTTCTATTTGCATAAGACGATTATTTTATCCGCGTCGAACATCAACAAGACGCAATTGTACTTCAGTGCGGCCATTCCAGATATTCTCACCAAGCTCATAAGCAACATCGAGCTCCTCACCAATTTTGAGTGATGAACCAAGGTCACCAAAGCCAAAACCGATCAGTTTAGCTTGCGAGCCGGATTTATCGCGAACCTGTAAACGCAGATGTGAACCACTCGCCCCCATCGGGACAGCGTCGATCACTTTAGCGCTGAGGGTGGCAAAGACTGGCTGACGGTTGCCTTCACCAAACGGTGCGCACGCTTGTACTTCTTTAGCGAGTCCGAGAGTAGCCTCGGCAAGCGCGAGTTCGCCATCAATGTTGAGCTTATCAACGACGCCGGCAGTGCCAAAGAAGTCAGCGGCATAGGTATTGATTTCATGGCGAAACTTCCCCACCTCTTCTTCACCCTTAAGGGTTAAGCCGCAGGCTTGGGGGTGACCACCGCGCTTCACGTACAAATTATGATCACAGGCATCCATAGCTTGCACTAAATGCAAACCGCCAACACTACGACCAGAACCGACCACATGATCGCCAAACACTTGTAAAAGCAAAGGCCGGCAAGCTGAAATCGTTAACAAGCCGACCTGCGATAAGGCCGACAATGCCCGGCAGCCAATCTTTATCGTAAACTACGAGTACTTGCGACGTTTTAGCGAGTTCAGCGGCTTGGATTTTTGCTACAGCGTAGGACGTCTGGAAAACCGCCTGGCGTTACGATTTAGCTTCTCTAACTTGAGCGCAGCAAGGCGAGCCGACGTATCATCTGTAGCCGCAAGCACATTAAAGGCGAGCGTTGCTGAGGCTAAACGACCCGCGGCATTTAAACGTGGACCAATGCGAAAGCCGATGCCTTGCGTATCAACGGTCGCAGGATCGGTGCCAGAGATATCCATGATCGCCCGCAAACCCGACGGCGGGTTTTGGCCAGTACCTTTAAACCAAAATATTCGAGGGCGCGATTCTCGCCCAGTAGCGGCATGACGTCGGTCACGGTTGCGACCGCGACAAGATCAAGTGACCACTTTTCAACGCCTTCAGGAAAGTTAGCGCCAAGTGTGCGCGCCTTCATAAATAAGGCGCTCGCAAACTTAAACGCGACGCCAGTTCCGCACAGCACCTTGTTTGGATACGACTCGCCAGGGGCGAGCGGGTGTAACACGATCGCGTCACTTGGATAATGTTCGCCCATCTGATGGTGATCGCAAACTACGGTATCCATGCCAAGCTCTTTAGCACGACAAAGCTCGAGGCCGTTGGCAATACCACAGTCAACGGTGATGAGTACCTTCACGCCTTCAGCGCCTAAGCGGTCGACCGTATGCATGGCTACGCCGTAACCATCCTGTTCGCGGTCTGGCAAGAAGACGTTCACCGCAAAAGGGTAATGTAAACGCTCAGCAATATCACGAAGTGCGGTGTAGAGAAGCGTTGAACCGGAAACGCCGTCAGCGTCATAGTCCCCGTGAATCACGATCGCTTCCCCATTTTTTAACGCAAAAAGGACGCGATCAACCGCCTGCTCCATGGCCGAAAAAACTGCTGGCGCATAGGTATCGCGCTCCCAATCCGGGTGTAAAAACACCTCGGCTTCTTGAACGCCGCGACTTTGCAAAAGATGCGCCACGATGTCTTGTGAGACTCGGGGCGCGATTGACCAGACTTTGGACACAGAAATCGCCTTAGTATTTAACGTATTGCTATGATTTTCCTAGAAATACGCCACAAATTCAAGACCCCAATCCTCACAAAGAGAAGCATACTAAAAGTGGGTGGTATTTTGTTAGGAGTCACTGGGGATGACTTTACTGTAGAAATAAAACACTCAGGACCAAGTTTTAGCCCTGAGTGTTTCAAACACAAGTGATTATGATCGCTTTTAGAAAGATGAGTAGGCAACCATGGAGATAATCATGGAGAACAAGATAAGCCCGGCCAGAACCGCCATCAGCCGCTTACGACGTTTTTCGTGCACGTTCATACTATCTCTTTAATACTTTTAGATAAGCCTCACCTGGAATATCAACCTTGCCAACACCCATGCTCATCATCTTCTTCTTACCTTTCTTCTGCTTTTCAAGAAGTTTCAGTTTACGGGTAGCGTCACCGCCGTATAAACCTGCGGTCACATCTTTACGTAGTGCACTGATCCGTTCACCGGCCACTACTTTACCACCAACCGTAGCCTGAAGTTTGATAACGAATTGCGTACGCGGAATGCTCTCTTGCAAAATCTCGAGTACACGTCGCCCAATGCGCTCCGCATCTTCTCGGTAGACCAAACTTGCAAAGGCATCTACGCGATCGTCGGCAACGGCGATATCAAGCTTCACAATATCAGCTTCACGGGTGAATACTCCTAAGTGAGTGACGCGTAACCGGCAGTGGCAACCTTTAGACGATCGTTAAAGTCCACAATGATGGCTTGAGAGTGGAATCTCGTAGTGCAACATGGCCCGACCTTCTGATAGGTACTCGGTATTCAGATACACGCCACGGCGCTCCTGACAAAGTGACATGACGTTACCGATGTAGTCAGCTGGTGTAATAATATCCACTTTTGCCCATGGCTCTTCAACGTGCTCAGTTAAGCCGGGATCCGGGAGATCAAGTGCGCCTTTAATAACATGATATTCTCCGGGCTTGTTGTTCATGAAGACACGGTAAGCAACGGATGGAGAGTAACAACAAGATCAAGATTGTATTCACGACTCAAGCGCTCCTTGAGAATTTCCAGGTGCAGCATGCCCAAGAATCCACAACGGAAACCGTAACCAAGCGCTGGTGAATGCTCAGGCTCATAGACAAGCGCAGCATCGTTCAACTTTAAACGATCCATCGCTTCACGAAGCTCTGGATATTCGTCGCCGGAGGCTGGAAGACGCCAGCAAAGACCATCGGGCGAACTTCACGGTAACCCTCAAGCGGCTGCACAACATTGCCGTCCACCGTAATGGTGTCGCCCACGCGACAGGCACGAATGTCTTTCAAGCCAGTAACAATGTAACCGATCTGACCGGTTTCTAAATATTCAAGCGGAGAAAACTTTGGCTTCAAAGCGCCGAGCTCTAAGATTTCGCCCTCAGCGTCCGTTGCGACCATGCGAATCTTGTCGCGCTTGTTGAACTTACCGTCGATAACGCGCACGTAGGCAACAACGCCTTTGTAATCATCGTAGGCGGAATCAAAAATGACAGCACGCGGAGCACCAGTAGCTTCACCAACCGGTGGTGGCACGCGTTCGATTACACGATCAAGTAGCGCTGGCACGCCCTCGCCAGTTTTTCCGGAGACCGCTAAGATGTCTTCTTCCGCAGCCAATAAGTTTCATGAGCTCAGCCTTACGGCGCGGCACATCAGCCGCTGGCAGATCGATCTTGTTTAAAACCGGGATGATCTCCAAATTCTCCTCCATTGCTAAATAGAGGTTAGCGACGGTTTGTGCCTGAACGCCCTGGGTTGAGTCGACAAGTAAAACAGCGCCATCAACAGCGGCGAGCGAACGCGATACTTCGTAGTTGAAGTCAATGCCCTGGAGTATCGATCAGGTTCAGCGTGTACTCCGTGCCATCTTTGGTCCATTTCATGAGCGCCGGGGCGAGCTTGATCGTGATACCGCGCTCCCGCTCAATATCCATGGAATCAAGGAGTTGATCCTTCATCTGGCGGCTTTCCACGGTTTTTGTTAACTCCAAAAGACGATCGGAAAGTGTGGATTTTCCGTGATCAATGTGAGCAATAATGCAGAAGTTGCGAATGCGCTCTTGGGGACCAGGGCCCAATATTATATTTTTCAGTGACGTCTACTCTAGTTCGGCTTCTGAAAACTGTGCGCAATTTTTTCGAGAAATCTATCCTGGATGACATCTCATCCTTATTACTCTTTGAACCAACCTCCGACTAGCTCGAGCACTCTGGGCAACGGAATTGTTGTTTGACGGCGAGAATGTCAAAGCGTTACAACGGCAATGCGCTTATTGCCGGCGAAAAGCGGGCGCCTTACTCATGCCGTAATAAAATTGCGGCTTGATGGGGGGTGGTAAAATCCGCCCGCCAATGATCGTCGAGGTTGTCTAATACGCGACGAGATCTGGCCACTGTCACTGGCTGGTAATCACCTTCGCTACCGTCTATCGAAAAATTTTACAGCTAGCTGGGAGTCCGTAGGATTTCTTCAAAGAATCTTTCCATGTCGATCATGGAGGGCGAGTGTTTTGGCGGTAGCGGCCGCGGGCCGTGATGCTTTGTTGAGGTTCGGGACGGAACGTTATAGTCGACGGTGGCAAAATTTTTCCCGGGAACACCTCGACCAGCAATCCTGATCCAATGGCTCTTCCCCACGTAAAAGCATGAGATTGCCAGGGGCGACGGCGCGCTGAGGGGGGGGGGGGGGGGGGCCGGCGGTCGGGGCGGCGTTGGGGGGTGGGAAGAGTGAAGAACAGTCGGCGGGGCGGCGTGCTGGCGGGAGTAGCGGTGAGTTCTGACTTGTAGAGAGCTGGATCTTCATCGCCAAGCGCCACAACTACCTCGTTTGTCTCTGGCTTGCGATCAACAACGTACAGCGGGTTCCGCCACCAATGCCTAAACCTTCACGCTGGCCGATCGTATAAAACTCAAAACCACGATGCTGACCGAGCACTTTACCATCCGTTGTCACGATATTGCCGTCGTGTGGCGCAATGCGTGCCTCAAGAAAATCTTGCATCTCGACTTTGCCAACGAAACAAATACCCTGACTATCTTTCTTATCCGCGACGACGAGCTTTGCCTCATGCGCGATTTCGCGAACCTTGGTTTTCTCTAAATCACCGATCGGAAAAAGTGAACGACGGATCTGATCCTGATTCAACTGACACAAAAAGTAGGTTTGATCCTTGTTTTGATCGAGGCCAGCTAAAAGATGCGCTACTCCCTGTTCATCAACGACTTTGCGAGCGTAGTGACCGGTGGCCACAAAATCACAACCAAGCTTATCTGCCTCTTTCATGAAGAGATCAAACTTCATGTACTTATTGCACAGTACGTCAGGGTTTGGCGTACGACCAGCTTTGTACTCAGCGATCATGTATTCGTAGACACGCTGTCGATACTCAGCTTCAAAATCAAAAGTGTGGAATGGGATACCGAGTTGATCAGCAACACGCATCGCATCACGTCGCTCGGTGCGCCAGGAACACTCCGGCCCATCGCTACCATCGCTCCAATTTTTCATGAAGCCACCAATCACCTCATACCCTGCCTGCAACAACAAAATCGCCGACACGCTGCTGTCGACGCCGCCACTTAGCCTGAGAAGAACGCGAGTGTTGCTCATAACGTGCTAGTATACGCAAAAAATATCTTCCTGCCAACCCTTGAGAAGCTATGCGTTTTTCGAATTCCTGTCTCCCGCCGTCATCGTTGCCCTCGGTTTTGTCGCTACGAGCAGCGGTTCGCTCTTTCATCTCCCCCCACTTGCGACGTTAGGTTTTACGACTTGGCTCTTTGGGTTTCTTGTCATTCTTTGCCGTTCGATCTTTAAGCGTGTGCCGCAGCGTGATCTGCGAATCTTTCTGGCCGGAATCACTATCTTCTCTAGCCTAACATTCGCAACGCTTAGCACTTATTTCACAATTGGTGTCACCACCCATAGCACCCTACTGCTGCTATTAGTTATGACAATGGCTTTGGTGTTACTTGGAAAAAATACTAAACCCTTCTCAGTGCCCACGCTATCCTTTCATAACCTCTTAGCGCTAAGCGGCAATGAACGCCTGGTGCTAGCAGGAACTATCTTTAGCCAAGCAACCGTCCTCCTGCTTCTTATTCTTAGCCGATATGATGGAGCGCTGATTACGCCGTGGATGATCTTTCCACCTACGAACTTTGCTTTCTTCTTTATTGGTACCGCGGGCGTACTTGCCCTACAACGTCAGACAAACACCGCTTGGATCTGGCCAGCGTGCTCGCAGACATTTCTCGCGGTTGCGCTCTCATGCTTTGTGTACGGAGTAGGCTTTGGCTTTGATCCCTTCATTCACCGGGCCGCTGAGACAGCCCTTATTAATGATGGTTTCATCTATCCGCAACGTTTTTTGTATAGCGGTCAGTATGCGCTCATTGGTAGCCTACACTTTCTTGCCAGACTGCCGATTAACCTGATCGACATCTGGATCCTCCCGCTACTGGCCTCGATTTTCCTGCCTTGGTCCGCCTATCTTGGTCTGCGTGACGGCTGGAAGTTACCAGAGCCTGCGGCACGTTTTGGGTGGGCGTTAGCACTTTTTATTCCGTTCATGCTCTTCACCTTCACCGTTCCATTTACCTTTACCTATGTCATCTATGCTGGAGCGCTGTTTCTTGCGCCACTTACACACACGAGAAGTGCTGGTCTAGTCATGCTGCTGCTTGCTAGCGTCTCATGCTTATTTCACCCCCTTTTAGGTGCGCGACCCTTATTCTACTGGCCGCTAGCTACCTATATCTAAGACAGATAACAGTTTCTCGTAAAATTCTTGTCTTGATTCTTTTCTTCATTGCTAATGCCATCGCGCTACCACTCCTACTTGCGATCTATCAACACAGTAATGGTGTTCGCATTGACCTCGGGGCACTGATTGCAAATGTTCATGGCTTTAAAATTCTATTTGCTAACCCCTTTCCTGGCTACAGTCCGCTGATTAAATTTTCATATCATCTCATCTATTGGCACCGCTACTGGCAACCGGTCTTTGGTATCGTCGTTGCCGCTATTGCTTCATTATTTCTTGCTAAACGCTATCCATCAACCATCCCGTGGCTCATCTTCATTCTCAGCACGCTTGCGACTATCTATCTCACGTCAACGCTCTTTGTTTACAAAGACATCATCGCCCATGAACAACATGAGTTTGCGCTGCGTCTACTGCAGTCGCTCTACCTAGGTGCTGCTCCGATTCTTGCGCTACTAATATCACCACTTCTCAGGGCGATACGCGCTAGCTATTCGCTACTAGCGGCGACCATCACGCTGTCTTGGTACTTTAGCTATCCGCAATACAACGCCAAGGCCGCCTCCTACTCGCCGAGCGTGAGCGCTGCTGATATAGCGGCAGTTCACACTATTGAAGCTATGAGCGGGGCGATGACTATCTTGTCTTATCAAATCAGATGACCAGCGCAGCGGCGCTACAGGAGTTTGGCTTTGCGGCCTATCACAATTTTGAAGGCGAATCTGTACTGTGGTACGCCATTCCAACCGGAGGAAAATTATATCCGTACTATACCGATCTTATTTATAGCGGCTCAACAGACCCGATCGAGGCGCTGTTTGAAAAAACTGATATCGATCGTATCTATGTCGTTATTCACACCTACTGGCCATGGTCAACTGATTTTATCGATCAACTTAAGGTAGAATGTGAACAGTATCAGCTTATTCAACGTGACATTCATTTATTTGAGTTTGTACGCTATGCGGAAGGTAACCAAAACGAAAGCGATAATTAAGACAAGTACGGTTGTAGCTGTCGGAGGTGCCATGATGCTGGCAGCGGCGGCGGCGGCTCTTACGATCCGTCCGAACTTACTCAACATTCGTTTTAAGCCATATTCTGGTGATATTTGTCGGGTTCCGGGATATAGCACCTCTGGCTATATTAAAGTTCCTTGTAACAATACCTGTCTTGTTCCCGGCTATAACGCCCCTTCTGGCTACATCAAAGTACCGTGTTATACGCCAACAACGCCTGGATACAACACACCAACACCTGGATACAACGTGCCGGGCTACGGTCGATAATTTCTTACTATGGAGGAAGCCGTCATTTCAGTTATTGGGATCGCGGCTTTGGTTTTTGTTGTTTTGATTTTCCTCCAGTCCATTAAGCGCAAGGGCGTTATTAGTAACGCCTATGGCACAGATCTTACGGCCCAGGCGGCTCAAGGATTACTTGATCCCTTTAATGGTCGTGAGAAAGAAATTGACAGGGTTATTCATGTTCTCATGAGACGAACAAAGAACAACCGCTGCTACTTGAGCCCCAGGTGTTGGCAAAACCGCTATTGTGCACGGATTAGCAAAACGTATTATTGATGAAGATGTCCCAAAAGGACTAGTCGGAAAACGTGTATTATCTCTTGATCTAGCCCGCTGTCATGAGTGACACCAAATACCGTGGCGAACTTGAACAGCGTTTGCGTGAGATCCTTAAAACTCTAGAGGAGGCGCCACGCACGACGATTCTGTTTATCGATGAGATCCACATCCTGGAACAAGCCAAGGGCACGGAGGGTGCAGTGAATATTAGTGATATTTTAAAGCCAGCGCTTAGCCGAGGTGATTTACAGATCATTGGCGCAACTACCTGGGATGAGTACGAAGAGTACATACACCCAGATGCAGCACTTGATCGTCGACTGCAGCCGGTGCTCGTGGACGAACCAACAGCAAAACAAGCTCTACACATGCTGCAATCTCTTTGACCAGCGTATGAGGCTTTTCATGGCGTTAAAATTCCTGACAAGACACTGGAAGCTGCGATCACGTTATCAGAAAAGATCACTGGCCGATTTCTGCCTGATAAGGCGATTGACGTTATCGACGAAGCCTCTGCCAAAGTTGCGATTGAATGTCCTGACCATCAACATGGCAAAGCCTTAGGCGTGATACACGCCGCGGCTTCAACCGCTGAAGACACGGTCACTATTGATGACGTCAAAAGCGTTGTTGACCAATGGACCACGCAACGCAAAGTTCAACCTCGTTCAAAATCACGATAGATGGCAAGCGAAGGCTCGGCAACCACGGTCTGCCGAGTTTTTGTTATGGGGTGTTCAAAACCAAATGAACGAGCAAAAAGCGCAATCGCTGGGCCACCATCATCAGCAAGTAGCTTGAGTGAGGCACCGTATTTAGCATCTCCTGCAATCGGCGTACCGAGAGACTTCATAGCCACCCGAATCTGATGTGGTCGGCCAGTTTTTGGATACACTTCAACAATTGATAGCTGATCTTTTGTTTGTAAAACTGTGTAGGTCAACTCTGCCTTGAGCGACCCTGGTACCTCATCATCAAAAGCAGTAACGATATTCTTTGCCCTCATCCTTCACAAGCCACTGCACCACACTTCCCTTTGGCTGCTTTGGCACACCCTCAACCACTGCCCAATACACCTTCTCAACGGTGTGGCGACGAATTTGATCGGATAGCCGACTAGCGGCCTTACTTGTTTTAGCAATAGCACCACTCCCCCAACCGGACGATCCAAACGATGAAGAAGACCGACGAAAACATTGCCTGGTTTATTGTGACGCACCTTGATGTCATCCTTTACCCAATTCAAAAGATCACGATCTTGAGATGAATCGCCTTGGGTTGGCATGCCGTGGGGCTTATTTACGGCAATGAGGTGATTGTCTTCAAAGAGAATACGCATGCTTACCAAGTGGCGCGCACGACGACGCCGGTTGGGAGCAGAAATCTACGTTGCGTTTGCTCCTCAAGCGTGAGTTCAGCGCTTTCGATCGTAGCTGTGGCACGGTGGTCTTAACAATATTCTCAACGGCGAGCGCTGGAAAACCGAGTGAGTAGGCGTTCACGAGGAGCATTCCTGACTCTTCCTTCAAAAGCTGACGACAGCCGGCAAGGAGCGCAGCAAGATGATCCTCAAATTGCCACACCTCACCCTCTGGCCCACGACCAAAGGCTGGTGGATCCATCAAAATAACATCGTATTTACTTTCACGACGAATTTCACGAGCCACAAACTTCTGCGCATCATCAACAATCCAACGGACTTTCTTCTCTTGCAAGTTTGAGGTTTCAAGGTTTTCTCGACCCCATGTGACAACTGGCTTACTGGCATCAACGTGCGTGACATCACAGTCAACGCTAGCTGCCGCTACCGAGGCGCCGCCGGTGTATCCAAACAGGTTTAAAACGCGCATGCCTGGCTTCAGGTGCTTGCGTAGCCACTGCCAGTTACTTGCTTGCTCAGGAAACAGGCCAGTGTGCTTAAAGGACGTTGGACGAATGCGGAACACTAAATCCTCCCAACCGATCGTCCACATAGGTGGTACCTCATGCTTTACAAGCCACTCGCCTTCTCGAACCTGGCGCTTGTATGTTAAATGCGCGCTCTCCCATTCTTTACGACCCTCACGCGGCCACATGGCCTGCGGATCAGGGCGAATCATAATGACATCACCAAAACGCTCGAGCTTCTCGCCGTTACCAGAATCTAGCAGAGCGTAATCTACCCAGGGAGCTATTTCGCGAGTCAACATACAAATTACATGAACCACCAAAGGATAAGAATTCCAACAAACACCCGATACACAGCAAAGCTCATGAGCGAGGCGTGCTTGGCAACATACAAGAACAGACGAATCGCTAGCAGTCCCGAGAACATAGCACTAAGGAAACCCACGATCAAAGGTAGCATTTCAACATCGAGTCCGTTTTGTATGGAGTCGATCGTGGTCAGCTGACCAGCGCCAGCAATGGCGGGAATGGCTAGTAGGAACGAAAGCGCGCGGCAGTTTCTCGAGATAATCCGAGCGCTAAACCAGTTGTGACCGTAACCCCGGAACGTGACGTCCCCGGGATCAGCGCGAGCGCTTGAGCAATGCCCAAGAGGATCGCATCTCGCCATGAAGTCTGAGCAATGAGCGTTGACTTACGGCCTTTGGCAAAGTAATCCATCACCAAGAAGAACACCCCAGAAGATCAAGGCTACGCCAACAACAAGTGGCGTACGTGCCAGATCAAGAAGGTCACCAAGCGCGAAGGCGACAAGGGCGGCTGGGATCGTGGCGATGATGATCTTGATAATTAAGCTGCGCTCTGGCCCAGCACTTTTAACAGCTCGCGAACTAACGTGCCAAATATCTTCTCTAAGCGCCACGATGACGGCAATAAGCGTAGCAACATGAACAGCAACATCAAAGGCTAGCGCCTGCTCTGGCCAGCCCTAAAAGCGCTGGCACAATAAGCAAATGCCCCGAGCTTGAGACAGGAAGAAACTCGGTAATCCCTGTACCACGCCAAGAACCACTGCCTGCAGGACTGTCATACCTAAAAGGTAATACGTTCATTTGGCAAGACGGCAACCTTGGC
Organism: Candidatus Villigracilis vicinus; assembly: GCF_016702885.1. Taxonomy (NCBI): domain Bacteria; kingdom Bacillati; phylum Chloroflexota; class Anaerolineae; order Anaerolineales; family Candidatus Villigracilaceae; genus Candidatus Villigracilis; species Candidatus Villigracilis vicinus. The sequence continues at coordinate 18,204 of NZ_JADJDD010000003.1, forward strand.
GCTCGAGGTAGCTGCTGGCGGCTGTGGAGCCCTCAACCTTTGGTTGTTCTGCCTGTGGTCGCGCTGGTGCTGGTGATACCTGCTTGACCGCTCGCTGAACAGGCTGATCAATCTTAGGAGCCTGCGGCTTTGGCGCTTCTTGACCGGCATTTTGTTACTACCAAGATCAGCAAGCGACGCACTTTTTCGCCGACAGGAGCTGGCTTAACCACAATCTCACCATCACGCACGGATGGCGGACGCGTGACCACTGGCTGCGGTTGACGATCACGGAACGGTCACTGCCTCCCCCGCCTGGCTTAGCGCTACCACTAGGTGGTGCACCCTTACCTCCGCCACTTGGCTTGCCGCCACGCCTTTGACGTTCGGAATCTGATGATTGGCTTACAGGTCGCCAATAAATTGGCCGGGAACGATCAAGTTCAATTGGCAACTTAAAGACGGTGCCCGCAGCGCGGGCAGGTGTACTCATGCATGTAGCGCTCTTTCTTGGCCTCTTTCCTGGCCTTTTGATACCTCAGCCATTTTTTCATCAACGTCGTTCCTGACCGAAGCCGCTCCAAACGGCGACCTTATCCCTGAATCTGTTGACGATTACCACCGTAACGCTCGCGCGACTGCTGGACAACCTTCTCCATGGAACCAGTACGCTGGGCAATCGGCGGCAAAGTAGCGCTGAAAATGGTTGACTAGCAACATGTCGATCATTAGCTTGGAGGGGATAGCGTTTGGCAGGTTTAGAAATATCGTTGGCGGTAAAGCGCGGCGCAAACTCAGTTTCTAGGAAACTCATCCTACCCACGCGGAACGAGATAATCGTACCAGACGTTACCGAAAACGGCATCACGCACTGGTTCGACAGCTGCTAATGTATTGGTGAGCCATGTTTAAACCTAAACGATACTTACGAGCCCCGGAAAGATTGCTCGCAAAGGAATCGACGGCAAGGTTTTCGGATTCATCCACGTAGAGATAAAAATCGCGGCGCTCTTTTTTCTGGCATGCTGACTGCGCTCCACTTGGGCGCAACCTGCATTTTAGTGATGCAGCATGCCGCCTTAAGAGGCGAGCATCTCCACCCCTCGACCTCTTGAAAGGTTGATAATTGAAGATCTTGCCCATCCACGATCTCCCGAAGATTGATGGAAGAATTTGCCTGCGCAACAACGATTTGCGAATAACCTCGGACGAAATAAATTGACCGGATCTTGTTTAATCGCGCTACGGCTTCCGTAGCAAACTTAGCAATAAGCGGCAAACCCTGGACCCAGAACTGCTTAACGATGGGATCTTTGATGTTTTTAACGATCTCTAAACGGTAATCTTGTCCGACAACATGCGATTCACACCAGGCATGGTGGTTCCCGGAGTATCCAAAAGCGCTAAAATAGTGTTGTTCAAAATCGTACTCCACACGCGCACTCCACACGTTCCTCCCAGATCTTTAAAGACCGACATGAGAGGGCTAGCCACCAAGTTCTTCTTGGGTCGGACCAATTGCTTCAGAATATTGAAAGCAATCGGTGCTCATCTGATGGATTAAAGTGGACGACGCCATTAATACGCCACGCCGGAATGCAATCCAAAATCTTCTCAGCGGTATCACCGGTGGATCCACGTAACAGCAACCATGACCAGCGTAAATATCCGCTAAAAGCATGTTCTCCAAAAGGGTCGTCTTGCCCATACCTGTCCTACCAATCACGTAGACGTGCGGCGGCGGTGTCGGTCTTAATACCAATTTCAAGCACTTCATTGCGGAAATTTGTTTGGCCGAAGTGGACAATCGTGTTTTCGTGGTCAAGACGGGGACGCTGTTCACCCTGACGATACGTTTCCAGACTGGCAGATTCCGAGGCGTATCAGCGCTGTCCGCGTTGGGGACTGGAGCCACCCAGGACGGGTTGGAGCATGAGGACGAGGCCAATTGGGGAGCTGGTAACTCCTCTTGTGGCTCACCGGCAGCCAGCTCATCGTCTGAAGTACATTAAAGAAAAGGCTCTGACCAGCCAGGGCACTTGGAGCAGCAACCACAAACGACAGCTCTTGGAGCCTCCACGACGCGCACCAACGCCAGAGTGACGGCGTACGAGCATCGAAGGCCGGGAAGTGAAAAAGTGTTGCCAATCCCTCCGAATCTGTTAATGCGGCGACGCTGCGCATCGAAAAAACGGTTATTAAGGGGTTATCATCTTCTTTGACGACCAGGCACCGGCTGTTAATCAATGTAATCATCATTTGGTACTGATGGACCAGCGCCGTACTAAGCACGGTTAATCCGCTCGCCATAATCGCTGGCTGAGGGCAGGGGGCAAGGCGATAAAAAAAGCGATAACGGGAAGATCAGGAAACCGCCCCTGCGGGACATCCATCCATCTCGTCGATATGATCGAAGCAGGCTGGAATCTTGCCATCGGACACGGCAATGGACCGCAGGTGGGGTTTATTCTTCGCCGTTCAGAGATCGCAGCAAAAGCTGAAGGAATGCATGAAGTCCCGTTGGATGTCTGCGGTGCTGATTCGCAAGGCGCGATCGGGTACGAATTCCAGCAGGCACTCCGAAATGAATTCTTTAAAACGCAAGGTCAACCGAAAAGCTGCAACGGTCGTCACCCAAATGCTGGTCGACAAAAACGACACGGCATTTAGCAAGCCTACCAAGCCCATCGGCTCTTTCATGGATGAAGCCGAAGCCAAACGCCGTGAAAAGAAATGGGTTGGTCTGTGGTCGAAGATGCCGGACGTGGCTGGAGGCGGGTGGTGGCCTCTCCATTGCCCAAAGAGATCGTTGAACTTGATGCCGTCAAAACATTGATCGACGCCGGACAGATCGTGATCACGGTTGGCGGCGGCGGAATCCCCGTGATTGACCGCGGCGACGGCGAGCTTGTTGGTACTGCAGCCGTCATCGATAAAGACTTTGCATCCTCTCTGCTTGCTCAAGCCCTAAAAGCTGATCTATTCCTGATCGCCACAGCGGTTGAGCGTGTAGCCATAAATTTTGGCAAACCAGAACAAAAATGGCTTGAAAAGATGACCGTGGCAGAAGCCAAGGCTTATCTTGAAGAAGGCAAGCACTTCGCAAAGGGCTCAATGGCTCGAAAATTCAAGCAGCCATCTGGTACCTTGAAAATGGCGGCAAGGAAGCCTCATCACCAACCCCGAAAGCATTGGGCGTGCATTGAAAGGCGAAACAGGAACTCAGATCGTTCCGTAAACTATAGGTCACGCTGACAGCGTGACCTACGTCTGTATTGATTTCATGAAAAAAATTACCAACCGTCTGAATTCCATCACCTTTACACCGCGTAGTACGGTTTGGTTCCTGCTGTTTATTGCCGTTTTTACTTATGCCTTGTTCTTTTGGCAACGTGGTTTTTATTGGGATGAATTCCCCTGGGCGTGGATCCATTACCGGCTCGGTCCAGCCATGTTGACAAAAACCTTTACCACCAGCCGTCCGTTTTGGGGATGATCTATCAATTGACCTTGCCGATCATCGGACCCAACCCGTGGATCTGGCAACTTTTGCCATCCTCCTGCGTTGGGTAACAGCGGTCTTGTTATGGAAGATCCTGCGGGAGCTTTACCCGGCACATCCCAAACCCGCCTTGTGGGCAAGTTTACTTTTTTCTAGTTCACCCCGGCATGGGACAGCAATTCATCGCCTTGATGTACAGCCATTTTTACATTGTGCTCTCGGCGTTTTTGCTTTCCATTTACTTTTCCATCCTTGCCGTCAAAGACGAGAAGCGGCGTTGGTTGTACTTCATAGCTTCATACCTGCTTGCTGCTGTCAACTTGTTGACGATGGAGTATTTTACTTCCTGGAATTTGGGCGGCTGTTCATCTTTTTCAACTCCTGCCAGGCATTTTAAAGAACGGACAAAGAAGGCAATTCTTTACTTCCTACCGTACTTTACCATTTTTCTGGGCGTCACTTTCTGGAGAATGTTCTTTTTCAATTCCAAAATGCCAGTTATCCCTATGTCCTGCTCGATAAATTAAAAGCGGACTTTTTCGCGGGCTCTTGTTCTTCTTCAACCAAATCCTCTTGAGCTTTTGGCGGACTGTGTTCGAAGCCTGGCTCTTGCCCATTCTCACCATTGGGATGACTGATTTCGGACCGCTCACTCTGTCTTTGATGTTGGTCCTGTTATTCTTGAGCGTTCTCTTCACTGGAACCTATCTCTTCGCGTTCCAGGCAGAGGATGCCAGCGGAATGGTTTCGCCAAACAAGCCGGTTGGATCGGCTTGGTCTTCTGGGGTCTCTCTGGCGGGTCGGTCTGGTTGATCGGCGTTGTGCCGCAGTTCAATTTCTCATTGGATCGTTTTATGCTGCCCTTTATGCTTGGCTCCAAGCATTTTGCTGGCAAGCATGATCGCACTGATCAGGACCCCGCGTGCACAAATGATCCTGGTTGCACTGTTGGTCGGCTTTGCTGGCAGTCGTCATTTCCAACTTGAAGAGGTGTATCGCAGTGACTGGCTAACGCAGCAGGAACTCTTCACACAAATGAGTGAGCGCATTCCGGGCTTGGCGAAGGGCACGATCTTGCTTTCCAATGACATTCCAGTGACATATTACTCTGATAATTCATTGACGGGACCATTAAACTGGATATATAGCCCGCCCGGTGAAATGAATGTGATGCTTTATTTTGCATCCATTCGTGTTGGCAAAACCCTCCCCAGCTTGGACCCTGGACAGCCGCACCAGTTGTATTACATTGGTCCGACCTTTCATGGCAACACTGATAATATTCTCGTTGTCAATTTTGAGCCGCCGGGTTGTTTCCGCGTAATCGACCCGGAAGTGGAAGTGGATAATCGTCTACTTGCCGCCTGCGGTGCGCGATGCGGCCTGGGCTTCAGATCAGAGTGTGATCCTGTTCGAGAAACAGAACCAGTTACCTCGTCAGTTTTATCGAGGCGCGCAGGAGCCGGATTGGTGTTATTTTGAGCAGGCCGAGTTGGCACGTCAAAAAAGGGATTGGGAAACTGTTACCCGTTTGGGCGATGTGGCGTTCGCCCTGAACGATCACCCTAACGACCCGCTGGAATGGTTCGTTTTCATCGAAGGGTACGCTCATAAAGGTGATTGGAAAAAGCGGTAGAATTGTCGAAGCATCGTACAAGATCTCAAAGAATTATGTTGGTCCGTTATTGTGCAATTTATGGGCGCGTATCGAGCGTGAAACCGAAGGTACGCAAGAGCAAATTTCTGTGATAAGTGATGTTCAAAACGAATTTGGATGCTTACCTTAAAAATGCGTTGTTACTTTCTTCACGAATGAATTAGTTTGGTAAAATTGTTTAGACAACTTAGAGGAAGGTTTCGTAGAATTTCACCTCCCTTGGCTTGTCAAGACAAATATATTTCAAAAGGAGAAGAAATATGCGTAATTTTTTGCCCGCCTCGCCGTTTTGGCGTTGGCACTGATGCTCGTTCTTTCCGCCTGTGGTGGTCAGCCTGCCTGCGACTGAAGAGGCGCCTGCCGCCACTGAAGCCCCGCTGCTGCCACTGAGGCACCTGCCGCCACTGAAGCTGCTGCTGCCGAACCTTTCGTTTTCGGTATGCTGCTCGTTGGTCCGTACAACGACAACGGCTGGAGTCAGGCTCACTACGAAGCCGGCAAGTATGTGGAAGAAAACCTCGGCGCGACCATGCTTTATCTGGACAAGGTCAACCCCGCCGACCGCCCCGGCACCACCCCCGACCAGCTCGCTGAAGAACTGGTTGCCCAGGGCGCGAAGCTCGTCATCTTCAACTCGGATGATATGAAAGATGCTTCCACCACTTTTGCCAAAGCTCACCCTGATGTTTATGTCATCATGGCTTCCGGCGATCAGGTCTGGTCCGATGGCAAGGCGTTTGAAGCCATGCCGAACCTGACCAATATCATGGGACGCATGGAATACGGCAAGATGATGGCTGGTTGTGCCGCCGCTCTCGCTTCCGAGACCCATAAGATCGGTTATCTTGGACCGTTGATCAACGATGAAACCCGCCGCTTGGCAGCCTCTGCCTACCTTGGCGCGAAGTATTGCCATGAGAAGGCTGGTGGTGATCCCGCTTCCCTCGAATTCAAAGTTACCTGGATCGGCTTCTGGTTCAACATCCCTGGCGTGACCCTCGACCCCGTTCAGGTTTCCAATGACTTCTACACCACCGATTACGATGTGGTTATCTCCGGTATTGATAACCCCGTCAACCTTGGCGAAGCCGCGAAACTCAAGGCTGAAGGCAAGAATGTCTCTGGCGTTGCCTATGACTATGTAGCTGCTTGTGAAGCCGCTCCCGAAGTTTGTATCGGTGTTCCGTACTTCAATTGGGGTCCGGAGTACGTGAAGGCAATTACCTCCGCTCAGGATGGTTCATGGTCTTCTCAGTTCCTTTGGGCAAGTCCTGATTGGGCTGATATCAACAACCCCGATACTTCCATTGTTGGCTTTGAGAAGGGTCCCGCATTGGCTGAAGATGACGCCGCCGTGTTGGATGAATTCATCACCGAACTCGCTGGTGGGCTGAACCTCTGGTCTGGTCCCATCAACTTGCAGGATGGCACCGCCTACCTCGCCGACGGTGAAGTTGCCTCTGACCAGCAAGTTTGGTACCTGCCGCAACTGCTCGAAGGCATGGAAGGCTTGAGCGCTTCCGAATAACGTAGTTCCCTTTGTAGGGGCGAGGTTTCCTCGCCCCTACATTCATTAATCATCATGGAGGACCCGCACCGACCATGAACGTCGAACTTAAGAACATTCACAAGCACTTTGGCAAGACGTACGCGAATAAGGGTATCAACCTCGTCATTCAGTCCGGCACGATTCAGGGGATTCTGGGAGAGAATGGCGCAGGCAAAAGCACGTTGATGAAAGTCCTCTCTGGCTTTATCCAAGCCGACTCTGGCGGCGAGATTATCCTCGATCGTAAATCCGTCGTCATTCAATCTCCCGCTGATGCGATCCATGTTGGCGTGGGTATGTTGCATCAAGACCCGCTGGATTTTCCGCCCATGCGCGTTCTTGATAATTTTTTGCTGGGGCGTTCGGGTGGTCTTTTTCCGAATCGCGCCTCTGCCCGGCAGGATTTCACAGATCTTGCCACACAGTTCGATTTTTCCCTTGACCCCGATAATTATGTAGATGCCCTGACCGTGGGCGAACGACAACAGTTGGAGATCATCCGTCTGTTGTGGATGGGTGCGCGTGTGCTTATTTTGGATGAACCCACCACGGGAATCAGTGCTTCTCAAAAACAAAAACTATTTGCCACGCTCAAAAAACTTGCAGAGCAGGGCATGACCATCATTTTCGTCTCACACAAACTGGAGGATGTTGAATTCCTCTGCAATCAGGTCGCTGTGCTGCGGGCAGGCGAATTGGTTGGCGAAATGAAGCCGCCATTCGATACCGCCAAACTGGTCGAGATGATGTTCGGCAAGGTAGTGACGCTCGGTGAGCGTCAGCCTGCCAAGACGGGGGACACTGTACTTTCTCTTCAAGATATTTCACTTGAAGATGTGCGTTTGAAGATCAAGAATGTGAGTCTGGACTTGCGTGCTGGTGAGGTCGTGGGTCTCGCCGGGTTGGAAGGTTCCGGTCAAGGCATGTTCATCCGCGCATGTGCAGGGCTTGTCCGCCCGGTGGGTGGCAAGGTTCTCCTAAAGGGAAAAGACCTGACCGGGAAACCCTACCATGCCTTCAAACACGATGGCGTCAACTTTCTGCCCGCCGCAAGGTTAGAAGAAGGTTTGGTCCCAGGCTTGAGCCTGACAGATCACTTTGTCCTTGCAGAAGAGCCGAAAGGTGTATTCATTGATCGGGCCGCCGGACAAAAATTGGCAGAAGACCGGATCAAATCCTTTAATATCCGCGGCACACCCACGAGTACAGTGGAGTCTCTTTCGGGCGGCAACCAACAGCGTGCAGAATTGGCATTACTCCAAACGCCGCTCTCTTTGGTTTTGCTTGAACACCCCACCCGCGGCTTGGATATTGAATCGGTCATCTATATCTGGAGCAAACTCAAAGACCGCTGCAAACAGGACGGCGCGGCGATCATTTTTATCTCATCTGACCTGGAGGAAGTCTTGCAGTATAGTGATCGTCTTCTGGTCTTTTTCAGCGGCAAGGTGTCAGAACCCATTGATGCGGCGACTACTACTGTGGAGCAACTAGGACAATTGATCGGCGGCAAGGGCTGGCCTCAAAAAGGAGGCTCGAATGCTTAAGTCTAAAGCTGGAGGTTTCATCTTCCAACTGGCAGCCTTTCTGCTTGCTCTGGGTTTCGTCTCGTTGATCCTTGTGGCTGTCGGCGCTTCTCCTGTGGATGCGTATAAGAATATGTTGACCGGTTCCATCGGCTCAATGCGCAAGTTCGCCGAAGTGCTGGTTTCTTTTGTCCCATTGCTGTTGGTGACGGCGGGATTGCTTGTCACGTTTTCGGCAGGGCTCTGGAATATCGGCGTGGAAGGTCAGATCGTGCTGGGTGCCATCGGCTCCGTCTGGGTGTTGCGTCAATTTGTGGATAGCACATTATCACCTGCGATCATCATCACGCTTTCTATTTTAGGCGGAATGATCGTTGGCGCTTTATGGGCGTCATTGGCGGGAATGTTGAAAACCTTTGGCGGTGTCAATGAGATTTTTGGCGGATTGGGCTTGAACTTTGTTTCAACCGCATTGACACTGTATCTTATTTTTGGCCCGTGGAAGCGGGAAGGGGTTGCATCCATGAGTGGAACAGAACCTTTTCCAGACACCTTCTCTCTGCCGCAACTGCCAGATCTCCGCATCAGCCCTTGGGCGCTTGCCATTGCGATCGTTGCCATTGTGATCGTATATTTCATCTTACAAGGCACATACTTCGGCTTGAAGATCAAGGCAGTGGGGAAAAATATCCGCGCAGCGTACCTGCTTGGCATTCCCACCTGGCAATACTCCCTATACTCTTTCCTTATCTGCGGTGCGCTTGCCGGGGCTGCCGGAGCATTGCAGGTGACGGCGGTTTATCATCGCCTCATTCCTGCCATCTCCAGTGGATACGGTTATCTTGGTTTGATGGTGGCGATGCTGGTTAATTATCAGGCGATCTGGGCTGTACCCGTGGCGCTTTTCTTTGCGGCGCTGAACATCGGTAGCATTCAACTCCCGATTGTTTTGAAACTGGACTCGTCTCTTTCCGGCGTGTTACAGGGTATTTTAGTGCTCTTTGTGTTGCTCACCGAGGGCGTTCGTCAAAAATTCGTGAAGAAGGCATGAGGCATTTATGAATCAGGAAACCCTTCTTGTTGGTTTGGCGGGCGTGCTTGCCGCGGCGGCTCCCATCGTTTTTGCGGTGATGGGGGAGACCCTCTCAGAACGTGCAGGGGTCATCAACCTTTCCATGAATGGCACCATTCTGTTAACCGCCATGAGCGGATTTGCCGTGGCATATAAAACAGACAGCCTGCTGCTTGGCTTTCTTGCCGGAATGTTCATTGGCGCGCTTGTTGCTCTCATTGTGGCATTTGCCAGCATCACGCTTAAGCAATCGCAGGTGGCGATCGGCTTTGTGCTGGCGTTGACTTGTCGCGACCTGGCTTATTTCCTTGGAAATCCATTCATGGGGGTCCCAGGTCCACGTTTGCAGGCACTTCCAATTCCGATCATCGGTGATATTCCCGTTCTGGGACCATTATTTTTCCGCCAGGAATTTAGTACCTATCTCAGTTACATTGCCATTTTCCTTGCCTGGTTATGGATCTACCGTACCCGCCCCGGTTTGATGCTGCAAGGCATTGGCGAGAAACCGGCTGCGGCATATATCCGCGGCGCGAACGTCAATGTGATGCGATATGTTTATACGGTTGTTGGCGGTGCGTTGATTGGTCTGGCGGGTCCAACCTATTCTCTCGGCGTCCGTGCCGGGTGGATGGGTACGATCTCCGGCTTGGATGGCATTGGCTGGATCGCCCTTTCCATCACCATTTTTGGCGGTTGGAACCCTGCCCGTGCAGCGTTTGGCGCTTATTTATTCGCCTTCTTGCAATGGCTTGGTCTGGTTTTGCAGCCTGTGTTAACCACAATACCTTCGCAGGTTTTACAGGTTGCACCTTTCCCATTGATGATCCTAACCCTATTGTTAGTCAACATTGGCAATGCGGAATGGGTGGAACGTACACTGGCTGCCATGCCCGAGAATGCACGTAAGGTTACCGCCAAGGTGTTGCGAGCCATGCGGGCATCGCCCCCGGCAGCGTTGGGCGTTCCTTTCGAGAGGGATTAAATACAGCGCTTCGCTCAGTTGAATGAAGTAACACCCCGCGTGGAAGGTTTCCTGCGGGGTGTTTTTTTGTCCGTCGCTTTTGTCACATCCGAGCACTTCTAAACTAGGATGAATGTCACTTGAACAGCCTTGTGTAATATTGTACAAAAACGTCAGACGACTATCCTCTTACCATAAACCTACTTATGAATCTCATTCAGACACGGACCGTATCCAATCAAGTCGATGAGATCCTCCTGGAACGCATTCGGGACGGGACCTATTCGCCTGGAAGTCGCATTCCTTCGGAGAGTGAACTATCGGACGAGTTGGGTGTAAGCCGCGCCACTGTGCGGACAGCGCTTGCCAAATTGGCTGCCAATGGCATGATCCTTCGTAAACAGGGGAATGGTACCTTTGTCAATGCACGTATAAAGGAAGCTAGTGCGCAATTTGGAAATCTGTGGGATTTGGTGCAGCTGATCGAGGGCAATGGGTATAAATCGTCCATTCAGTTGATTTCGATCGAGCGTAAACCTGCCACTGAAAAAGAAGCGCTTGTGCTTGCACTTGAGCCCGGCGATGAGTTGATCCATTTTCAGCGTGTTTTTCGTGCCGACCAACGTGCGGTCATTTTGGCGGATAATGCCATACCTTCAACCTTGCTGCGCGAGCCATTGGATAAGGTGGATGGGGGACTTCACATTCGGGATATTTTCAATAATTATTTCCATCAGAAAATTGCGTTTGCCATAACCGATATTCGTTCAACACTGATCGGTGCAGACGCACTTAAGCATTTGGGGGGCAAGGCAGAAAGAGCGATCTTGCAATTGGATGTGACTTTTTACGGTATGAACAATCTTCCGATTGCATATGGTGTGAACAATTTTGACGATTCAGTCCTGCGTTTGAGTTTGGTACAGACGTGGAGTTGATCCACGGATCTGTGCCGGTTAAACCAAAATCCAGCGCCTGTGAGGAATATCTTGATGCGATTACGATTTGAAACTCTGATTGACGCACTACTGCCGATCCTCGCCACATTGGCGGCGTTGGCGGTGGGAGCACTGATGTTGCTTGTCCTTAAGGTTAACCCTATTGAGGCATACGCCGCTTTGTGGGATGGGGCATTTGGCAGTACGAATGCTTTTGCCGAAACTCTGGTAAAGGCTACACCATTGCTCCTGGTGGCATTGGGTATTTGTATCTCTTTCCGCGGTGATGTGATCAATATCGGCGGCGAAGGACAGATGATTATTGGTGCGGTACTGGCGACATGGATCGGTTTGACCTTTACCGGTCTGCCCGGGTGGTTGGTGATCACCCTCGCAATGCTCGCTGGTTTTTTGGGCGGCGCGGTGTGGGGTGGTATACCGGGCGTTCTCAAGGCGTACTTCAACGTTAATGAAATTTTGAGCACGGTGATGATGAATGCCATCGCTGTGCAGTTGATGAATTTCCTGCTGCGCGGACCAATGATCGATCCTTCACAGGCAGAGTTGGCTTCCAAGATCCCACAGACGGCGCGGCTTGAAGATGCATTTCATCTGGCGCGTTTGGCGCCTACTCGGTTACATGCAGGTGCATTGATCGCCGTTATTCTGGCTGTTTTGGTTTACATTCTGTTATGGCGTACCACACTTGGGTATCGCATCCGTGCAGTAGGACAAAGCCCTCATGCCTCTCGTTATGCGGGGATCAAGGTTCCGCGCTATATGGTGTTGGCTTTGTTGTTGAGCGGTGCTTTTGCTGGGTTGGCTGGTGCGGTGCAAGTGTATGGTGTTAACTACCGCATGATCACGGACGGGTCTGCTTCGGGTTTTACGGGGTCAGCGGGTTTCAATGGGATCGTGGCGGCGTTGTTTGGGCAGCTTCATCCGTTGTGGTCCATTCCGGCGTCGATCTTGTTTGGCGCATTGTTGGTAGGGGCGAATAAGATGCAGAGGATGGTGCAGGTTCCTTCGGCGTTGATCACAGTCTTGAACGGTCTGGTGGTTGTCTTTGTGGTGAGCAGTGAGATCTGGCGAAGGCGCAGGCAGCGACGCCGAATGGCGGCAGCTCCAGATGCGGAAGCACCATCGAAACAGGATCAGAATCAAGTCCAGAAAGAGGCGAATCAATGATCACAGACCTCTTATCCACCACGGTATTGATCGGCATTCTTGCGTCGGGTATCCGTTTGGCAACTCCTTATTTGTATGCCGCCATTGGTGAAACGTTCAGCCAAAAGAGTGGCGTGTTGAATTTAGGTGTGGAAGGACAGATGCTGCTTGGTTGTTTTGCGGCATTCTACGTGGCGTTTACAACGGGAAACTTATGGCTTGGGTTGTTGGCTGCCATTGTTGTCGGTGCGGCAATGGGGCTGGCAATGGCATTCGTGACTGTAAACCTGCATGCCCAACAGGGGATCAGCGGCATTGGGTTTTATCTCTTCGGGTTGGGAATGAGCGAATTACTCTTCCAGCGTTTGATGGGAACAGTGGAGACCGTGCAGGGGTTCCCGAAGCTTTATTTCCCTGTTTTGAGTGAAATTCCAGGGATCGGTGAAATCCTCTTCAACCAGAATATTTTGGTGTATGGCGCATATTTGCTTGTGCCGCTGGCGTGGTTCGTTTTGAATAAGACGACGCTTGGTTTGAAGATTCGCGCGGTGGGTGAGAATCCTGATGCAGCCGACTCTCTCGGCGTGAATGTGGCGCGGGTGCGTTACTTTACGATAACCCTGGGCGGCATTCTTTCAGGTATTGCGGGGGCTTCGCTTTCGATCGCGTTACTAAATGTTTTTCAACAGAACATGACCAGCGGACTTGGTTTTATTGCCGTGGCGTTGGTTTATTTTGGCGGCTGGAAACCTGCTGGTGTGTTGGGCGGTGCATTGCTTTTCAGCATGGTTAATTCTTTGCAGTTGTGGATCCAGGTGCTGGGTATCCCCATCCCATCTGATATTGCGGTCATGATGCCGTATGTGTTGACAATTCTGGTGTTGGTCGCGACCGTCTCCAGGGTGCGTTCTCCATCGGCTTTATCCAAACCTTTTGAGCGGGAAAGTTGAATCCCGGTAAGGAGGCAGCTCAATCGAAAGTGTACTTCAACGTCCGTGTTCAAATTGAAAATCAATTCGTTCCATAAACAATAGGAGAAGATGATGAAAAAGTTTGCTTGGATTTTGACCCTGATCGTGGCGCTCTCACTCGTGCTGAGCGCTTGTGGTGCTCCCGCCGCTACCGAAGCCCCCGCTGAAGCCACTGAAGCTCCGGCGACGGAAGCCGCTGCTACTGAAGCAGCCACCGAAGCTGCCCCTGCGGAACCCTTCCGCGTGGCTGTGGTGATGCCGAGTGCCATCAATGATCTTGCGTTCAGCCAGAGCATGTACGATGCCCTGATGCGCATTCAAGAAGAAATGGGCGGACCTGAGATGTTCGAGATCGTGTACTCCGAGAACATGTTCGTTGTGGATGATGCCGCTGCGGCGATCCGCGATTACGCTTCACAGGGCTACGACCTTGTGATCGCGCATGGTTCACAATACGGCTCCTCATTGCAGGAGATCGCTCCTGACTTCCCCGAAACCAGCTTTGCCTGGGGCACCACCGCTGAAACCTTTGGACAACCCAATATCTTCGCGTATGAAGCGGCTTCACAGGAAGGCGGCTACGTCAACGGCGTGTTGGCTGCGACCCTTTCCAAATCTGGAACCATCGGCGTTGTAGGACCCATCGAAGTGGGCGATGCGAAACTTTATGTGGATGGATTCAAAGCTGGTGTGTTGGCGACCAACCCGGCAGCCGTTGTGAACGTGAACTACATCGGCTCTTTCTCGGACGTGGCGCTTGCCTCTGAAGCGGCGACGACTCATATCTCCGCTGGTGCAGATGTAATGACCGGTTCTGCTCAGATGGTTGTAGGCGCGATCGGCAAAGCAGAAGAAGCTGGTGCTTTGTGGTTTGGTACCCAATCCAATCAGACCTCCCTTGCACCGACCATTGTGGTTGCCAGCCAGGTCTATCATTGGGAAGTTGCCCTCCACGAAATGCTTGCGTTGATCGATGCCGGTACCCTGGGCGGACAGTCCTTCAAGGCTGATCTCGCCAATGGCGGCGAAGTTGTCGAATTCAACACCGATTATGCCCTGCCCGATGATGCCAAGGCTTTGGCTGAGTCCACTATTCAGGGAATTATCGACGGCACCATCACGATCACCCTGCCGTAACCTGTAATCAAATAATGGCTTCGGAAGCTGAACCAGCTTCCGAAGCCATTCTGGAATTTCATGAGGATGACGCTATGACGGATCAAGCGAACAAGCTCCCTTCGGGCCGTACCCGGATCGACAGCCTGGAAATGCGCGGCATTACCAAACGCTTTCCCGGTGTGTTAGCCAGTGATCATATCGATTTTGATGTGCGCTCCGGCGAAGTTCATGCCCTATTGGGCGAGAACGGAGCAGGAAAAAGCACGTTGATGAAGATCTTGTACGGCTTGTATAAACCGGATGAAGGTGAAGTCCTTTTGAATGGTAAACCCGTTGTTATTGCATCGCCCAATGACTCGATTAATCTGGGTATTGGGATGATCCATCAGCACTTTATGCTGGTGCCAACCCTGACCGTGGCAGAAAATGTGGCACTCGGTCTGCCGTCTACTCGGGGATTGTTAACCGATCTGGATCAGGTCTCAAAGCGGATCGTGGAACTTGCAGATATCTATGGTCTGCGTATCGATCCGAACGCATATGTCTGGCAGTTATCCGTGGGTCAGCAGCAGCGCGTAGAGATCATCAAAGCCTTATACCGCGGCGCGGCATTACTCATCCTCGACGAGCCGACGGCTGTGCTCACCCCGCAGGAAGTGGACGAGTTATTCGTCATCATGCGGCAAATGGTGAAGGATGGGCATGCACTTATTTTCATTTCTCATAAATTACATGAAGTGGTCGAGATCAGCCATCGCGTGACTGTGCTGCGTGATGGACGTAAGATCGGCACTCGCCCAACCTCAGAGATCACCAAGCAAGACCTTGCCAACTGGATGGTGGGACGCGAAGTCGGCTTCACCCCAGATCGCGGCAACGTGGAGCGCGGCGAAGCGCGTCTTGAGGTAAAAGGCGTATCTTGCGGCAGCGATCGTGGTACACCCGGTTTACGCGGTGTGACCTTCGACGTTCATTCCGGTGAAATTTTAGGTGTTGCAGGTGTATCTGGCAACGGACAGCGTGAACTGGCAGAAACGATCGCAGGGTTGCGGAAAGTGACTGGTGGGCAGGTCTTCCTCGAAGGCAAGGATGTCACCGGGCTTTCTCCTGCCGCTCTTACCGACCGGATGCTTTCCTACATTCCTGAAGAACGCATGCGCGATGGAGTTATCAAGGAATTCACCATCGCCGAGAACATGATCTTGCGCGAACACGAAAAGACACCTTATTCCCGTTCGGGGTTTCTAAACCTTGGTGAAATCTCCCGGCATGCCGATGAACTGATCAAGAACTTCCACGTAAAAACCCCTTCGCGTGAAACCCTGGCGAAGAACCTCTCTGGGGGCAATATTCAAAAGGTGGTACTTGCGCGTGAGATTTACCGCACGCCGCGTGTGATCATTGCAGCCCAGCCCACCCGCGGGCTGGATATCGGGGCAACTGAATACGTCCGTGAGCAATTGCTCGAACAGCGCCGCAAAGGCGTTGCCATCATGCTTATTTCTGAAGACCTCGATGAAATTCTCGCTCTCTCTGATCGTATCGCCGTCCTTTATGAAGGGCGTGTTATGGATATCGTCCCGCGCGATCAAGCCACGCCTGAAAAACTTGGTTTGCTCATGGCGGGTGTTCACCTGGATGAGAGCGTTGTTGTAAAATAAAAAAATATCCATCGGTTCGGTGGTCGCTGTAAAACCAGCGGCGTTGAGCGAATGCTCATCGAAAAGTGCCGCCGTCCAGCAGAAAGAGGACACCACCTATGAACCTTTGGCAGGAATACAAACGTCCCGTCTCTGTTGCGGAGGCTGTGCAAGCCCTTACGTCAGCACCCGGTTCTGCCATGCCGATTGCAGGCGGCACCGATCTGATACTTGACCTGAAACAGGGACGCCATTCTCCCGTTCACACACTAATTGACCTGACCTCTGTCCATGAGATGACTGCGCTGGAAATAAGGGAAAATTCCCTTTTCATCGGTGCTGCCGTCCCAGTCAACCGCGTCGCGCTGGACCCGCTCACTGCAACGCACGCCCAAGCCCTGGTCGAAGCCTGTAACTTGATCGCCGGACCGCAAGTCCGCAATACCGCCACTCTTGGCGGCAATGTCGCACATGCCCTGCCTGCTGCCGATGGGACCATTGCTCTTACCGCTTTGGAAGCCATTGCAGAAGTAGCGAACGACTTGGGGATACGTCGAATTCCTTTCACTTCTTTATTTGCCGGACCTGGCAAATCTGCCATTGATAAGACTAAAGAGATCATTGTCGGGTTTCATGTGCCGCTTGCCGCTGCTCATCAAGCATCCTGTTTCAAGCGTATTATGCGACCGCAGGGAGTTGCCCTGCCTATTTTAAATTGCAGTGTCTGGCTTGAGCGTAATGGAGATGAAGTTAAAGACATTCATATCGCTGTCGGACCGGGCGGTTCTACTCCCTTCCGTGCCACGAATGCCGAAGCCGCCTTGCGCGGAAAATCCCTAACCGAAGAAAATTACAACAAAAGTGTTGATGCCTTGCTTGCGCAAGCCAAATTCCGTGACTCTGCCCGCAGAGCCAGCGCTGAGTATCGCCGACACATCATTGGCGGTTTGTTCAAAGATGTGCTTTACACTGCGTGGGATAGGGCATAATTATTATAAGGCGCACTATTTGCTGAATTGAAAAAGAACAGGTAGTACATTTTGTAAAAACTACCTGACCTCACAGGAAAATTAAATCATGACCAATCAAATCTCCCTTAACGTTAATGGCAAACAATATTCAGTTGAGTCTCTTGCCGGTGAAACCTTATCTACTCTCCTGCGAGAACGGCTGCGGCTGACCGGTACGAAGATCGGCTGTGAAGAAGCCGAATGCGGCGCATGCACCGTCCTCGTGGATGGTGAGCCAATGATGTCCTGTGTTTACCCGGCTGCGCGCGCGGATGGCAAGACCATTGTCACCATCGAAGGGCTTGCCCAGCGTGTTCACGAAGAGATGAAATTACATCCCTTGCAAGAAGCCTTTGTAGAGCATGGCGCCGTCCAATGCGGATTCTGCATTCCCGGTCAGATCATGACGGCATATGCTCTGCTCAAACGTAACTCAAACCCCAATAGTGAAGATATTCGTTTTGCATTGAAAGATACACTTTGCCGTTGCGCGGGGTATCCTTCCATCGAGAACGCCATCATTGCAGCTGCCCAAGCTTTACGCACTGGCGAGCCTGTGCAAAGACCGACTCATATTCCAGACTCTGTTCATGAACATAAAACGGTCGGTCGTATGCATCTGCGTCCTGAAGCCGTGGAAAAGGTTACCGGGCAAGCCATTTATACCGACGACTTGAAATTTGATGGCATGTTATATGCCAAGGTCAAACGTGCCATGATCCCGCATGGTTTTTTGAAGAAACTGGATGTTTCCAAAGCCAAAGCGGTGAAAGGCGTAGCGGCAGTGGTCACTGCTGAGGATGTGCCCGCGGAAAAGAATCATGGGCTGGTCATCTTCGACTGGCCCGTCATGGTCGGTGTGGGGGAGCGTGTACGTTACGTTGGTGATGCCCTCGCTGTGGTGGCGGCAGAAAGCCAGGAAATCGCCGACCAGGCTGCGGCGTTGATTGAGGCGGAGTTCGACCTTCAACCGGTCATTACCAACCCGGTCATGGCGCGCCAGGCAGATGTTCCCCAGATCCATGAAAAAGGAAATTTACTGAAACATATCAAGGTTCGCAAAGGTGATATGGATGCGGGTTTTGCCAAGGCAGATGTGATCCTTGAGCATACTTTTCATACACAGACCACTGACCATGCTTTTATCGAACCGGAGTGCAGCATTGCTGTGCCGCTTGCAGATGGGCGTATGGAGATCTATGTCGGTTCGCAGATCCCATACCAAGACCGGACTCAGGTTGCGCGTGTGTTGGGCTGGGACGAGTCGCGTATTCGAATTGTCGGTCAATTGATGGGCGGCGGTTTTGGCGGCAAGGAAGACGTAATGGGACAGATCCATACTGCCATGCTTGCCAATCTTACCGGGCGACCGGTCAAGTTGTTGTTTGATCGCCAGGAAAGTTTGCTTGTCCATCCCAAACGGCATGCCACACAGATTCGAGTCAAGCTCGGCGCAATGAAAGACGGCAGGCTGGTTGCAGCAGAAACTGAACTCTATGGCGATACCGGCGCATACGCATCTCTTGGAGAGAAAGTGATGACCCGCGCCACCACGCATTCTGCCGGTCCATATGATATTGAAAATGTGCGTGCCGATTGCTATGCCATGTACACGAATAATCCACCCGCGGGAGCCTTCCGCGGTTTTGGCGTGACTCAATCTGCATTTGCCGTTGAAACCATGATGGATAAACTCGCCGAAACATTAAATATCGATCCGGTTGAATTGCGCCGCATGAACGCATTGCATGTAGGGAGTGTAACGAACACCGGACAGGAATTGAAAGAGTCGGTCGGCTTGACGGAATGTATTGACCGTGTCAATGCGCAAATGCGGATATTTGACCCCGCTCCCTTCACCCCGAAAGTTGATGCGACCAACCCGAACCTGGTGCGTGCCTGGGGCTTTGCATCGGCATACAAGAACACCGGCTTGGGCGGCGGTGCTCCTGATATTTCCGGCGCGGATGTGGAACTATATGAAGATGGCACCTTCCAGGTGCGCAGCTCGGCAGCTGAACTGGGACAGGGGCTGGTGACCGTAATGCGTTTGACCGTTGCCGAAGAATTAGGTGTCAGCCCGGAAGCAGTCCGTGTGTTGGTGATGGATACTGACCTGACGCCCAATGGCGGACCCACCACTGCATCCCGCCAGACGTTCGTGACGGGCAATGCTTCCCGCTATGCGGCAAAAACCTTACGTGATCAGATATCTGCTTCCTTGGCAGAAAAATTTGATGTGCGCCCGGAGCAGATTCGCTTTGAAGAGGGTGTGGTTCGAGTCAACGGGAATGTGTTAACGTATCCCCAAGTGTACAAAGAAATGCTGGCAATGGGGCAGCAGCCGCGTGTCCGTTATGAATATGAAGCGCCCAAGACCCAGCCGCTCGGCACAGGCGGTGACATGCACTTTGCCTTCTCGTTCGGAGTACAAGCCGCCGAAGTGGAAGTGAACAAACGTACCGGTGAAGTGCGCGTGCTGCGAGTGGTCTCTGCCAACGATGTGGGCATGGCGATCAATCCACTAGGGTTGCAGGGGCAGGTGGAAGGCGGCGTGATGATGGGGTTGGGTAACTGTCTCACTGAAGACTTTATCGTAGAAGACGGCAATGTGGTTACAGACCGTCTTGCGCGCTATCGTGTGCCGGGTATCATGCTTACTCCGGAGATCACCGCCATTATTGTTGAACACCCTATTGCCGCAGGTCCATACGGAGCCAAAGGGGTTGGTGAAATCTCCAGCATTCCAACCACACCAGCCATCACCAATGCCATCTACAATGCGGTCGGTGTGCGCTTCGATAAGCTTCCTGTAGACCAGGAGGTCATTGCAAGAGAACTGTGGGAGCGGGAAGCAAAGTAAGCAAGGTCAGAGGTTTGATCGGGTGTGACTGAAGGGTTCAAAGACAATTTGCCTTTGAACCCTTCGTTTATCCATCCTTTCAAGATGAAACAGTGTCAACTCTCGCATTTCTGGTCTTTGGGCATATCGGGTAAAATCAGGCGATAAGAGGAACTCAATGAATACATTCAATGGCTATCGTTGTTCGATCTGTGGGAGTGAATACCTGCCCGGGCAAGTTACGTATACCTGCCCAACGGACGGCGGGAATCTGGACGTTATCCTCGATTATGAGATCATTAAAAAGAAGTTCCAACCTGAGGATATAACCTCGCGGACAGAGCAATCGCTTTGGAAGTACCTGCCATTGTTGCCAGTTAATGAACCCGCAGGTAATTCCACACCCTTACACGCCGCAGGCTGGACCCCGGTCTTTGCCCTGCCGCGATTGGCAGAAAAACTACACCTGAAGCACCTTTGGCTCAAAGATGAGTCTCGCAACCCCACTGCGTCTTTTAAAGACCGGGCGAGCGCTATTGTGGTTACGCGTGCGCGTGAGATCAAATCTGAGGTCGTTGTCACAGCTTCTACTGGGAATGCCGGGGCAGCGCTGGCAGGCATGGCGGCGGCGGTTGGTCAAAAAGCCGTTATCTTTGCGCCCAAGTCTGCTCCGCAGGCAAAGGTGGCGCAACTGCTTATCTTTGGCGCAAAGGTCATCCTTGTCGATGGAACCTATGACGATGCCTTTGACCTGACCGTGAAAGCCGCGAACGAGTTCGGTTGGTATTGCCGTAACACAGGCTACAATCCCTTCACAGTGGAAGGGAAAAAGACTGCCGCTTTTGAAATTTGGGAATGGTGGATCGAAGCGCATCGCGATTGGCATAAACAAGATAGCGATCTGGATGATCACCCGCCCTTAACCATTTTTGTTTCAGTGGGAGATGGCAATATCATCTCCGGTATTCACAAAGGCTTCAAGGATCTGCTGGCATTAGGTTGGATTCCCAACATGCCGCGCATTATTGGTGTCCAAGCCGAGGGTTCGGCGGCGATTGCCAATGCCTTCCATGCAAGAACTGAAACGATCATCCCTGTTTCTGCGAATACCATTGCAGACAGCATTTCGGTGGATCTGCCACGAGATGGTGTTCGTGCGGTGCGGGCAGCTGCCCAGACCGGTGGGACATATATCACCGTGAAGGATGAAGACATTATCAAAGCCATTGCAGAGCTTGGCACCATTGGTGTCTTTGCCGAACCGGCTGGGGCGACGGCATATGCCGGGTTGGTTAAAGCAGTAGCCTCGGGCGTGGTCGGAAGCGATGACCCCGTTCTGGTAATGAATACCGGCAGTGGTCTCAAAGATGTCCGCGCGGCATTGCAGGCGGTTCAGTCTGCTCCTATTATTGAGCCGACTTTAGAGGCTGTGAAAAAAAACTCTTATGAGAAATACAAAGAACGGATGGAGCCTGCCCTTTCGTTATACGATGGGGATCATTGTTTTTATTGCTGTTGTGGCATTGTTGATCTATGCCCACGAGGCTGTGAAAATGCTGGTGATCTCTGCGTTTGTGGCGTACTTAATTAGCCCGGCTGTTGTGCTGGTGATGGAGAGAACAAATGTCTCCCGCGCTGTAGCGGTCAACCTCGTCTACTTTTCGGCGTTGATCGTGATGGTGGGCATTCCCAGTGTGTTGACCCCGATCTTTTTTGATGAGATCAAGCTGGTGGCGCAGGATCTACTTGACCTTTCTCAACAGACGAGCGAATTCCTATCCAACCCGATACAGGTGGGTAATTATGTGATCCATCTTGAACAGTTGGGTGAGAGCCTGGATAATCTTCAAGGGAATTTGTTAACGCCACTGCCCGAAGAAGCGCTGGCTCTGCTCGAAACAACCTCCGTAAATGTCTTATGGTTTTTGGTCATTCTCGTCAGTGTCCATTTGTTCATGAGTGAGTGGCCCAAAATACGTCACTGGTTGATTCATCTCGCGCCAGAACCATACCACGAAGAAATGAATGAGCTTTACCAGCGCTTGCGTAATGTGTGGATCGCCTATCTGCGCGGGCAGATCGTTTTGATGTTGGTAGTTGGAGTTGCCTTCACAGTTGCCTGGACCCTCATTGGTATTCCTGGTGCCCTTGTTCTAGGTGTGGTTGCCGGGTTATTTACTCTCGTGCCAGATGTTGGTCCGTTGATCGCGGCTGCGCTTGCCGTGGGTGTTGCGTTGCTGGAAGGCTCCACTTGGATTCCCTTGTCAAACGGCTGGGTGGCGATCATTACTGCGATCACGTATCTTGTTTTGATCAATATTAAGAATTTCTTTGTTCGCCCGATCATTATGGGACGCAGCTTGCATATGAATGAAGGGCTGATCTTTATAGCCATTTTTATCGCCACCCTTCTTGAAGGTATCATGGGTGCTTTATTGATCGTGCCAGTGATGGCTTCAGTTTCAGTGTTGATGGAGTATTTCCGCCGCCGTGTTCTAGGGCTTGAGCCTTTTGCTGGTGGTGAGGATGAACAATTCAAAGCCCCGGCGGGAAAATTTAAACCCCGTTCCATCCGGCTGCCTAAAAAAGAGAGACGGAAAAAAGACCTATGAAAATTACGTATTCGATCATTGCTCCCATTTATAACGAGATCGATAACCTCCCCGAACTTTACCGCCGTGTAAAGGAAGTAATGGATTCTCATGGTGAGCCATGGGAGTTTATCCTTGTTGATGACGGTTCAACGGATGGTTCCACAGAGAAGATTCGCGAATTAGCTGAAAAGGACAAGACAATCCGACCGGTTATCTTTGCGCGTAACTTTGGTCATCAAGTGGCGATCACTGCCGGTTGGGATTTTGCCCGCGGCGACGCTGTGGTCATCATCGATGCTGATCTGCAAGACCCCCCGGAAGTTATCCTCGAGCTGGCAAAGAAGTGGAAGGAAGGCTACGAGGTCGTGTACGCTGTGCGCGGCGAGCGTGAAGGTGAATCCTGGTTCAAGTTGTGGACGGCTTCCATGTTCTATCGCCTGATCTATCAAATTACGGACGTGAAGATACCCGTCGATACTGGTGATTTCCGCCTGATGGATCGAAAAGTTGTGAACGTGCTCAAACAAATGAAGGAGCGGCATCGCTTCCCGCGCGGTATGTCTGCCTGGGTTGGTTTCAAGCAGATTGGTGTTACCTATAAACGCGCTGCCCGCCTTGCTGGTGTTACCAAATACCCTTTCAAGAAAATGGTGCGGCTGGCGGTCAATGCCATTACCGGTTTCTCGTATTTCCCATTACAAGTGGCGACTTACTTTGGTTTTGTTTCTGCAGGTATTTCCATTCTCGCCATTCCTGTGGTGGCGGTATTGCGCCTTGCAGGTTCTCATTTTTTTGAAGGGCAGGCAACCACTCTTATTTCAGTCCTCTTTTTGGGTGGTGTGCAATTGATCTCACTCGGCATTCTGGGTGAATACGTGGGACGCCTGTATGATGAAGCCAAAGGCAGACCACTCTACATCGTCCGAGATGCTCCTGAAGAGTAATCATTTAACTTGCTGATCATTTCACCATGAGCTGAATAGTCGCTGACGCGACCGGCGTCCGCGACTGTTTTTGCCTCTCGTTATTATTCATTTACCGTCTGTTGACTAAATCTCCCATGTCCCTTTCATTTCTCAAAGATCGTGCCTTCCTGCGCGAAATGCTCACTATCGCGCTGCCTATATCCTTCCAGCAACTCATCAACGCTTCACTCAACATGATCGATGTCATCATGGTGGGGCAGTTGGGGGAGACCTCCATTGCCGCGCTTGGATTGTCCAATCAGGTATTTTTTGTATTCATCCTGCTGCTTTTTGGGCTTACCAGCGGCATGGCGATCTTTACGGCTCAATTTTGGGGGAAGCAGGAGATAGACCCGATCCGCAAAGTGCTTGGGATGAGCATCCTTATTACATCAGGCATTGCACTGGTATTTAC
Organism: Candidatus Villigracilis vicinus; assembly: GCF_016702885.1. Taxonomy (NCBI): domain Bacteria; kingdom Bacillati; phylum Chloroflexota; class Anaerolineae; order Anaerolineales; family Candidatus Villigracilaceae; genus Candidatus Villigracilis; species Candidatus Villigracilis vicinus. The sequence continues at coordinate 42,114 of NZ_JADJDD010000003.1, forward strand.
GCTTGCTGCCACGCTTATCCCTGCGGGTGTTCTCGGTTTGTATACCAAAGATACAGAGGTCATCCATATCGGCGCTTCCTACTTGCGCATCGTTGGCTTGTCCTACATTCCTGTTGCGATCGCTACTTCTTACATTGCCACGATGCGCAGCATTCATCTCGTCAAACTGACCGTAATCGCCACCATTTCTGCCCTGGTTTTCAAAACGATCCTTGGATATATCCTGATCTTCGGCAAGTTTGGATTGCCTGTTCTCGGGGTGCGTGGCGCTGCCATTGGAACCGCCTCTGGTTGGACCCTCGAACTGATCCTGCTCCTTGTTCTTATCTACACTCAAAAAACGCCGCTTGCAGCAAACCCGTTGACCTTTTTCTCGTTTGACTTTCCATTTTTCAAGCGTGTTCTAACGACCACCCTTCCAGCACTTGCCAATGAAATGTTCTGGTCATTAGGCATCACTACCTACAACGCCATTTACGCCCGCATTGGCACTGATTCCATTGCTGCCATCAATGTCAATGCGACGATCGAAGAGCTTGGCTTTGTCGTTTTTATGGGACTTGGTAATGCTAGTGCTGTGATGGTTGGTAACCGCATTGGTGCCGGAAAGAAAGAAGAAGCCTTCGAGACCGTGCGCCGTGTGGTTATTCTCTCTGTTCTCTCTGCATGGACTGTTGGGGCTATAGTCATCCTTATGCGCGATGCGGTTGTGAATTTATACGATCTTTCGCCCAGCGGCGAATATAACGTCCGCATGTTGATGCTGATGATGGCCTGTGTGTTGTGGGTGCGCATGTTCAACTTTTCGACCTTTATTGGCGCCTTGCGGGCAGGTGGCGATACACGCTTTGCGCTCGTGATGGAGATCTGCTCCATCTGGCTGATCGGTGTTCCCGCTGCTTATGTCGGTGCTTTTGTACTGCACCTGCCGGTCTATTACGTTTACCTCATGGTTGGCTTGGAAGAAGTTGCCAAAGCCTTTGTCAGTGGATGGCGGGTGTATTCCAGAAAATGGATTCACGACCTGGTGAATGTATAGAAGATGACGAATATCAAAAACGAGACAAGTACTTGTCTCGTTTTTGATATAAATTGCTTTTACCTAAGTGGTCGGTCAAAAATAATTAGAATTTCGTCATTGCGAGCCGAGCCTTTTGCGGCGAAGCAATCCCATGGCTTGAGGGCAAGATTGCTTCGTCGGGAAGAGCGCCCTCCTCGCAATGACGATGCTCTTTTTAAAATTTATTTCGATCACCTACTTAACGATGCAAGGAGTTGGATTTAGCCAGTTTGAACGCGTATGGTGATGTACTGTGCGCGGCGCATTTTCCCCATCACTCCAAATACATTGAACATAAAGCCGTACTTTTTCTTGAAGAGCCCCGCTGTATGTTTGACTTCTTCAGGCGAGTCGAGCACGGCGGCATGGGCATCGATCCATTCGCCGATGGGGTCACCAGAAGCTGTGGAGGGAGCGATGCGTACTTTACCGTCGCGGCGGATGCGTTTGGCTTTGCCAGCGTCGGCTTGCGTCCAGATACGAAGCGTTTCTCCATCCTGCGCGAACCAGACCGGCGTTTTTACTCCCTGCCCGTTTTTGCGGAAGGTTTCTATATTCAAGTATTGTTGATTTTCAAATTGCTTGATGTCTTTCATGGCAGACCTCTATATTGATTTGATTTCCAATCCTCAAAGCGCTTTGTGCCCAGCCTGGAAAGCAGGAGCGTCATGCCGAAGCCGATGAGGACATTGGTGATAAAGAAGAACAGCACCTCTTCTACTGGAAGAATGCCGAAGAACAGGAGCCCTGTGGTCTGTTCCTTCGAAATAGACCAGGTGGTGTCGGTCAGTGCAATAATATCCATCAGGGAAAGGTATAAGCCGGGCACAAATATTGCGGTGAAAACCAGTTTGCGGTAATGCCAAAGAATATCTGCGCCGTAAAGCATTTGCGGAAAGATGGCAGGCAACGCCCAGAAAAGGATGATGGAGAGATAGGTCAGTTCAATGCTGCCGAGGAAGAATAAATAAGTGAAAATACCCCAGAGAACCAACAGAATAACAAACGAAACGATGCGCACAGCCTTGTTCGGTTTGAAATCCTTTGCGGGTTCGGCAATGCGCCTTGCCAGAAACCACCACCACAACCCGGCAAGGATCGTCTCAAGCACAAAGAAAGTATATTCTTCGATGGGAACATAGCCAATAACGATGCCGGTAACAAGATCCGGGTTGTAATACCAAACGCCAGTGGCAACCAGATAATTGTCCCAGGGTGTGGTGTACACCACTGCCAGGACGATATGCACAAGGATGGCGATCCATACTGCATTGCCATTGTTGAAGCCCAGGGTTGGACGGTTGTTTTTATTGTCCCACCATGTAATGACGAGAAAAACAAAGATGGGAATTACAAGAAAGCGTAGAAGAAAACCGAAGTATGTCATTTTAGTTTAGGGTCGCTTTGTAATAGTTTGAAAGTCAGATGGCTATTTATATAAAATTACGTTTTACTTTTACTGATCACTTGTTGAGTACTGATTATTTCTCTTCTCTTCACTTGCATCCTCACGCCCGGTCTGGGTTCGAGGGTGGCTCCCATATGAGCATGGATTGGGTGACCGGTGAATTCAAACGTGAAGTTCTTAAGCAGGTATGCGATAACGATGCGAGCCTCTGCCTGACCGAATGCCGCGCCGATACATGCACGCGGTCCGCCGCCAAATGGAATGTAGCTCATCGGCGGGGTTTTGCGCCCATGTGAGAAACGTTCGGGGCAGAAATCTTCGGCATTCTCCCAAATTTCGGGGTCGCGGTGGGTCAGGTAGATGGAATAGAACATGCGCTCGCCCGCAGGGACTGTGCCCTCGGTAAACTCGATGTCTTCGGCTACACGGCGATTGCCGATATGGATCGGTGGATACAGCCGCAGTGATTCCTTAATAACGTTATCCAGAAGTTGAGGCTTGCCTTCTGCTTGTTCAACTTCCTTGATCACATCTGCGAGGATTTCGGGGTGCTCTCCAAGCAAGGCGAACGTCCATGCCAGCAGAGCAGTGGAGGTATCATGACCGGCGATGAGCATGGTTAACATCTGGTCGCGGATAATGTCATTGTTCAGCCCGGCATCAATGAGATGTTGAAGAAAATCGTTTGCTTTTCTTCCTTCTTTTCTTCTTTCATCAATGATCGAATATAAATAATCATCGATCGTCTTGAGTGACTTCCCATACCCCAGGCGTGGAATTTTACGCCAAAGGATCCATAGCCCTGGCGAAACATACTGAATGGTCTTAAGTATCGGGTCCCAAATTTTTGGGATGTCGTTCCAGGCGTCTTTGCTGAACAATGTTTGCATGATGATGAGTAAGGCGATCTTGCGCCCTTCCACCAGCATGTCCACGATTTGACCATTCTGCCAGGTGGATGCGACACGCTCGGTTTGTGAGATCATCATGTCGGTATATTTGGAGAGTTGCGCAGGCTGAAAAGGGATCTCCATCAATTCGCGGTAGTGGTCATGCTCATCACCATCGGTCACCAATACACCGCGACGCAGCAGATCGGTCACTGGGTCGGTGTTACGCCAGCGTAATTTATTTCGTTCTGTTACCAATACCTTTCGGGCTGCTTCGGGTCCAAAAACTACATATGGACGAAACCCCGGGATGGGGATCTGAAAGAAGCGCCCAACGTGTTTTGCCATCGCCTTCAGTGGACCCAGCGGAGAACGTGTTTTTAAGAGCGCCAGCATGGCTTCACGCCCAAGCTCGGGGGAGATCGCTTTTTTCATGGCTGTTCGTTTAGAAAAATTTTCACAGCTTGCATGAAGTCGCTGGGACATTCTTCGTGCGGCAGGTGACCGCATTGTGGGATGACAGCCAAGTCGGCGTTGGGAATTTCGCCTGCAAGTTTCAGCGATTGTTCGGTAGGTACGATGCGGTCGTCATCACCGGTGATGACGAGCACTGGGAGGTTGAATTCGCCCAAGCGTTCGCTCAGCCCGCTTTCGCGGCTGGAGACGGTCAACTCCCACAAAGCCTTATCCCAATTTTCAACCTGTAAAGGTTCTTGATATCCCTTGAAAATCTCAGGCGTGATCTTGTTTGGGGCATGCCATGCAGTTTTGAGAAACTCCGTGCCTTGTGCCTGAAGTTGACGCGCGATCAATGGACCGACATGGTCCATCTGCGGCGTACCCAGCAATGGACGGATCCATGCCGGTGCGCCGCCGCCTGCATACACAGCCGGATCCACCAGAATTAAACTTTCAATACGCTCGGGGTGTTGCAATGCGGTCAACATTGCGATCGTTCCTCCGGCAGAATTACCCACCAGTGTCGCTTTTTCGATACCGAGCGCATCCATCAAACCGATCACAAGTTCCACTTGAGCATCCTGGCTGTAAGGACTTTCGCCTTCCCAGGCAAGCGGGCGTTCCGTCAAGCCAAACGCAGGTCTGTCATACGCAATGACAGTACCGAATTCTGCGAGGGGGGCTGTTACCTCGCGCCATGAAAAAATGCTTGCACCAAAACCGTGCAGGAGGATGAATGTTTTCTGCCCCTCGCCGTAGGTTTTGTAATGCACATTCACACCGTTTACATCCATGAACTTGCTATCTTCATCTGTAAGTGTTTCGACGGTGACCGTATTTTCCAGCGGCGGCACTGGAATAAGAAATGGGACGATGAGAGCCAGGATCAAAATAACCGCCAGTACGATTCCCAGCCCACGTAAAATTTTTTTCATCAACGTACTTTTTCCTTTGAAATGTTGTAAGCAGAAAGAGTTCTATCTTTAACGATCTCCCGGTTTACGATCGGTTCAGAAGGATACCCTGCAATGTTTAACTCGTATTCCCAGGGTGCATGGATCTGCTTGGCATTTATTTTTTGTAATTCTGGCACCCATTTACGGATGTAATCTCCATTTGGGTCAAATTTTGCGCTTTGCAAAACCGGGTTGAAAATGCGAAAATATGGTGCGGCATCGGTGCCGGTACCCGCCGTCCATTGCCAGCCGCCATTATTGGCAGCCAGGTCGCCGTCCAGCAGGTTTTGCATGAACCAAGCCTCACCCCAGCGCCAGTCGATCAGCAAGTCTTTGACGAGGAATGAAGCGACGATCATGCGTGCGCGGTTGTGCATCCAGCCAGTTTCTTTGAGTTGGCGCATCGCCGCATCCACCACAGGGACGCCTGTTTCGCCCCGTTTCCAGGCTTCATACTCTGATGCCTTATTGCGCCACGGAATATTTGCCAGTGACGGGTTAAACGCAGTCTTCGCAACATGGGGGAAGTGATACAGGATCTGAATGTAAAACTCGCGCCAGATGAGTTCATTGAGCCAGATTTCCGCGCCTTTGGCGTTTGCGGTTGAACGCTGAGCGGTCAAGGCTTCATTCACTGCCTGGTGCATTCCCAGCATTCCAAAACGCAAATATGGCGATAGGGCTGAAGTACCGTCCAGGTCCATGCGGTTGCGGTCATCGGCGTAGTTGCTGATGGGGGAATCGGTAAATTTCTTGAGACGGCGTAAGGCTTCTGCTTCACCTGCTCGAAAGAACGCGTTGGTTTCGAATGCCGGTATCAGCTCAGAGCGGATGCCCTTGGGCGAGTCGATGCGATCAGGTGCGGGGTGCAGTTTGATCTTGCTGAGCTGTGCCTTCCACACTTTGGAATACGGCGTGTAGACCGTATAGGGTCTGCCGTCTTGTTTTCGTATTATTTTTGGGTGATGGACGGTCTGCCCTTGGATAAGCTTCAAAGGCAGGAGTTTCTGGATCAACGCGTCACGTTCACGCGCATACGGCGTGTAGTCTTCTTCGGTATGGATCGCTTCTGCTTTGATCTCGTCGAACAACTGGCGCAGCGCGTCAATGGGTTTGCCCTTGCGGATGACGAGATACGAATTTCGCTTCCGTAGGTCTTTGTCTAATGCAGATAGACCTTCGTACAAAAAACTCTTTCGGCGCGGCGATAGGTTTTCGAATGCCGGGTCCAGGATGAAGACCGGCAGGACCGAACCGGCTTCAAGCGCGGAATGAAGCGCCGCATTATCATTTAGCCGCAGGTCACGGCGGATCCACCAGATATTGGTCATAGGGGTTGTGGCGAGAGTTTCAGTCCGTCCAACCACATTACGCGCACGAGGGCGTGTGTGATCGTGGGCAGGTCATTAATTTTGACGGCGGCATCCCCCTGACGGTTAAGTCTGAGGTGACCGGCATTGCCAACATTGTCTTTGAAATCAAGCGAGCCATAAGCGCGGATCTTGGTGTTACCGAAAAGCGAAAGGGCAAGCTCGCTGGTAAGTGTGCCTGTGAACTCGGCTTGATATGTGCCTGCGTTGAATATGAATTTGGATGGCGCAGGCATGCCGAGTCCGCGCAGACCGATGGTGGTGCCGAGGATGTTTTCGCTACCTGAAAACGTTTCGCCGCTGTTGAGGGTTGCGCGATAGGTGATGTGATAATGTGGCGTGCTACTTTCAAGTTTGGCTGTAACCGTTGCGCCGGTGATGGGGTCGCGTTCTTGAATGACTTCGCCCACGCCATTGAAGCGCGGCTGGTAGTATGCGTGCCCGAAGGATGTAGATGACGCAACTGCGTAGATGGCGATGGCTTCAAGCGCATCGGCTGTTTTTTGTCTGGAAAGAAGATCAACAGCCTTGGCGAGCCAATCTGTCTTGTGCATGCGGCGCACCACATATCCCAATAGCGTAATGCCTTCCGGCGGAAGTTCGTACCGGAGAGTGTCAATTAACATGCTGCCTCCTTGATTCGTTCTGCACTAGTTTTGCGACCCGCATTGCGCCCAATGTAACGCCTGCGGTGGATTGACCCGGAAAGATGCTGTCGCCTGCGAGCCATAGATTTTGCAGCCCGGTACGCGGACTGCGCGCACGCAGCAGCGACGTTTGTGGAAATCCACCCACCATGCCGAGCGGGCGGCGCGTAAATGTCTCGTATGTATGCGGCGTTCCCGGCATGATGAACTTTGCCGCTTTACGAAAACCGGGCAGCGCGTGTTCCGCTGCATCTAATAACTTTTCTGCATATTTTGCTTTACGTTCTTCGTATGCTTCAGGGTTTTCGCGGTGAAGCTTGTCCCAGTCTGTTACGCTGGTGTGCGTGGAAAGTGTGGCAGTGCGAAAGCCTTGCGGCGCACGTTTTGGATCATCAAGCGGTGAGAGTGAGATGAAAACTGAATTACCTTCTCCGAGCTTTTTGTTCACATCCATCACAACTTGATGATGTGTAATGGATTGATTAACAATGCCAGCGTCCAGCCCTGCATACATGACGAAGGCGCCCCACATGAGGTCGCGCCGCTTCACTTCGCGCTGAAGGCTGACCGGTGCGGCTTCGCCGAGAAGTTTTTCCAACGCCCACGGCGTAAGGTTGCCGACGAAGAAGTCCGCTTCCAGGCGTAGCTTTTTGTTCGTGTGTGCCGCCGTGACGCGACCATCTTTTACGTCGAGAGCTGTCACTTGCTGGCGGTATAACACTTCGCCTCCCTGCGAACGGATCCACTGCACGAGGGTTTCAGCGATGCCACCCATTCCGCCGTGAACGTGAACGACGCCGCGGCGGGGCAGGTCTAAAACGGTTGCGCCATAGAGCGCATCGGCGGCGTCGCTGATGGCTTGGGCTGAGATGAGCAGTTGCGCATCAATAAAGGCTTTGAACTCAGCGTCAGTTTCCTGGGGCAGCAGCCCGCGAAATTTTCGGAGGAGATGCGGCGCGGCGGAAAATGTAGCCAGCCGTACTGCGAGTGGGAGGCGCAGGGCTTCGTCCATGTTGGCAGGCGGGAAAGGGAAGTCACGGGTGGAAATATCCCATGCGATCTTTGCCAAATGTTCCTGCTTGTGCCAGAACGATTCAGAATAGGGAAAATTCTTAAGGTACTCATCGCGCCATTGGGTTGGGTTCACCCATTGATGGATGGTTTTATCAGGCAGGTGGACGACCCAGGCTGCGTCCTGGATGGGCGAAACCCGCCACTCAAGCTCAAGCATTTCTGCGAGCCGTGTATGCGGACCGTTTGCGTCAAACCCACCAGCAAGTGTGGCACCCGCATCGAACCGATATCCTTGATGAAAGAACGTCCCTGCACAGCCGCCGGGATAGGTGGATGCTTCGAGTACGGTCACACGCCAACCTTGCTTAAGTAAAAGTGCTGCGGTGGTCAATCCGCCAATGCCTGCGCCGATGATCAGGATATGTGGCATTTCAAAACCTTGCCGAACCCTTAATCGCCGTTCGGTGCCGGAATGGGCTGCTGCATTGAGTGGGCGCGGATCTCGGTAGCGATGGGGTGATTAAAAACGGTGAAGAAAATGAAGATCGTAACGCCAAGCATTAGTACTGCGCCGAAAAGACCGGGCGACCAAGTGCCGAAGGCTTGTAGTAAATAACCGCCGATAACGGGTGCGAAAATTCGTGTGGTGCTTTCAATTGCCGCACCCAGACCGAGGATGCCGCCGATCTCTTGCGGTTGCACGGCTTTGGTCAACGTGGAGGAGAGCAGCGTATTGAGGATGCCGCCGGAGATCGCAGTGGGGGCGAGCACTACCAGCAGCCAGAACACACTGGGAGCAACTGCCCAGCCAGCGAGCGAGACCGTCATGAGTACACATCCAATCAGGATGAGAGTGTCTTCACGGAAACGCTTGGTAAGCCGACCAATGAGAAAGCCTTGTACGAACACGGCGAGCACACCAACATATGTGAGGACGAAACCAGTGTCACGAGCCTGGAAGTTGAATTTCTGCAAAGCGTACAAAGCAAAGATGGTTTGAAAGACAGCGAAAGCCAGTCCGTAAAAGAAACGGGTGGTGAGCAATGCGCCGGTAAATGGGCGGGTCAATGCTTTGGTCAATGCCGAGAGGGTGACAGCAGGCTTCTTTTCGGGCATTTCTGCGCGTTTTTCTTCTGTTAACGATTCGGGCAGCCAGAAATAGATCAGTGCGAGATTGGCGAAGGACAGCGCCGCAGCAACAAATCCGGGAACGGCATAGCCATATTGGCTGAGAATGCCGCCGGTAGCGGGTCCAATGATAAAGCCCATGCCGAATGCGGCACCGATCATGCCTAATCCCTTGGAGCGGTTTTGCGCATCGGTTACATCGGAGATGTAGGCTTGGGCAACACTAAGGTTGCCGCCTGTGAGTCCATCTATCATACGGCTGAGAAAAAGGATTCCAAGTACAAAGATGTTGGCGGCTTGTGGGTTGAAGATATCTGCCAGAGCGGTGCCGATGTTATCTGCGAAGCCGAGCAGAAGGAAGCCGAGGAATGTTCCGAACACGGATGCCAGCAAGACTGGTCGGCGACCGTAGCGGTCAGAGAGACGTCCTAACAGGGGAGCGCCGATCAACTGCATGACGGCATAAGAGGCAACCAGCAAGCCAGTTACTAATTGTGTGGCGCCGTATTTTTCTGCGTAGTAAGGCAGCAACGGCAGGATGAGGCTGAAGCCGAGCAGGTCAATGAAGACGATCAGGATAATGGAGAGTAAGCGCTTGTTCATGATTTCCTTTTGTCACAAGTTACACGAAGCCACACAAAGATAAACTTTGCGTTAATAGCTTCCACGTTGAAAGATAGGTATGTTATTTTTTCGGGAACCACGGGAAGAATTCATTCGTGCGGGTGATGTAATCTTCGTATCCGGGTTTGGTCTTGGTTAGGGTTCGTTCAAGCATTGCTACACCAGAGACTTTCATCAACAGAAAGGTCATAATGAGTGGACTGAAAACTGTCCACCAGGCGCCACTGGTGAAGGCGATGAGGTAAAAACCCCACCATTGGGCGGCATCTCCGAAGTAATTTGGGTGCCGAGTGAGACTCCACAAACCAGTTGTGAGTAATTTTCCTTTGTTGGCGGGGTTCTGCTTGAAGCGTGATAACTGCCAGTCGCCGCCGGCTTCGAAGATGAACCCGACCAGCCAGAGAGCTGCGCCAGTGTAAGTGGTGCATTCACACTTGAAGGGCGCAGGTGTAAAGGCTTGGACTGCGATAAGCGGAGCCGCCACGATCCACAGGATAACGCCTTGTAAAAGAAATACTTTAAAAAAACTGCGCCACCACCATGCTGACCCGGCTTCTGTCCGCCAAGCCGCGTAGCGAAAGTCTTCTGGCTGCCCATGATTACGAAAAAAGATATGGCCGGATAGGCGCAACCCCCAAATGGTTACCATGATCCCGAGCAGGAGGACTCGGGTCGTGAGTTCGGTTGCGCCTATCCATATTGCTGACCAGAACGTAATTACAAAGCCGGTTCCCCAGAAGATATCTACAATGCTGGAATTTCTGATCGCTAGGCTGTAAAGCCAAAGTAAGATCATCAGACCAAGAATGAGGAGACCGACGGTCAGCCAAAGATCAATGAAAGACATGATTGGTTAGGTTCTTTCGAGTGCGTAAGTACGCAGCCATTTCTTGATGGGGTCACCCTGACCGTTGATGTGCGTGTCGATGGCGTGCGAGTAGCTTTCCATAAATGCTGCCAGTTCTTTCCGGGGGCGGTTGTATGCATTAAGCAGCATTTTGAGCCATTCCATCTCTTCGGAGAGGTGTTCCATATCTCCGAATTGCAGCGCCGCTGATACGTTATTGCCAAGATGATGAACACTCGCATCCAGCTCCTCTGTGCCAATGGAGAGCGGCGGCATGCTAAGTTTCAGCGTGCTTTCAATGTGAACACGTTTGGCGTTGAATGCCTGCATGGCAGCGAGATATTCCTGCGTTGCGGCTTTTGTCTTGGATGGTTTGGAGATGCCCTTGAGAATAGACTCGATCTCCTGAATGGCGCCTTCCAGGCTCGGACCCAGGAACTGACCAGGGACATAGTCCACGATGCCGGGGCGCAGGTTGAAAATACGACCACCAAACCCAACCGGAACCTTTTGTGAACTCAATGAAAGCGCAACATGTTGAAGGTGGGCGGCGCTGCTCAGGGTTTGGGCAACCAACACTACCAGGCTGGCTTTCACTTTGATGGCAGATTCTGCGAAGTGATCTGCCGGGACGTTGGCTCCAAGATAAATGATGTTTAACCCGCGGCGGCGCAGGAATAAAGCGAGCAATAACGGGGTGAAGGTATGCCATTCACTGGATGGACAGCCAACCACCACGGTCTGTGGACGTGTGGGGGTTGGAGATGCGCTTAATAGAGCATCCAAACGGCGCATGGCAAGCCCCGAAGCGAAATGCTCCTGCTGGACGTTGGCGCGATTTTCGTACCATAATGTCCCAATTTCAGACATACCCTTTTGCAATACTTCGACGCAAACCGCTTCCACAGGGAAGATGGAGAAGGCTTTGTTCAATGCCTGTTCTGCCTGTACCTCATTGAAGTTCATGCATGCTGTCACCCATTCGGCGCGGATGGCGTCCAATGTTGTGTCAGTGGATGAGTTGGTAGAAACATTCTGGGCAAGGATCATGCCCACCGGTGCCAAGGCGGCTAACGGGTCAATATTGGAGGCGATCTGTTCGTTCCACAGATCTACAGCTCGGGAAATGGAAAGTCCCTCTGCCTGACGCGCGATCAGCCACTTGATGGTTTCGATATCGTACTGCGAATACAAGCGATGACCGCCCGCCGTGCGTTGCGGGGTGGGGAGTCCGTAGCGGCGTTCCCAGGCACGCAGAGTATCTGCGGCGAGTCCCGTTTCGCGTAAAACAGCTTTCAGGTTAAAGGCAGGGGATTTGCTGAGCATAGTACTTCCTCGGTTATGCAGGGTTTAAAGATGGCTTAGCCACCTTTTGCACAGCTATTGTACCCTTTTCTTTAAGAATCCGCTCAGTTGTCAGACGAGCCGAAAGCAGCACTATGGGCAGCCCAGTGCCAGGATGTGTGGATGCACCGGCAAAGTACATGTTCTTGTAGGTGACATGACGATTCTGCGGGCGGAGATAACCGACCTGCCAGAAGTTGTGACTCAACCCGAACGCGGCTCCCTTTTCGAGATTAAAGCGCTCTTTCCAAACTTTGGGCTGGTACACGATCTCAAACTTGATGTGCTCTTTGAGGTCTGTGACTCCCATCTCTTTGGCGAGGCGGGTAAAGACGGTTTCACGCGCGCGGTTGACCAGTGCATCCCAATCTTGTTCGCTGCGAGCATCGAGGTGCCCAACCGGTACAAGGACGTAAAGCGTTTCCTGTCCTTCCGGCGCGGCAGCTGCATCGGTGCGAGCCGGTGCATGGACGTAGAACGACGGCACTTCGGGCAAGGTGTGACCTTCAAAGATCTGGTCGAACGAAGCCTTGTAATCACCACCGAGGAAAACGTTGTGGTGCGCGATCTGCTTGTATTGCTTATCTACACCCCAATAGAACATAATGGTAGAGCAGGTATAGAGTTTTTCGTCGAGTTTTTTGGCTTCCTTTACATCGGGCAAAAGTTCTTTGTAAATGTAAGGCAGGTCTGCATTGCCGACGAAGATATCTGCGGTGTAGGTCTTGCCATCAGCAGTGATGACGCTCTCGACCTGTGTCTTGCCGACGTTGATCTTCTTGACCGGCGAGTTGTAAATGAACTTCACGCCCAGCTTTTCAGCGACTTTGACAAGCGCTTGAATGCCGGCGTACATGCCGCCCATGGGATACCAAACGCCTTCTGCCAACTCCGTATATTGCAAGAGGGAGTAGGTGGCAGGCGCGTCGTAGGGACTGAGTCCCAGATACATGTTTTGGAAGGTGAAAGCAGCCTTCAAGCGTTCATCCTTGAAGAAGCGGCTGGTGTTGGTATAGTGTTTGTCCAATGCTTTGAGGCTGAAAATGAGCGGCAGATTCTTGAGGCTGAAATATTCAAAGATATTGTAGAAGTTGCGCCCTACGAATTTTTCTACCGATATTTTGTAGTGCTTCGCACCTTCGGCAATATAGCCAAGAAACCCTGTAAAAGCAGTTTTATCCACAGCTTCAAGCTGGGTCTGCATTTTGCCGATATCTGAAGTGAGCTCCAACCGCAGACCGTCGTCAAAATGGACTTTATACGTCGGGTCAATACGTTTCAGTTCGAGGTGATCACTCATTTTTTCGCCGATTGAGGCGAAGGTTTCTTCCCAAATTTCGGGCATGAGAAACAGGGTTGGACCAATATCGAAGCGATGTCCGTCACGGATGATTTGATTACAGCGACCGCCGGGGGTGGCTTCCTTTTCCAGCACGGTCACTTCATATCCATTTTTAGCGAGGCGGGCAGCGGTTGCAATACCGCCAATGCCCGCACCGATCACGATTGCAATAGGTTTCATAAAATTTCTCCTTGTTTGGTCAGTATTTGTATTGTACACTCTGTCTATAATTTGTCAAGGTTTTATACATTTATTTGCAAAACCTTGACAAAAAGGACAATTTCAGTAAAATATGAATAACTTAACCAAATAAGGAGAGAGACCTATGCAAGCACATGCAAACTGGGAGCATCAGCTCTTGTCACTCGCGGGGCATGTCCCGCATTCATCCACGCGCCCATTCTTTTCCTATTGGGCGGGTAACGCCTCCCTGCGTCAAGCTTACAAACAGGCAGAGGTTATTACTGCCGAGCATAGCAAGTCCTTCCATTTTGCCTCAGGTTTGCTTCCCGAAGAAAAACGCTCCGCTGTTCGCGCTTTGTATGCCTTTTGCCGTACCGTGGATGATATTGTGGATGAGGTTGAGCTGAAGAAAGACCGCGACTTTGAACTTGAATACTGGCGTAATGTGGTTAATACCGCCTCTGCCTCCACTGACGATCTGGTTGCCTCCGCTTGGGCAGATACCCTGACCCGATACCATATCCCGCGTCACTATGCCCTGCAGTTGATCGACGGCGTAGCCCGCGACTTGACCCAATCGCGTTACCAAACCTTTGATGATCTTGCGACTTATTGTTATGGGGTTGCTTCCACAGTCGGTTTAATGAGCATGTACATCGTCGGTTTCAAAAGTCACGAAGCGGTTTCCTATGCCATCAAACTGGGTGTTGCTTTGCAAATGACCAATATCTTGCGCGATGTGGGGGAGGATTATCGGAATGGTCGTCTGTACCTCCCGCGAGAAGAATTGGTCACATACGGAATCCGGGAAGAAGATATTGCCGAAGGGCGCGTTACCGATGCGTGGCGTCAGTTCATGCGCTTCCAAATCGACCGCACCCGCCATCTATATGCAGCTTCCTGGGAAGGTGTAAAAATGCTTGAACGTGAAGGCCAACTTGCGATCGGCGCTGCCTCAATTTTCTATATGGGCATATTAGAAGATATTGAAAAGCATGATTATGATGTCTTTTCCCGTCGTGCTTCTCTCAGTGCAATGGGTAAAGTTGCCAAACTCCCTGCGTTGTGGATGAAGATCCGCTCCTTATAATACGCTAACATCATTCTCCTCTTTTGTGCGCAAGGGCGTGACCGGGCAGTCATGCCCTTGCCTATTTAATATGACCATTAACCATGGAGTCGCGGCTCGTGGTCTTTTGATATACTTACTTTCGTGAAGAAATTTGCGATCCTATTCTGTTTACTTCTCATTAGCTGTTCTACCATTCCAGAGCCCACACCGGAGAATCAAATGAGCTTTCGATATTTAGCCCTCGGCGATTCCTATACCATTGGCGAAAGTGTGCAGGAAACAGAACGTTTCCCCAACCAACTGGCCGCCTTGCTTGCCAATGACGGGGTGGCAGTAGAGGTCACCATTATTGCCCGCACCGGTTGGACGACCGATGAACTCTGGCAGGGTATTCAGGCAGAGACGGTCACACCGCCCTATGATATGGTCTCTTTATTGATCGGCGTGAACAACCAATACCGCGGGCGTGATATCAAAGAATATCGCGAAGGCTTTATATTCTTACTGCAGAAAGCCATCGAATACGCGGGAGGGGATGCAAAGCGGGTCATTGTATTTTCCATCCCAGATTGGGGCGTGACGCCATTTGCGTACGGCAGAAACACCACCCAGATCGCTGATGAAATTAACGCTTTTAATAAGGTTAACCATGAGGAAGCCGACACAGCAGGGGTTCATTATGTGGATGTCACACCCATATCGCGCATGGCACTTAATGATAAATCCCTGATTGCTTCCGACGGATTGCACCCTTCTGGGAAAATGTACGCAGAATGGGCGAAATCAGCTTTACCCGTTGCATTAAGCATATTGAAGTAGAATCCATTCAACTCAAATTGGAGAACGGATGCCACAGATAAAAGCCATCAATCATGTTGCTGTTGTTGTTGAGGATATGGAAAAGTCACTCGCGTTCTGGCGGGATGCGCTCGGACTTACATTACACGAACTGCGCGATGTCCCTGCCGAAAAATCACAGGTCGCTTTTTTGCCGTTGGCTGGTGCCGAGATTGAATTGGTCATGCCAACCAGTGATGACTCGGGAATTGCCAAATACCTTGCCAAACGCGGGCAGGGTATGCACCACCTTTGTCTGGAAGTGGATGATATCGCAGGCATGATGATGCAACTACGATCAAAAAACATCCGTCTTATTAATGAAGAGCCGCGTACCGCAGCCGATGGGAAACGATATGCATTCATTCATCCCGAATCGACCGGCGGCGTACTAGTGGAGTTATACCAGGTCTAATGTCCGCAAAGGTCGAAGCAGTCTTGGCGGAGGAATGCGGGCTTGAAAAAGACCGTCTGATTATCGTCGGTGTTTCCGGCGGTCCGGATAGTCTTTGCCTGATGGAAACCCTGAGGCAGGCGGGGTATCCAATCCTTGTCGCTTACTTTGACCATCAACTCCGCTTTGAATCTTCCAGCGACGCACACATGGTGGAAAAAACTGCGATCCGATTGGGACTTGCCTGTATCATTGATGGCGCAGATGTGCGTGCATATGCGGAGCAGAAAAAAATATCAATAGAAGATGCGGCACGCACATTGCGTTACCGCTTCCTGTTCGACCTTGCCCGTAAGCGTAAGGCACAGGCGGTTGCCGTCGGGCATACAGCCGACGATCAAGTGGAAACGGTCTTGATGCACTTTTTGCGCGGCAGCGGCATGTCTGGGTTGAAAGGTATGTCGTATCGTTCGGTGATCAAATCGTTCGACCCGGATATTCCCGTGGTGCGCCCGTTGCTTGAGATGTGGCGCGAGGAGACTGTTCTATATTGTGCAGTCAATAGCTTGCGCCCGCGACATGATTCAAGCAATGATTCATTGAACTTTCAGCGCAACCGTATTCGACATCTTTTGATTCCCACGCTCGAAACATACAATCCAAAGATTCGCGAGACCTTGCTGCGTATGTCTCACTCGCTTAAGGGTGATTATTCATTCGTCATGGAAACATTGGAACATGCCTGGCAGGAGACGGTGGCTTCAGCCAATGATGAGATTGTCACCTTTGATGTCAGCCGCTTGACCGCTCAGCCGGTCGGTCTTCAACGCAACCTGATCAAACACGCCATGCAGAATCTTTATCCGGGTGTGGATATCAGCTTTCAAACCTTGAAACGTGCCCTGGAATATATTCACTCGGCCGGTGCAGCGCCACGACTAGACTTGAAAGCAGGGCTGCGCATGTACCATGAATCAGGCATGATCCATATCTGTGCGCCACATGCTGAGCTTCCCTTTGACCGCTGGCCCCAAATATCGGGCGCAGAACCGATATTCATGCAACTGGGCGGGCAGGTTTCACTGGCAGGTGGTTGGAAGTTTACATGTGAAAGCTGGCGGTTGACGGCTCTGGCGAAGGAACAAGCTGAAGAGAACGATGATCCATTTCAAGTCTGGTTGGAT
This sequence comes from Candidatus Villigracilis vicinus, assembly GCF_016702885.1. Taxonomy (NCBI): domain Bacteria; kingdom Bacillati; phylum Chloroflexota; class Anaerolineae; order Anaerolineales; family Candidatus Villigracilaceae; genus Candidatus Villigracilis; species Candidatus Villigracilis vicinus. Next base: position 58,873 of record NZ_JADJDD010000003.1, read on the forward strand.
GCGGGAGAATTGCCAGAGACCTTTGAATTGCGGGCGCGTCGTCATGGCGATCATTTTTCGCCGTTGGGCATGGATGGGCATTCGCAAAAGCTCTCGGATTTCTTTGTGAATGAAAAATTGCCGCAACGCGCGAGAGATCAATGGCCTCTGTTGTGTGTGGGGGATGAGATCATTTGGATACCTGGTTTCCGCCCGGCTCACCGGCACCGGCTAAAAGAGGATACGAATGAAGTTCTGTATTTCTCGGTACAGCATCCACCTGAAAAAAACACTAGTGAAGAAAATCCCCAGCATTGAGAATACTGGGGATTTTCTTCTATTTGAGTTCACCGTTTAATTGTTTTAGTTTGATGAATAACTCGCGCCATTGGATCTTGGATACGCCGAGCTTTTGACGGATCTTATCCGGCTCAATGCCGCTTTGATAATCACGCAATGCACAAGTCCAGCGGCACATATCAAAGGAAAGGTGTTTTTCGAGTCCTGCTTCTTCACCGATATCCTCCAGTAGATATTCCAACCGGCGCGGCGACCAGGGGAATGCTTGATCGACGGGTTGGTATTGGGCGAGATATTCATTATAGGAAGCCACCCAATCTTCCTGAAGCTCGATCTTGCGTTCTTTGTAACGATTGGCAGGGCTGGCGTAGCGGACAAAGAGATAAGGTCCGTTCTTACTCTCCAGTTCGACGTGGTTGACGTGAATGCCGAGACACTCGCTTTTTTTAATGGCTGTGCTTAGCAGCAAGGCGACCAAGGTGTAAGGACGGGAATCCGGCTTTTTGCTGCGGCGGTGACGGTCTGCGATAAGCAGCACAGATTCGTATTCATCTTCGGTGAGCACCTGAGGCAGCGGACTGATCGCCGAGCGTTGTAGAACCTTCTCTGCCGGGTCAATGGCAAGTGTGCCGTGTTGGTGCAGCCAGCGGAAGAAGGACTTAATGGAGGTGATGCGCCGCGAAAGGGTTTTGGGGCTGCATGCCACGCCCCGTCCTTTTTCCATCCAATCAAAGAAGCGATTGAGATCATCGGTGGTGACGGCGCCAATGGTTTGCTCGGGCGGCGTGAATTGAGTAAGCAACCGTACATCTGAAAGGAATGCTTTGACCGTGTTCGGGGAGCGTCCCTGATCGAGCAGGAACATTTCCCAGCCGTTTATGGCGGCAGGTAACAGCGTCTTTGCGCTGATGTGTGCGGGTGTGGCGTTTTTTGTCATAGGATTAACCTTGCGTGTAGTATTTACTCTTGCGTATAGTTTAGCGAATTTAGGGAAGCTTGTCAACTGGCAACCCAACGAACTTGAAGTTTGTGCAGCCAGCATCTTTTGTATTAAACTGACACCTTGAGATGTTTCGGAAATAGTCAAGTGTCTAAAAGAATAACGGGCGACTATTCTAAACCCTTCTCAAGTGGGATACCTGCAGGCTGGACTAATGATACATTTAAATCATAATGGTTAATTTTCCACCAGCCCGGTTATATCCCAAATTTCTATTAATATTATCCATCGCGTTATTTTCGTGTGTTTCTCCAGAGGAACTTCCAAATGCAGTGTCAACTTCCACTTCAACCCATACGAGCAGTAGCATGTCCGGCGTAGCGACTCCATCTGGAACCCCAAGCCCGCAACCTGAAGTTTTTGGAGAGTGGAGTGATGCTCCAGCCATGTTAACTCCGCGTTCGGCTCATGCTGTTGCTGCTTCAGATACTCTTATTTTTGCTTTGGCTGGCACGGATGATAAAGGCGCGCCAGTTCTCGATGTTGAAGTTTTTGATGGAATCAAATGGAAACTGGAAACTACCCTGCCTGGCGAAGGGTTAAATGCCCCAACTGCATCGGTTGTAGGGCAGAGACTTTACGTAATTGGCGGCTTTTTTGCAACTTCGAACACACCCTCAAATGAGGTATATGTTTATGATATAGCTGCAAAAACTTGGAGTATGGCGGCGCCGCTTCTCAATCCGCGCGGAGGACATGCTGCAAGTGTCTCGAACGGCGAGATCCATTTATTTGGCGGCGGGAATTCTGTCTCTACCCTCGCTGATCATTCGGCATATAACCCATCTACAGACAGCTGGCGCGACCTTGCTCCACTGCCGCGAGCCGAAGGCAGCCCGGCAGCCGTGGATGTGAATGGAAAGATATTTGTGATCGGTGGACGCAGCGGGTATTCAGATTTCGGTGATGTGTATATCTATGAGCCAATGAACGACTCTTGGGGTGTTGGTCCTGCGATTGACCCGCGTGGAACAGCCGGTGCAGTTTTGTATTGTGATGGGATCTATTTATTTGGCGGCGAGTCCCAAACTCGTAGGAAGAACCTGGAAGATGTGTTCAGGCTGGACCTGGATGGCAATGTTTGGAAAATTGTCAGCCCCATGCCTGTTGCTCGAAAATTTGCCCGTGCGGTTAACTTCAAAGACTCGGTTTACATCGTAGGGGGGAGCGTAGTCCCGGCAAATAGCCATTCGCCGGTAGGTAGTGCGTCCGTCTTGCGATATTCGCAACCGGGTTGTGGTGGTTTTGAGTAGCTTCCTATTTCCCCGAAACCCCTCTTTGCTCACATTGTTTGATGTTATATATAAGCGGATGCTGGTAAAAAAACAGCATCCGCTTATATATTTGGATTTCTTATTTCGTTCGCGCGGGGATATTTAAGGGGGCGGCAAGTAATCCCATGGGTTGACCTTTACACCTGCCATGATCTCAAAATGTAAATGGGATCCTGAAGATCGCCCGGTGGAGCCCACGGCTCCAAGCACTTCGCCCTGCCCAACACTTTGCCCACAACCGACATTTAGCGCGCTTAAGTGGGCATACAGTGACTGGAATCCGTTGCCGTGATCGATCATGACCATATTGCCGTAGCCGTAGTCATTCCAGCCTGCATATACGATCACGCCTGCATCGGATGCGTAAACTGCCTCTCCGGTATTGCCTGCAAAATCCAGCCCATTGTGATTGGTCTTTGGCGAAAAATCGAAGCCAGAGAGGTAATGTTTATTGGTGGGGTAAATAAACGAGCCGTAGCCTACAGCGCCGCCGCTGACCGGGTCACAGGCGCCTGCTCCGAGTACGCGTGCTGAGGCGGGGTTTTCGCGAGTCACGCCTAATGGAGCGCTCCAGCTTACAAAGTCGCGCTTCCCGTTCGGGATGATCAACCAGGTTCCGGCTTTGATGTTCGCATTTTCGTAATCGCCGACGGTATTCGGGTCAAGATTGTTGCCGGGATATTCGATCACGTCCGCTGCGCTAACGCCATAGAACTGCGCCCATTCGCCAAATGGAATTCCACCAAGCCATTCCCAGTAAACACCATCCACTGGCAGGATGGTCAACTCCTGCCCGGTTTTGAGAGAATGTGGATCATCCAAAAGAATGTTGTAGTTCCCCCAGAGGATCGTTTGAGGTTGCAAGCCGAACTTTTCAGCGATACCAAAAACGGTGTCGCCTTCCTGCACAGTATATAGAGTGAGTTCATTGCGCGGTCGGTTCGGGATGGTGGTATGTAGTTGCGCAGAGCGATTGATGCCATCAGTGACGGGGATATCAAGGCTGGAGAGAGCATTTGCCTGTGCCGCTTCTACGACCGGACTGAGAGATGAATCTGTCTCTTCGGGCGTATTCTCAGTTTGACGGTAGAACGTACGCGCCATTAACACCACCAAAGTAATGGCGATCACAGAAAATAAATTTACCCCCAGTTTGATCAAGGGTTCGCCCAACCCCATGTTCACAAGGCTGTTCATGAATTTCGTAATGACCGATACCCGTTTCGGCGCTGGTGTGGGCATTTGCCCAGATTGGTTTTCCGAAGGGGCGGGTGCTTCTTCTTTAAATCCGTTTTGCATGGGCATCATCATAACATGGTAAAAAAAACATGGTCAAGTTGAGGGTGAAAACCCTAAGGCATTCCTAATCCCTGTTCGGCTTTGTTCTTTTGCATGAAAATCGCCCGTATCAAGATCGTGCCTGCCAGGCAGGCAAGCCCGCCAACAAGAATTGCGGTTTGAACCTGCCAGGTTTGTGCGACCCACCCGATGAGAATACTGCCAAACGGGGCAACGCCTTGCAGCCCCCAAAAGTAAACGCTGAAGACCCGTCCGCGAAGTTCATTTGGAACACGGATCTGGATCATAATGTTCATGCTGATAAGTTGAACGACCGTACCCCAGCCGATAAAGATTAATAAAAAGAAGGCAAGTTTTGTGTTGACTGTCATTCCCAGCGCAATGATCGGAAGTATGAAAAGTACCTGCCCCCAAAGCAATGTGGCGCTTTTATCTGTCGAAGCAAAGTATGCCATCATAAGCGCGGCGGTCACTGCGCCGATCCCTTGTGCCATATATAAGTTACTGGTGCGTGCGGCGATCAAAGCCTCGGAAGTCAACCCGGGTTGCAGGATGTCACGTGCAATGGCGGGAAGCTGCTGTATCAGCGGAATCCCGAAAAAACCCAGCAATGCCGACATCAGGATTGCAGACAATACCAGCGCACTGGATCCGATGTAGCGCAGACCTTCCTTAAATTCATTGCGCATGCCCACCGACGATTCCGCTTCTTTTTCAACTTTGAAACGGGTGCGCGCGAAAAATAACCCGATGATAACGAAAATATAACTGACTCCGTTTGCCAAAAAGACCGTGCCTTCGTTGCCGGTGGTAGTGATCAACCCGGCTGCCACTACCGGACCGATGACGCGACCAAGGTTGAAAGCTGTGGTTTGCAGGGCAATGGCACTGGGCAAAGCTTCTTTTCCTGCGAGTTCGATCAGCATGGCTTGGCGTGCAGTCACTTCTACTGAGACGGCAGACCCGTAGATGAATGCCAGCAGCAGGATGTGCCAGATCTCAAGGTGACCAGTGAAGGCAAGGTAAGTTAACCCAAATGCCTGGACTGACATGACGGCTTGCAGGAGAATGACTACTTTACGCTTGTCCCAACGCTCCACCAGCACGCCTGCGGGCAGAGCGAATAACAAGGTGGGTAATGTGTTGGCGAAGCCGATCAACCCCAGATCAAGCGGACGACCCGAGATGCGATACGCAAGATAGGGCAGTGCCGTGGCTTGCATCCATGTGCCGATGACGGAGATGAATTGACCGATGAGGAAGAGAACATAATCACGTGAATCAAGGGCGGGGAAACGGGTGGTGAGCCAGATCTTTATGGAAGACATTCTATGATGCAGGTACAACACATTCAGGGCGGTCATTGCCGGGTTTGTTGACCAGTGTCGAAACCGGGTAAGCGGACATGCGTTCAGTGGGGAAAGGCTTGATGAGGTGAAGCAGCTTATCGGGAGTCTGCGGCGCAGGGTCCAGCCAGAGGTCGTATTCTGATGGATTCAAGATCACTGGCATTCGGTTGTGAAGTGATGACATTAACTCATTTGGTTCGGTGGTGATGATGGTGCAAGTGCGCAGGGCGCCGCCATCGGGCGATTGCCACTCGTCCCACAGACCAGCAAAGGCGAAAGGTTTCCGGTCTTGCATGTGGATAAAATACGGGGTCTTGTTTTTTTCACCTGGCTGGGTTTTCCATTCGTAGAACCCATCGGCAAGGATCAGGCAACGCTTGTATTTGAAGCCGCCACGAAACGACGGTTTTTCTGCGACGGTTTCGCCGCGTGCGTTGATAAGGTTATTTCCAATGGAGGGGTCTTTGGACCACGATGGGATCAAACCCCAAATGAAAAAATCGGCTTTATTTTTTGCATTGTTTGGAATGGCTAGCACAGGTTGAGAGGGGGCGATATTAAAGCGCGGGGCGAACTGCGTCGGGAATTCGTAATTGCCGAACGTATCTGAGATATCGGCAGGATCAACTGTAAGGGTAAATCGTCCGCACATGTTTTCTCCTTTATTTTTTGGCAGGACCCGGGATTGTGAAATAAAAAGTGGTGCCTTTGCCTGGATGTGATTCTAGCCAGATCTTGCCATAATGGATCTCGACGATCCGTTTGACGAGGGTAAGCCCAATGCCGGTGCCTTCCGTGTTGGCGTCGAGCTTGTTGAATAACCCGAAGATGCGATCCTGATACTGAGGTTCGATGCCTATACCATTGTCTTCCACAAAAAAGACCGGCGAACCTTGTTGGTTTTTGCTGGAGCCGATGCGTATCCTGGGCTTGGGTTGATCGCCCATGAATTTTACGGCATTCTCGATGAGGTTCAAAAGTACTTCCATCAACCGGGTACGATCCCCATAAACAATAAGACCCTGATCGGCGAAATCAACTTGAACGTGTTTTTTCGTGATCGAACCATCAAGCAGCGTGATCGCATCACTCACGATCTCACCAAAGGCAGTTTCCACAGGTTCATTGACCATGCGCCCAATACGGGAGATTTCAAGCAGATCGTTGAGCAGATGCTGCATTTTGTCTACCGCGTGCCGGATGCGATTGATATCGCGGGAGAAGCTGTCAAACTTTCCGGCACGGGCATCCTGTTCGATATAACCGAGGAAGCCGGTGATGGTTACCAGCGGCGATTTGAGGTCGTGTGATACGGTATAGGTGAAACGTTCCAACTCTGCGTTCTTTGCACCAAGTTCGGTGATCAGGTGTTCCTGCTCGATCTCTGCCAATTTGCGTTCGGTGATTTCGCGGGCAATTCCGGTGGTACCGATCACTTCACCTTTTTCATTGCGGATCGGCGTTTTGGTCGTTTCAACCCAGTATTCCCTGCCTTTGCTGTCTTTTTGAAATTCCTCCACAGTTTTGCGAATGCCACTCTGAATGACTTCGAGATCGTCAATGCGATACAGGTCGGCGAATTTGGGATCCCAGATCTCATGATCGGTTTTGCCAACGACATCCTCTTCTTTCAATTCGCATACTCGCAGAAATTGTTCATTCACGGCAATATAGCGGCTGTTGATATCCTTCAACCATGCCATGTCGGGAATATTGTTTAGGATGGCGTTCTGGCGAAGCAGTGTTTCTCTCAGTTTTTCTTCGGCTACTTTTTGTTCGGTGATATCTTGTACTGCCCCTAGAATGCCGGTCAGGCGGTTCTCTTCTGCATTCCAAATGGGGTGGGCATACACCCGTTCCCAGCGAATCTCGCCGGACTTTGTATACGTGCGGATCTCAGACCCTAGAACATCCTTATTGTTAAAAAGGTTTTGCATATCCTGAGAGTCTTTTTCAAGATCATCCGGGTGGATATGTGCATACCAACCTCCAGCTGAAATATACTCCTCTGAGGTGTATCCGGTCATTTTTTCAAAAGCCCCCCCCAGCCAGATGGTTTCTGCTTCCCCGTTTTCGTTAACCTTGCTTTCAAAGGCATAATCTGAACTGACTTTTGAGATCAGTCTATATTTTTCTTCGCTTACGCGAGCGCGCTTTAGCGCTTTGTTCACTATGCGTGAAGAAAGATATTGCAATAACCCGCTCATGGGAAAGATAGCAAAACTAAGTACCCACGTGAGAAATACAGGACGGACGATGTTTGAATTGAGCAGCCCGGTTTCACTGGCATAAACCATCCCTAGCCCGGCGACCAGCGAGAGCGCTGTTGTGGTCAGGGCAGCCGTTGACCCCAGCAATATTCCAGCGATCATGATCACGAGCGGATACCCCAGCATGTATGACTCGCCTTGCACTCCGATGCCTGTCACTGCCGAGACTGTGAAGAAGAGCCAGAAGGCACTTACTTGCAGTATGGATGCAGTGCGGACGTGTCCGCGTCGTAAAAGGAACAAGAGAAAAAGATTAATCGCCTCACTGACCCCTGCCTGGGCAAGTGCCCGTCCGGCGCCTTGCGGTGAAAAAAACAAGGTGTATGCCAAATATGGCAGGGGAACTATGATCAGCCCCAAAACGATGACATTGAGCAAATATGCCTGATGATCCAATTGATCGTCATCAAAAGTGGGAGGGTGTAGAAACCTGCCAAACCATGCCATCATTTCGTTTTACTTCCTTAATTTCCTTGCATCTCCATCACGCATGGTGGTGCCAGTGGCATCCAAATATTCCAGCAATGCTTGCACATATTTCCGGGAGGTGTTGAACATGTCACGAACTTCCCCCAGCGTGATCTGCCCATTCTGTTGAATGGCAATTACGATCTGTCTGACCATTTCATCATAATCAGTTTTGCGAAAGATAACTTCCTGCGAGACGGGCAATAACTCGCCCAGTTCGATGAGCGCGCTGACGACTTCTTCACCTGCTTCTGCCTGACATTCCTTAACGCTGGGCGTGTTGAATGGATTTGCTTCGAACTTCCGCCTCAATACTTGGACTTTGAGGGCATCCTGCCCATCAAAGTGGACCTCATGCTCCGGCTTGGAAACTGCTCCGCGTATTTCAAGGACCGTATTATGAGAAATGAGATACGTAAGGACGGCGTTGAAAACCTTCGGCGCAAGTTTTAATTTACTCTTCAATTCTTCACGTGGAATGCCGCGTCGCAGTGGGAATTGTCCGTGATATTCTTCGACCCGTTTCAAAGCCAGACTCTCGATGGTGTTCCAATAGGGCAGAGCAACAGCCAGAGTAGAATCGTCCAGCACAAGGACCTGCCCATTTTGTAACAATTCCTGCCAGGCAGTTTCTGCAATGGCTGCCTCCAAACGAGATTTTGCGAACATCTCTTTAACTGGTGCAATCTGCAAAGCCAGGGCTGCTTCAAATAAGATCTCGGCAGGTGAGCCTTGAGCCAGTGACTCCAGCGACTTGATCACATTTGCATCAAATCGTTTGTGCCTGCCTTTCGGTTGGTGGTCCACCACCGCGCCGCCACCCAATGTTTCACCTGGTGAAGGTCTACGCAGGATATAGCGGTCGCCGCGTAGAGTGACGATGGGGTCGCGCAGTTCCAGTTGGATCCAACCCTCTTCGCCTGCTTTAAGTTCTTCTGTGCCAAGTAAACGCAGAGTGGCAACCGTCTCGCTCGCCCCAACAAAGAACTTTACTTCGTCCCCATGAGCCAGGGGTTTAAGGATATCTTTTAATGATTTGAAACGCGCATCGATCCGGCGGGTGGCTTGATATTGTCCCGGGTGAACAAGTACATCGCCGCGGCGGATCTGTTCCATATCCACACCAGAGATGTTGACCGCCGTACGTGAGCCAGGTGTGGTGCTTTCTTCTTTCTTTTTGTGGGTTTGCAGCCCGCGGATGCGCCCCTGTATGCTATTCGGCAAAACCTCGATATCATCACCAACGGAAAAACTTCCATCTCTCAAGGTGCCAGTGACGACAGTTCCAAACCCGCTGATGGTGAAAACACGGTCAATCGGCAGGCGCGGGCGGTTAAGGTCGGGGCGTGAGGGTTTGTCTTTCAGAAGGTTTTCGAGTGCGAGAGTGAGTTCTGTGAGACCTTTATTGGTTTTTGCTGAAACGCGTAATATCGGGGCATCTTTTAGGATGGTGCTGTTCACGGCGGTGCGAATGTCTGCTTCGATAAGATCAAGCCAGTCAGAGTCGGAGGCGAGATCTGTCTTGGTCAGAACGATCAACCCGGCAGGGATCTGGAGAAGATCCAGAATGGCAAGATGCTCTTTGGTCTGAGGCATGATGCCTTCATCTGCAGCGATGACCAGCATTGCCGCATCAATTCCGCCGACACCGGACAACATATTCTCAATGAAGTCGCGGTGACCGGGGACATCCACAATACCAAGCTCCTCGCCGTTGGGGAGGGTAAGCCAGCCGAAGCCAAGTTCAATGGTCATCTCGCGGGCTTTCTCTTCTTTTAGACGGTCGGGGTGTGTGCCTGTCAGCGCTTCAATAAGCGTGGATTTGCCGTGATCTACGTGCCCTGCTGTACCGATAACTCTCATATATTCAATTTAACCACACTTTAATAGCAGACCGAGAAAATAAAAATGGAGATCATACGGTCTCCATTTTTATTTTACTTATTTTTTAGTTGTCTTTTTTCCGTGTCCCATGATGCGCTGGTAGGAGGTCATCCATTCATGGACGACATTCATCATTTCTTGAAGCTGCTTTTCTGAAACATCGGTGGTTTGGTGAAGTTGATCTTGCATGACCTGAGTGACTTCATTGATCGTTGAGATGCTGCCTTCATATTTCTGTACTTCTTTGCGAATATCGCGGAAGGATTCTTCAGAAGACAGGCTGTATCCTGTCCAGCGTTTTTGGTCATCTGCTTTGAAGCTGATCCACTCCTGGCGCAGGCGTTCCTCAGCGAGGCGCTGCATCTCGGTTACTTCATTGATGCGGCGCTCAAGTTTGGTGTTGAGTTCCACGTATGTATCTTGCGCTTTCTTTGCATTGCGCAGGGTTTCATCTAATTTCTGGATCTGTACATCCAGTGCTTCCGCCTCTTTTTGGAAGGAGACGAATTTTTCCTGCCAGTCCTTCCATCCACGTTCCCGATCTACCTGGGCGATACGCTGTTGGTCGAGGAAGGTGGATTGGGCTTGTTTTCGTTCGAGTTCGGAGGCAAGCAGTTCAGTGATGCGGGTTTCTATGTTGCGGATGGTATCGCCTTGAATGGTTGACTTTTCGCGGTTCTCATCAATTCGTTTGCGCAGGGAGGTTAGTTCGCCTTGTAAGTCTGCGATGCGTTTAAGGTCGTTCTTGCGCGTTTCTTCATTGGCGAGCATGGTATGCCGAACATCTTCATTTGAGCGGCGGGTCTCATCCACCGAGAGCTTCAGGTCGGCAATATTGGTGAGTGCGCGCTGGATCTCATCGCCGCGTTCCTTGATCATTTTCTTAAGTTCAGTTGTGTTGGTGGCAGCACGTAACTGAATGACAGCTTTATTAAGTTCGGTAAGCTCGCTTTGCAATCTTTTTGCAGTCTCTTTATCTTCCTTGACCCGCGCTTTTTCATTCTCATCGATCATTTTGATCAGGTCGGAGCGTTGTTTTGAAAGCATGGTCTCGAATTGATCTACACGCTTTGAGGCAGGTGTGATATCAGTGACCTGCTTGCTAAGGGTCTTGATCTGTTTCGAGACGGCATTTACCGTCGTTTCAAAGGATGCTAGATTCTCTTTGAGGGAGGCAAGGGTTTCCTTGGTTTCGCGTTGTTGTTTATCCAGAAATTCAAGGCGTTTGACGATCTGTTCAAATTCCATAAGGGCTCCATATCCTAATGCGTTAAATTATACCCTCTTGCAAAATGGGATTATTGACTGAGGTGTTCGAATAAAACAGGGAGGTTCGTGAGGAATGGCTGTAGCACCTGCGGAAAAAGCCCCAGAATAAGCAATCCGAGTGTACCGATCCCAAGCATGGCGGTTTGAACCCAGGATTCGTTCCATTCCCATTTCACATCTTCTTTATCAGCCATGACAAAGGCTGCCATGGTGCGGACCGCTGCGATCAACAATCCGAACAGCCCTAGAAAAACCCAAAACGAGGCAGCCAGCGATTGCGATGATAGCTCCTGCCAGACCGCCAGTCGGGATGGAAACCCCGCCAGCAACGGAAACCCTGCCATGGAAAAATGTGCAATTAGCAGCGCAAACACTGCAACAGGATATTTCCGCGCCAATCCCTGAATATCACTGAATTTTAAAGGGTAGGCATGGCGTTTGATGATCGATAGTGCAAGCGCCCAGACACTTAATTCCAACCCACGTGGAATGAGGATGAGGAAAACAATGTTGACAAGTTCAAAAGATTGCAAGCCAAGAGCAACCAGGAGTAAGCCCGCCTCTGCAATGGCGGCATACCCGAGGATACGCCCCAAGTGACGCTGAAGTGCTCCAAATATGCCGCTGCTGGCAGTCATAATCACACCTGCGAACAGAATGGCATTGGATATTTGGGGCGTGTTCTTTAACCAAGTGTAACGGTCGAGAAATCCAAGTGCAAAGATGACCGTGAAGGTGGGCAACGCCCACAACAGAAAGCCCGTTGAGTAAGGAGATGCCTCCTCCATTAATTGAGGGATCCAGTTATATAAAGGGAAAATAGCAAAGAGGAAAGCAAACCCCATGCTGAGCATCACGCCTGCTTGAATAGTCGTGCCCAAGTCTCCTGGGCTGGCTTCCACACCGGCAAGCATCCACCCTGAAAAAAGAATAAAGGGCATGGCAAGGGTCTGGTAGATGATGAAACGCACCACGCCACGCCCTGGCTTTTGATAAAGCGGAACGAGCAATGGCACCACCAGCATGGCTGCCATTTCCAGAAGAAGTGCTGCGTAAAGGAAGGGTTCAACAGCGATGGAAGCTGTCAACAGGGCGATGATCATCAACCCCAGCGAGACGAATCGATTGGCAGTGCCGGAGGCTTCGGTGCCGAAGAACCACAAGGCAGCCAGTCCGTAAATGACGGCAAGCAAGGGACCATCTGCGGTTGAGAACGCAAAACTACGACCTAAGACTTCAATGGCGGGGGCAATTTTTAAAGAAACTGACCCAAGGAGTAGGGCGGTGTCGATTGGAATAAACAGGGCAATTAACGAAAGGATGACGGATATTCCGCCGCCAACATACGCCGCGTATTTTTCGCCAAGTAGAAAGATGATCAGTACACCAGCGATAAATGGCAGGATGATCCAAATTGCAGGAGCACTCATAGTTCATCCTCCGGCGTTATCAAGGGAACGGAGCCCGCCATGAGTAGATATGCTCCGAGAATGCCCAGTCCTAGGTTGATCGCAGCCAGAAGTCCAGTGACAAGGATCGCACTTTCAACAGCGGCATATAAAATCTCGAAACCGGAAAGCAGGGTTAGAAGTCCAAGTACTACGCGTAAAAGATCGCCAGTAATGCCAAGATGTACGGTACCTGCGCCGATTAAGATCAACCCCCCAGCAATGACGGGTAACCCCAGCCCGGGGATGGCGATTTCGATGCGTGGTGCTGCGCCAATGGCGACGGTTAGGACAATGCTCATTAATATCATGCGAAAGGCAGTGCTACGAAGATAGAATGAATCTTCATCATTTTGTTCGAGTTCGGTAAGACCGAGGCGGGTGATGCCGAGAATCGCAACGACCATCCAACCCGAGATCAATTTGACGGAGCCCATCGCGAATGGTAGATGACGGGTGACCAGCCAGAATACGGTGAGGTATTGAAGTGCCAGCAAGCCCAAGCTGACGCGCCAGTCACGACTGATTAGAATTGTGGCAGTGGTTAGAACAGATAGCCCGACTGCCACCCATGAAACGATTTCTACAAACATTTAGCGAATCCCCTCGACGATGATCGAGATAAAAAGGATTAGGAAGAGCAGTGTCCACATCACACCGCCCTCACCTTCTAGTGAGATATTGATGGTTTGTGCCAGCCTTGCCAAACCGCGATATAAGGACCAGAGCCATTGATACAAGCTGTTCACACCTGCACCTGTTGCAGTGACCCAATGGGCGCGAACCGGATTGAAGATGCGAAAACGCCTGGCACCCCAGACCAAGCCCATCGTCAGGAGTGAAGCGAATAGGGCTTGCAGCCAGCTTCCGGTTTGCAAAGCGCCATCCCAGCCAATGAAACCTAATAAGAGCTGGGTAACTAGTAGAAGGATAATGCCTGCCGGGTAGACTGTTTTTGCCCAGCCGGGTTGCTCATCCCATGTTTCGGATCCGCCTGCGCGTAATGTATGCCGCACCAACCCCGCCATTAACAAGGCTTGTGTTGCTATAGCGAATGGAGTGACAAAACCCAGTCTCCCCAGCCAGGCTCCGCCGGTTAATGAGAAAGGCAACGTGGAAAGACTCCACACTCCAATTAGTAAGGCGCGGTTCAAACGATGATCCTGAATGGAAGTGAGAAAGAGTGCACCGCCTACGAGGATCATGGCGCATCCCCAAGCAACTGTACCAATGGGATTCCCGCTTGCGGCGGAAAGCACTGCCAGTGAGGCAATGCCGATCATCCAATAGGGTCTGCCGTTTAGTTCTTCGGGCGCGCGCAGCCACATCCAACCGCCATAGATGCCGGCGACCGATGTTAGGATCATCAAAATGGAGGTGACGCCGGTTTGGGCGATTTGTACCCGCCCCAATACACTTAGAGTGGATATGGCACCGATCAGACGCAGTGCAGTGCCAAGCCCGCGCCTTAGGTTTGAATCAGGCGCATAAGGCAGGTGTAGCGGTAATACACCAAGGCGCAGCCCGGCAGCGATGACCAGGTAAATTCCAGCATTGGAGGGCATGGATTGAAACGAGAAGGCACTGCCATTTGCGAAACTTTCAATGGCAGACCATAACAAAAGTTCAAGCCCCAGCATGCGCGTTGCAAAGGAGATCACAACCCGCTCGCTACTCTTTGCATTCACTGAACTGATTTGAGAGAACAATTCTGTCAGGTCAAGGAATGCCCACATTAATAACAAGGTTAGGAGATTATTGGCGGTTACCGCTAATACACCTGTGCCGGTCAAGGTGAGAATACCTGCCCACGAGAGTGAGTTCGTAAAGACCGGGCGAGTGACAGAAGTTGCCATGATCGCTACAGTTAACGCAGTAACACTTAGTGCAAGCGCCCAGGAAATTCCATCTGCACTGAACAATACAGATGTGGTGAATAAACTTTTCGGCTGCCAGGCGGGCAGATCTAACTGGAATGGCATTTGCAGCAGCCAGAAAAAAACACTGATAAAAGCAGCGACTGCGCCGCTGAAAGCCACAAGCCAGGCGTAGCGTGCGTTTGGTTGGGTTGCACGCAAAATTGTCAGCACCAGAGCCGTGATAAAAAGCAAAAGACAGGTAACCAAGATCAACATGGGAGATCATAATTGTATCAGTATTATTACTGACGTGCCTCTGCATCGTGTGTTTGGTACAATCCCTGCCATGATGGATAAAAACCACCAACTTCATCGGCACGGAATCTCCTTTTACTTTTTCACTTTCTTCCTCGCCGTTTCATGTGCTGCTCCTGCAGCCCCCGCTTCCACCCCAGACCCGACAACTGTTCCACTTCAATCTCAATATTTTTCAACCCCGACGCCGTTTCAACCGCAAGCTGTGGCTTCTCCTGATCCTTACCTTGCTTTGAGCACACCTCAGGTGGCTGCAACTTTTACGCCTTATCCAACCAAGTTGATTAACTCTCAGGATATTTCTGTGCCTGTTGACGCCGCTCCTCTCGTCGATGTGAACGGAGTAGCGCTCTATAATCCATTGACGGGTCTGCCTGTGACCGATCCTGCCTTCCTGCAACGTAGACCGCTTGCCATCAAAGTGGCGAACTCGCCTGATTATGTCCGCCCGCAATCTTCGTTGACCCTTGCCGATGTGGTGTATGAATACTACATCGAATGGGGGGATACCCGCTTTATCGCTGTTTTTCATAGCAATGATTATGTCAGCGAACGGGTTGGACCTGTTCGTTCAGGACGATATTTCGATGAAAACATCGCCCGCATGTATCACTCATTTTTGATGTTCAAAGGAGCCGACCCGCGCGAAATGGGATATTTCAATACATTGGATATCAGTTCGTTGCTCATCTCAGTGGGGATCGGAAATTGCCCACCGTATTTCATTGGGCATTACAAACGCGAATCGTATAACAATGTATTCTTCAACCCAACCAAATGGGAAGCCTGTGTCAACAAAAAAGGACTTGACAACTCCCCGCAGACCATCAGCGGCGGTTTCTTTTCGGAGGCGATCCCGCAAAGCCTGCTGAGCGTTACACGTATTTATAGCTTTTATTCAGTCTATAACTACAATTACTGGGAATATGATCCTGTCAACCGGGTTTATGTCCGCTATCAGGAATCTAAAGACCTGGTTCCGCCTCGCAAAGTGGAAGTTTACGAACCACTCACAGATGATTACACCAAGCAGCCTGTCACTGCTGAAAATGTAGTTGTTTTGCTTGTGCCTTATATTTTTACCAACCAGAATCAAGCTGAAGATGAGGTTTACAATCCTTCTCTGATCGATTTTGGCGATGCTTATGTCTTTCGAGACGGGGTTGCTATCCCTGCGCGTTGGAATCGCACTGCCATTGACCAACCCATTTTACTTACTACGTTGGATGGCATTCCCATTTATATGCGTCCCGGGCAGACCTTCTATCAAGTGATGGGCGTTACCTCAAAACAAATTCAAAATGGCAGCGAATGGCGTTTTGAATTTGCGACACCGTAGCTCGCCTGACGAGTATTTATGCATTAAAATGAACTCACTCCGGAGCTCTCATGACCTTTGATCCCGTCTTTATTGCCAACCTCACCCTTGTGTTGACTGCTTTTGCAGGTGCGTTTCTTGTTGCTTTGTGGGTGAGTCTTGTGGTGTGGACATATCGTGACATCCGCGCCCGTGCCCGCGACCCGTTGGTTCAGACGCTCTCTGCGCTGTTGGTGGCGGTATTAAACTTACCCGGTGTACTGGTTTATCTCATTCTTCGCCCGCCGCGTACGTTGGAAGAGGAATATCAACGCACACTGGAAGAAGAAGCCTTGTTACAAGCGCTGGAAGACCTGCCGCTTTGCCCGGGTTGTGAGCGCCGTGTCAAGGAAGATTGGCAGATCTGCCCGAACTGCCATACCAAACTAAAGAAGACCTGCCACAATTGCTCGAAGTTGATGGAATTGCCCTGGAATATCTGCCCGTATTGCGGGACCCCCGCGCCCGGCGTGCGCCTCGAAGCCACCAGTATCGACGATGCCTTGCGCGGCATCAAGGTCACTGATGAACAAGGCAACCCCAACTAAAGACTCAGACCCGAAAGGTTTTCAAGACCCTTCGGGTCTATTATTAGGAGATCCCATGAAAATCGAATCCATCACGTTCCACAACATTTCCATGCCGCTCATCGCTCCGTTCGAAACTTCATTTGGGCGTGCAGTTGAGCGCGAAGCCGTTATCATCGAGATCCGTTCCGAAGGATTGACCGGTTACGGCGAGTGTGTTGCCTCGGATAATCCCGGCTACAACTATGAAACAGTCACCACTGCCATGCACATTCTCAAGGATTTCATCACCCCGCTCATCCTTGGCAAGGATATTAAGGATGCGCTCGATTTTCAAGAACGCATGGTCAGCATCCGTGGGCATCACCTTGCCAAGGCAGGCGTGGAAATGGCGCTCTGGGACCTGATCGGCAAGCGTGAAGGCAAATCACTCAAGCAGTTATTTGGCGGTGTGCGTGATAAGGTGGAAGTGGGCGTCTCTGTAGGTATTCAAGCCACGCCTGAAAAACTTGTCGAAACTGTCACCGGTTTTGTTAATGATGGATATGCCCGTGTCAAGATCAAGATCAAACCCGGCAAGGACGTTGCCGATTCACAAGCCGTTCGCAAGGCATTCCCGAACATCCGCCTGCAAGTGGATGCGAACTCTGCCTACTCTATGGACGATGCTGACCGCCTCAAACCACTGGATGATCTGAACTTGCTGTTGATCGAACAGCCGCTGTTTGAAGATGATATCTGGGATCATCACAAATTTCAGGCAAAGTTCAATACGCCCGTCTGTCTCGATGAAAGCATCATCTCGCCGCGCCATGCACGATACGCCATCGAGATGAAAGCCTGCAAGATCATCAACATCAAAGCAGGCAGACTTGGAGGATTGAGCCAGGGTGTTATGACGCATGATATCGCGCAGCAGAGCAACATGCCCGTTTGGTGCGGCGGTATGTTGGAAACCGGCATTGGTCGCGCCTCGAACCTCGCTTTGGCTTCCATGCCTAACTTTATCCTTCCCGGTGATGTCTCCGCCTCTGACCGCTATTACACCCGCGACATCACTCATGAACGCTTCGTGCTCAACTCTGATTCCACTATTACCGTTCCCACCGGACCTGGCTTGGGTGTCACTGTAGATGAGGATGCTCTCAAGTCCTACACACGGGCAAAAGTAGTAGTAAACTAGCGCTCACGCCCGTTTAAGCCTTTAAGTTTATAAGTACGAGGCGCTCACCGCTTCGTACTTTTGTTTTGGAAATCGAATGAAAAAACTTTCAACTCTCTTCATTATTGCTCTTTTGCTCTCGGCGTGTACAACTGCCACCGAAACACCCGTAGTCGTACCTGTCGAGCCTTCTGTTGTCCCGCCAACTTCTACACAAGCACCTGTTGCAGACGCCCTGTGGGTGAGCCCTGCGGTGCCCGATGTTCTTCGCGAAACCGCAAAACAGATCGGGCTGCCGATTGTTGATTCTCCTGAACTTGCTACTCAAAAACTGGAAGTCCTCGACAATGGTTCGCTCTGGATCTATGCACTCGTTGTGCCTTTTCCAACTGTGATGGATGGCGTCTCGTCCGCAGAACTGACCGCCGCTTGGAAAGACGGTTCATCCTTAACCGGAACTGGTCAGCCGTTGCTCATGGCAGAATCCACCTTGCAGGCGTTGACCGCCCTGTGGGGTCAGCCCGCTTCAGGCGCGGTGCGAGTCGTGGCTTCCGGGCAGATATTGGATGAGGCATGGAAAAATCCGTTTAGCCCGGCAATCATTCCGTTCGAGGAGATTCAGCCCAAATGGAAAGTGTTGACGGTGGATGGGCAGTCGCCGCTGCACAAGGAATTTGATGCGGGTTTATATCCGTTGAAAGTGACGTTTGGTATTGCAAACTCGACGGTCACGCTGCCTGCATCGAACCGTGATGCTTCGAAGCTCGCCACAGTGGTTTTAACCGGAGTGACCGCGTTGGTGCGTGCGACGGCTTTCACCATGGAGACCAAAGGCGTCACACGCCCAGGTGAGTTGGTCTATACCTGGCTGCATGATGCTGATGTTCTGCATATCAGCAACGAAGTGGCATTTGATCCAAGTTGCCCCTACCCGACACCCGGATATAAGAACTTCATCCTTTGTAGTGACCCAAAGTATTTTGAATTGCTTCAATATGTAGGTACCGACATTGTGGAGTTGACCGGTGATCATTTCGCCGACCGCGGTGCACAAGCGATGCTTGATACGTTGAAGACATATACAGATAATAAAATCCCCTATTACGGTGGCGGTGCGAACGAAACAGAAGCTCGCAAGCCAGTTTTACTGGAAGTGAACGGCAACAAGATCGCGTTCATGGGTTGTAACGGAAAAGTTTCCTATACTTTCGTAAAGGCTACGGACATCCGCCCAGGTGCGGCGAATTGCGATTATGAGTTCTTCACGAAACAGGTTCAAGATGTGAAGGCGCAAGGCTATATGGTTATCTTCACTTTTCAACATGAAGAGTGCTATCACTACGGTCCATGCTATCAGCACGAAGAGGGCTTTCATGCTGTGGCAGATGCAGGCTCCACCATTGTGAGCGGCAGTCAGGCCCATCATGCGCACCTTATGGAATTCCGTGGAGACGCCTTCATTCATTTTGGTCTGGGGAATCTATTCTTTGACCAGATGACGTATGAATTATCCGATGGCTCAGTGATCGATGAAACCCGCCGCGAATTTATTGATCGGCATGTTTTTTACGACGGTAAATACCTTGGCGTGGAATTATTGACTGCCATGTTGGAAGATTTCTCCCGTCCGCGCCCGATGAATGAGCGTGAGCGCACGCAGTTCCTCTCGGAATATTTTTCATATAGCGGTTGGACGGAGTTGTTAGCGACTCCCATTCCTGAACCGACCGTGACCTTGACACCGATCGCATTGCCTAAACCCTAGTTCCAATCAGCCCGGATATAAGAGTCTCGTAGGCACAGATAAACGCTATCTTTACGTGTTTATCTGTGCCTTTTATTTTGTCGAATTTACAACTTTTTTACAACCACGCCATACTGTTCTAACTCCCACACCCTAAAATCTCAGCGTAACCTAAAAGGAGGCTTACGATGAAAAATACAATTTCAAAGATCATGATGGCGTTGCTTGCCGTTGCTCTCACTTTTGCCGCTTTGCCTGCCACCAGCGCGTTTGCTGCGGATGAGAACCCGCCGGTTGTTGCGAATGAAAAACTGGAAGAGGCTTGGGCGCGTTTGCTAAAAGTGTATGACCGTACCGGCAAAGCGTTTGCAGACCCCGAGGCTCATATTGCCAAGTTCCAATCCATGATCGATAAGGCTGCTGATAGCGGCAAGGATGTTTCAAATTTACAATCGGCATTGGACGCCTATGAAACTGCCCTGCTGGCTGCCAAGCCGCAATACGATGCGATCGGAAGTACTATCAACACCCATGCCGGTTTCGATGCGGATGGCAAGGTCACCGATGCACAACAGGCGCAAGCTACCCTAAAGGAAGTCCGCACGCAGATGAAGGTAGTCAAGGATGCGATGGGTGGCTCGTTTAAGGCATTGAGTGAAGCTATAAAAGCCTTCCGTGATGCGAATAAGCCGGAGCAGTCAAAAGACGATTGATTTTCAGCTTTTTATAATTTCAGGCACTTGTAGGGGATCAACCTCTGCAAGTGCCAATATATATCGCCCCGGTTTCCTCGCAGGTATTGAGATATTCTGTATTAAAATACAACGATTACATCCATTCATTTGAAACGAGGAAATCATGAACAAGCGTGTTATTTATACTGATAAGGCACCCAAGGCAATCGGACCCTATTCGCAAGCCATTCATATTGGCACCCTGGTGTACACAGCCGGACAGGTGGGTCTCGACCCCGCAACCATGGAACTTGTCTCCGGCGGCATTGAAGAGCAGACCCGGCAGGTGCTTGCCAACCTGACCAATGTTTTGGAAGCCGCTGGTTCCAATATAAGCAAGGTGGTAAAGACCACCGTTTTTCTCAAAGACATGAATGATTTTGCGAAGATGAATTCCATTTATGCCGAAGCATTCAATGAAAATCCGCCCGCGCGGACGACCATTGCAGCGGCAGGGTTGCCCAAAGGCGCGCTGGTTGAGATCGAGTGTGTTGCTCTGGCGTAACTCATGCCTTCTGAATTGATCCTGCTCGTGGATGACGAGCCTTCCATCACTCAACTTGCACGAATGTATCTGGAGCGCGAAGGCTATCGTGTTCACGAAGCTGGCGATGGCGAATCTGCCCTGGAGGCAGTTGCACAACATAAGCCTGCTTTGCTTGTGTTGGATGTGATGCTGCCCAGGCTGGATGGTTTTGACGTTTGCCGCAGGCTGCGATCGGCTGGCGATCAAGTTCCTATCATCATGCTCACTGCACGTGATGAGGATATCGATAAGATTCTCGGGCTTGAACTTGGCGCAGACGATTACCTGACCAAGCCGTTCAATCCCCGCGAATTGACCGCGCGTGTCAAGGCGATCTTGCGCCGGAGCGAACCCAAAAAGACGACAGATACCAGTCCGCTGCATCGCGGTGACCTGATGGTCGACCCTGTTTCGAGGGAAGTCCGCCTCGCTGAACGGACCCTCGACTTACGTGCCCAAGAATTTGACCTTTTGTTCACGCTGGCAGAGCAACCCGGGCGCGTATTCACCCGCGAGCAATTGTTGCAGATCGCCTGGGGTTTTGATTACTATGGACAGACTCGCACTGTGGATGTACATATTGCCCACCTTCGCAAAAAGCTGGAAGGCGGCAGTGTGAAGATCGAAACAGTCACTGGTGTTGGATACAAGTTTGTCGTTTGACCATGCCGTATTTCTCGTGTGAAATTCGCGTTGCCTTATGATCTCGTCCCTGCGTTCGCGCCTTTGGTTAAGTTATGCTTTCATTGTCGTCACAGCATTGAGTGTTGTGACGATTGTTTTGTTTGTGTCGTTGTTCCAAAACCCATTGCTTTACCGGCAAACGACGGAAAGATTGAAAGCTGTCCAAAGTGTAATAACGGAGCGTTCAAAAGAAGACCAGTCTCCGCCGCTGTCCACTCTTGCTGAACGCAGTGCTCGCACTTTTAATGTACGGGTGATCTTGCTTTCGAAAAACCGCGAAGTTACCTTTGATAGCGCTTTTAACGGTGAGACGGCTTTGGCATTCCCTGAAAATCGACGGGTTCTGCGCACTCTTCCCATTGTGCGGGATGAAAATGGCAACGCGTGGTTATATTCGATTGAGAAACTGCCGGATGGTACGTTCCTGATGGTGACCACGCCTCGTCCACGTATATCCATTTTGAATATTGTCAGCGACGATTTTATGCCCATCATTTGGAGTGGCGGCATTATTGCCTTGTTGCTTTCGCTGGTTGTGGCGTTTCTCATTTCAGGATGGATCGCCAATCCATTGCAACGGGTTGTTAATGCGGCGAGGGAAATGCCTTCGGCGGAGGTAAAGCCTGTTGAAGTGGCGGGTCCGCATGAGGTCCAGGAGTTGACGCGGGCATTCAATTCAATGCTGGAACGCGTGCAGGCAAGCGGACGGTCGCAGCGCGATTTCGTGGCAAATGTCTCGCATGAAATGAAAACGCCGCTCACTTCCATTCAAGGTTTTGCCCAGGCATTGTTGGACGGCACAGCGGATACAGACGAGTCCCGCCAAAAAGCGGCACAGGTCATCTTTGGCGAATCTGAACGGATGCACCGTATGGTGCTCGATCTACTCGACCTTGCCAAGTTGGATGCCGGGACAGCTGACTTGAAAATGTCTGCCGTGAACATGCGGGTGTTGTTAACTTCCATTCAAGAGAAATTCACACCCCAGTCACAGCGCGCAGAAGTGAAGATCGAATTACAGATACCTGCTGACCTGCCGCCGCTGATCGCCGATGGCGACCGAATGGCGCAGGTCTTCACAAACCTGACCGACAATGCGCTCAAGTTCACCCCGCGAGGCGGAACGGTGTCTCTTGCCGCTCGGGTTGAAATGGATGGAATGTGTATTACTGTAACAGACACGGGTGCCGGGATTCCTGAAGCAGACCTGCCTTATATTTTTAGGCGGTTCTATCAAGTAGACCCGGCACGTAAGGGGGGCGAAACACACGGTGCAGGGCTGGGATTGGCGATCGCGCACGAGATCGTGGCGGCACATGGTGGTAGAATTACTGTCCGAAGTCGCGAGGGTGCAGGCACTACAATGGAAGTTCTCCTTCCATTGTCTCCGCCAGAAAAAACCCAGACCGTACGTAAAAAATGACTAAAAATCCATCGCCGCCTCTTATGGCGGCGAAATCTTGTACAACCCATGCCAGATCATCCTTTTGTTTCGATCATAATTCCCTGTTATAACGAAGAAGCCACAATTTACAAGCTGTTGGCGGCTCTGCGCTCGCAGACCTATCCATTGAATAAGCTGGAAGTTGTGATCTCGGATGGTCTTTCCAGTGATGGGACGCGTGCGGTCATTGCATCGTTTCAGAAGGAACATGCTGATCTGGCGGTTCGGGTCGTGGATAATCAGGCGAAGACCATTCCTGCCGGGGTAAATCAAGCGATTCGTGAGTCCAAAGGCGAGATCATCATCCGGCTGGATGCCCATTCCATGCCCATTCCCGAATATGTGGAGCGCTGTGTTGAGGCACATCAATCTGATAAAGGCGATAATGTGGGCGGCGTCTGGGAAATCCACCCTGGCGCGGATACGTGGATCGCGGAATCGATCTCATTTGCGGCGGCGCATCCATTGGGTGTGGGCGATGCGATGTATCGGCTCAATGCCAAGGCGGGAGCCGTGGACACCGTCCCGTTCGGTTCCTTTCGCCGCAGCCTGATCGAAAAGATCGGTGGGTTTGATGAAACCCTGCTCTCCAATGAAGATTATGAATTCAATACACGCGTGCGTGAAGCGGGCGGAGTAGTCTGGCTTGACCCTGCCATTCGTTCTGTTTATTTTTCGCGCAGCACACTTGGAAAACTTGCAGCTCAATATTGGCGTTACGGGTTTTGGAAATTTAAAATGCTGCAACGCTATCCGCATACATTGCGCTGGCGGCAGGCGTTACCTCCGGTGTTCGTACTCATTTTGCTGGCGTTGATTGTGTTATCCTTGGGGTTGACGATCGCACAAATCCTGCTTGCTTTGCAGGTATTCGCTTATTATTTTGTCTTGGGGGCTGCCGGTTTGCGACTGGCGCTAAAGAAAAGGAAAGGGTTTTTGATCTGGGGGTTACCGCTTGCCATAACGACCATGCACATCTCATGGGGGGCTGGTTTCTTATGGAGTGGTATCACGAGCATGTTCAAGAATGGCTGATATTTATCGTCCGTCACTACGCTTAAGACCCAGCGAACAACGCACTGTCTTGTTGCTTGGGGATTTTATAGCATCCGTTGCCGGGATGGGCGGCGCTATCTTTTTTTGGTATCAATATTCCCTGTTCCGTCTGGTCGAAAGCGGACTCAAGCGTAATGTTGCCGAACGCATCATTCAGATCGAAGTACCGTTTTGGTTCTACGTCCTGCCGTTGGTATGGCTGCTCTTGATGATCGACTCGTATGAGATCCATACTGCCTCGAACTGGCGTAAAACCCTGCGCGGGATTGCGGTGGCCCCCTTGGTTGGCTTATTGGGGTATTCGCTCCTCTTTACGATCAACACCGACCCAAATTCACTCCCTCGTATTGCCATTGGTGCTTTTCTCGTGCTGGCTTCATTCCTGACCCTGGGCTGGCGTGCCGTCTATATTCGACTGTACACCTCGTCCGGCTTGATGCGCCGTGTACTTGTAGTTGGAGCTGGTAAAGCCGGAAGGACTTTGGTGGAGGCGTATCGCAAGCTCAACCCGCCTCCATTTCTAATTATTGGTTTTATCGATGATGACCCTGCCAAACGGAATAAGTCTTATCATGGCTTTGGTGTGCTTGGCGACAGCGAGCATCTGTTCGATCTTATCGAGGAATACCGTATCTCGGATGTGGTGGTGGCGATCACAGGGGAGATCAAGGGTGAGACCTTCCAAACCGTTTTGGATATTCAAGAACGCGGCATTGAAGTGACGCGTATGCCGATCATGTACGAAGAACTGACCCAGCGGGTGCCAATTGAACACCTTGAGACGGATTGGGTCATCCGTTCGTTTGTGGATCAGGTCCGTGTGCATGGTTTGTATGAATTGTTGAAACGCAGTATGGATATTCTCGGCGGTTTTGTGGGGACGCTTATCTTCATTTTATTGCTTCCACCCATTGCACTTGCCATCGTACTTGAGACGGGTTTTCCTATATTTTATTCCCAGCCGCGGTTGGGGAAAGGTGCAAGCCTTTTTAATATTCTCAAGTTTCGTACTATGAGCCAGAATGCCGAGGCAGATGGACAGGCTAAAGTGGCAGCTGAGAATGACCCGCGAGTGACGCGAGTGGGCAACTTCCTACGCAAGACCCGTCTGGATGAACTGCCGCAGTTTTGGACGGTGCTGCGCGGCGAGATGAGTCTAGTCGGTCCGCGTGCCGAACGACCTGAGTTGGTGGCTGAATATCAGAAACAGATCCCATATTATCGAGCCCGACTTCTGGTAAAGCCGGGGCTCACAGGCTGGGCGCAGATCAATTATGGGTATGTTGCAACGGTAAAGGAAACATTCGTAAAACTTGAATATGACCTTTATTACATTAAGCATCGCACATTGAACATGGACTTTAGTATCGTATTACGAACCATTGGCACAGTATTAAGAAGGACAGGTAGATAAATGAAATATTTAGTCACTGGCGGTGCGGGCTTCATCGGTTCGCACATTTCACGTACATTGCTTGAGCGCGGAGATACCGTCCGCGTGTTTGATAACTTCTCTTCTGGCAAGCGCGAGAACCTCAAAGGTTTGGATGTCGAACTCATCGAAGGGGACTTGCGTGACGCCGATGCAGTCGCCAAAGCGGTCAGTGGCATGGATATCATCTTCCATGAGGCGGCATTTGTTTCGGTTCCCGAGTCGATGGAAAAACCGCAGGAATGTTTTGATGTCAACGTAACCGGAACTTCTATTTTGTTCGAAGCCGCCCGCAAGGCAGGAGTGAAACGCGCCGTTTTTGCCACTAGTGCTGCCGTGTACGGTGACTCGGAAGCGTATCCGCTTTCAGAAGATACGCCTCTGCGACAGTTGTCGCCGTATGCCACCTCCAAACGTGTGGATGAGCTCTATGGTCAACTCTACACTTCATCTTTCAATTTTGAAGTAGTTGCTCTCCGTTATTTCAACGTCTACGGTCCACGCCAGCGACCGGATTCGATGTACGCTGCCGCTGTGCCGATCTTTATTCGCCGCATACTGGATAACAAGCCCATTACCATCTTTGGCGATGGCGGTCAGAGCCGTGACTTGGTCAATGTGCGCGATGTGGTGCAAGCCAATCTGCTCGCCGCCGAACATCCCGCCGCGCCGGGACAGATATTCAATGTCTGTACGGGTGTCGAAACTCGTCTGCTCGACTTGCTCGATATCCTCTACCAAATCTTCCCGAACGCCCCCAAGCACGTCCATGCCGAACCACGCGCTGGAGATATTTATCGCTCCATTGGTACACCCAAGAAGATCATGGATATGCTCGGCTACAAACCGCAAGTGACTTTGGCAGAGGGCTTGAAAGAGGCTGTAGAAGTAATGCGTAATTCGTAAATGGCAAGTAGTAAAGAGAGATTAGAGATTGGTAATTCGTTATTAATGTGTTTGACAATTACTAATTACCAATTACCAAGTTCCTCATTCACCCTTCTACATTCCAAATGTCTTCCCGTCCCCACGTTCGCAACCGCTTCGTCTTAATCGGCGACCTTGCCCTCACCATCGTTTCGGTGCTGGGCAGTTTTGCGTTACGGCTGGATGTGAGCGAGCTACCGTTCTATTTCCCCGCCGCGCTGGTAATGTGTGCGGTAGCGTTGCTTGTCAAAATTCCAACTTATTATTTTTTTGGTTTATATCGCCGCCTGTGGGTCTACGCCAGCACAAATGAATTGCGGCTCATCACGATTGCTGTTTCCACCGCCTCGGTGCTGACCTCCGGTGTAATGGTCGTTCTGTATTACTTCAACTTAATTCAGCCGGGCATGCCACGTTCCGCTCTCGGCATTGACTGGCTCATCTCGCTTATTCTCATTGGCGGATCGCGTTTTGTCCTGCGCATTCTTGCCGAGCAATCTACGGCGCAGGCAAATGCCAAGACTCGTCATGCTCTCATCCTTGGTGCAGGTGATGCGGGCGCACTTGTTGTGCGTGAATTGCAGAAGACATCCCAATTGAATCTCATCCCCGTTGGCTTTCTTGATGATGACCCTGCCAAGCAGAATCACAACATCTATGGCGTGACTGTCATCGGCAAGATCGATCAACTCGCAAAGACTCTCGACACCAAGCAGGTGAACGAGGTTATCATCGCCATTCCCTCCGCGCCGGGGCATATCATCCGCCTCGTCAACGATGAATGCCGCAAGCGCGGAATTACATCCCGCATTATCCCTGGCTTTTATGAACTGCTCGGCGGCAAGGTCAGCGTCAACCGTCTGCGTGAAGTGGATATCACTGACCTGCTCCGTCGCGAACCCGCGAAAATTGACGACCATCTCATTGGTGCGACACTCGGTGGTAAGCAGATTCTTGTCACTGGCGCGGGTGGCTCGATCGGCAGTGAACTTTGCCGTCAACTCGCGCGTTGGAACCCTGCCGAACTTGTCTTGCTTGGTCACGGCGAGAATAGCATCTTCGAAGCTTTGCAGGAACTCAAGAACGATTTCCCTTCGCTCAACATTCAGGCGGTCATTGCAGATATCCGCGAGTTGAATCGTATTGAAAAAGTTTTCAACCAACATAAGCCGCAAGTTGTCTTTCACGCGGCGGCGCACAAGCATGTTCCGCTGATGGAAGCCAATGTCGAAGAGGCGGTCACGAACAATGTGCTCGGCACGAAGAACGTCGTCGAAACAGCGGTCAGGCATGGCGTGGAAAGACTCGTGCTCATCTCCACCGATAAAGCCGTTCGTCCTGCAAGCGTAATGGGTGCCACCAAACGTCTTGCTGAAATGGCTGTCCTTGATACAGCCCAGCGCAACAACCTGCCATATTCGGTGGTGCGTTTTGGTAATGTGCTTGGCAGTCGCGGCAGTGTCGTGCGCACCTTCAAAAATCAAATCGCGCGCGGCGGACCCGTCACCATCACACATCCCGATATGTATCGTTATTTCATGATCATCCCCGAGGCTGTGCATCTTGTTTTGCAAGCCGCCTGCATGGGCACGGGCGGCGAGGTTTTCATGCTCAACATGGGCGAGCAGGTTCGCATCCTCGATCTCGCCGAAGACCTCATTCGTCTCTCCGGTCTTGAACCTTATCGCGATATCGATATTCAAACTACCGGTATTCGCCCCGGCGAAAAACTACGTGAGGATTTACTCGAAGACGGCGTGGATTTTGAACGCACCCAACACTCGGAAATTTTCCGCATGTCGAAAGAGGAACATGTGGACGGTGCTGCGCTCGCTCAAACCTTGGATAAACTCTCAGACCTCGCGCTTCATTCTCGGACCGATGACCTGATCCAGACCATCAACCATTTCCTACCCTCGGGCTCGGTGCAACAATGACCGAAGTCACGCTTACCGAATGGAATCAATTTCTGACAAAGCTCCCCGACGCACATCTCCTACAGATGGGCGAGTGGGGCGAACTGAAAAAGGATTTTGGCTGGAAACCCGTCCGCATTATTTCAGGGGATGCAGGTGCGCAGATTCTTTTCCGCCACTTGCCGCTGGGATTCACGATCGGGTATATGCCAAAAGCAGTAGGCAGTAAGCAGTGGGCAGAAGGCAGTGACCAGTTCTGGCGCGAAGTGGATTTCATTTGCAAAAGAATCGTGCCATATTTCTGAAAATCGAACCCGACTCATGGGATTCCGCATTCCGCATTCTGCATTCTGCATTCCGCATTTCTCCCCATAACATCCAACCTCCTCGCACAATAACACTTGATATTAACGATAGCGAAGAGAATATTTTGGCGCGTATGAAACCCAAGTGCCGCTACAACATCCGCCTTGCGGAGAAAAAAGGCGTGACCGTCCGCGCATGGAATGATGTCGCCGCCTTTCACGAGATGATGACTGTCACCG
The DNA here is from genome assembly GCF_016702885.1 of Candidatus Villigracilis vicinus. Taxonomy (NCBI): domain Bacteria; kingdom Bacillati; phylum Chloroflexota; class Anaerolineae; order Anaerolineales; family Candidatus Villigracilaceae; genus Candidatus Villigracilis; species Candidatus Villigracilis vicinus. The sequence continues at coordinate 87,641 of NZ_JADJDD010000003.1, forward strand.
GCGGGCGCGATGGCTTTGGCGTGCATTCAAAAGAATACTATCAACGTGCGTATGAACTCTTCAACCCGAAAGGGACATGTGAACTGCTCGTCGCTGAATATGAAGGCAAACCGTTGGCTTCGTTAATGGTCTTTGCAAATGCCAAACGTGCCTGGTATGTGTATGGTGCGTCAAACAACGAAGAACGCAACCGTATGCCGACCTATCTTTTGCAATGGGAAGCCATCCGCTGGGCAAAGGCGCGTGGATGTGCAGAGTATGACCTGTGGGGCGTCCCTGACGAGAACGAAGAGACCCTCGAAGCACAATTCGAGTCGCGACATGATGGCTTGTGGGGCGTCTATCGCTTCAAGCGCGGCTTTGGCGGTCAGCTCAAACGCGCGGCACAGGCATTGGATCGAGTTTACAATCCGCTGTTGTATTGGGCATATTTGAAGTTTATTGGGAATAGAGAATAGTGACTGGGAATATCTGGAACGAGATCATTTCAAAACTTCCCGATCCGCATTTCTTGCAAACCTTTGAATGGGGACAAGTCAAAGCGAAGTATGGCTGGGTTCCCTATTATGCTATCTGGACGGAAGATGGGAAGTTTTCTGTATCCTCCAATTACCAATTACTAGTTACCAAGGTCGTTGCCGCTGCTCTCATCCTAAAACGTACCGCCTTCCGTCGCTTTTCCATTTTCTACGCTCCCAAAGGTCCGCTCATGGATTGGACGAATGAGTCCCTTCGCAAGCGCGTCTTGGACGATCTGCAATCCTTTGCGAAGAAACAGGGTGCGATCTTCCTGAAACTTGACCCCGATGTGGTGCTGGGGCGCGGAGTCCCTGCCAGCGTGGATGAGGTCACAGAAAACAGCGGACAGGCTGTGATGTCCGATTTGAAGCGCAGGGGTTGGGTGGAGTCATCCGACCAGATCCAGTTCCGCAATACAGTCATGGTCGATCTATCTGCTAGCGAAGAAGATATTCTCATGCGCATGAAGCAGAAGACACGCTACAACGTTCGTCTGGCTGAGAAGAAAGGCGTCACTGTGCGCGTAGGCACAGTTGAGGATTTGCCCGCGTTGTATAAGATGTACGCCGAAACATCAGTTCGGGATGGCTTTGTGATCCGCGATGAAGAATATTACATGACCGTCTGGAAGTTATTTATGCAAGAAGCGGTCAACGGTCAGCCGTCCGCGGTCCCTCTCATTGCCGAAGTGGATGGGGAAGCGGTGGCGGCAATATTTCTCTTTATGTTCGCCGGGCGTGGATATTATGTCTATGGCATGTCGCGGGATAAGCACCGTGAAAAAATGCCGACCTATCTTTTGCAGTGGGCGGCGATGAAACACGCCAAGGCGCATGGCTGCCTGACCTACGACCTATGGGGTGCGCCGGATGTCTTCGATGAAAGCGACTCAATGTGGGGCGTGTATCGTTTCAAGGAAGGCTTGGGCGGTGAAGTGGTGCGGACGCTCGGCGCGTATGATTTTGCTCCCAGTAAATTCTGGTACTCGATGTATTCAGATGTCATGCCGCGTGTGTTGAATTTCATGCGCTCTCGTGGCAAGGAAAAGACAAAGCAAGCATTAGAATAGAATCCACGAAGAACACGAATGGACACGAAGTTTGGGAGGTTTTATGTCTCAATTGATTTACAAAGATGAAGTGTATGCAATTGTTGGAGCGGCGATGGAAGTACACACTATTTTGGGGACGGGCTTTTTGGAGCCAGTTTATCAAGAAGCTATGGAAATTGAGTGCGCATCCAGAAGTATTCCATTTGTTCCACAAAAGATTTTGCAAGTCCACTATAAACAGCATATCCTTAAAAAAGAATACATTGCCGATATGATTTGCTTTGAGAAAATCATTGTTGAATTCAAAGCCTTGGATAGCTTGACAGGCAGAGAGTCTTCTCAAGTGATTAACTACCTAAAAGCTACTGGTTATAAAGTAGGTGTCTTGATAAACTTTGGTAGCGATACAAAACTTGAATGGAAACGATTTGTTGTCTAACCCTTCGTGTACTTTGTGTGCTTCGTGGATAAATAAAAAGGAGTCCCTATGCAAACCCCTCGCTTAAACTTCGCCCATCTTCCCACCCCTATTGAAGAACTGCCCAACTTATCCAAAGCCCTAAATGGACCGCGTATCTTCGTCAAGCGCGATGACCAGACCGGGTTGGCATTCGGCGGGAACAAGACCCGTAAATTGGAATTCCTGATTGCCGAAGCGCGTGAACAAGGCGCGGACTTGCTCATTTCGGGCGGCGCGATGCAGTCCAATCATTGCCGTCAGACGGCTGCCGCTGCGGCGCGCTATGGCTTTGAATGCAAATTGGTGTTGACAGGTACCAAGCCGCAACAAGCCACGGCAAATTTCCTGCTCGACCAGCTTTTCGGTGCGGAGATCATCACTGTTGAAGATCGCGCCTTCCGCGACCAAACCCTGCAAAAGACCTTTGACGATGCCCTCGCCGCAGGGAAGAAACCGTATTTAGTTCCTTACGGCGGTTCCAGCCCGACTGGTGCAATGGGGTATACCTTTGCGATGGAAGAATTCATGCAGCAAAACGTCCGCGCGGATTGGATCGTCTTCGGCACATCCTCCGGTGGGACTCATGCTGGGTTGGTGTTGGGTCAGCGTTTGTTTGGATACAAAGGTAAGGTGCTGGGAATTAGCATTGATGAACCCGAAGAAGAATTGAAATCACACGTCTCAGATCTCGCTTCACGCGCCAGTGAAAAGCTCGGCGAGCGGATCAATTTCTCGCGCAATGATGTGCTTGCGACTGAAGATTACTGTCAGGCAGGCTATGGTGTCTTTGGGGAAGGCGAACGCGAGGCGATTCATCTTTTTGCCAAGCACGAAGGCTTATTGCTTGATCCCGTCTACACGGGTAGAGCCGCGGCGGGGATGATTGACCTCATTCGCAAGGGATTTTTCAAGAAGGATGAGACAATTCTGTTCTGGCATACTGGCGGTCAACCCGCTTTGTTTGCAGATAAGTATTCGCAGGATGTAGTAAAAATCTAAAGACCTTTAAGCGATTTCTTTCGATCCAACATTTGTTACTAACTCTTCAATTATCGAAGCCATTGTTCGGATGTAACGTTCGTATGAAAACTTTTTCATTGATTTCTGCGCATTTTCCCTGATTTTCTTTACTGCATCTAGGTTGCAAGGATCGTATACCCATTCAATTGCTTCGCTAAGTCCTTTTGGTGTGTCATCAGTGATGATCCCGTTGATGTGGTCGTGAATGTAATCTGTTACACCAAGTACATCTTTGCCGTTTACAATACCGATTTTCCCCAAACGCATGGCATTGAGATAAGTCTGTTGACCGGCAGCCCTTGTTCTTCCAGAAGCAAGAGGTGTTACGACCATATCAGATTCGCCCATTAATCGGATAAAGTCCGCGTGAGACGCTTGAATAATTTTAACGTTGGAGGGGATATCTTTGCGTCCGTTTAGTGTGTGTGTGGCAATAATAAATTGACGAAGTGGTAATAGGCGTGCGCAGCTCAGGAGTTGATTATAGTTTCTAGCTGGGTCACCACCTGCGAAAATATAGCCGCTGGTTTTTATGGAAATAGAACTGACTTCTTTGTCAGTGAGTGTGTAATTGTATATGCATGTTCGTACTTTATATTTCGGAATGCCCCATAATTGGGCAAAGATTTTTTCCTCCCCAAGTGAATGGACTACATATCTCTGGATTTGTGGATCTGCCAAGTGGATCAATGTTTTTTGAATAAAGTATTTTAGGGTATCACCTCTGTTCCACATGTCACCCGTCAGTACAATAAGTGGACGTTTTTTGAGGTTATGCATGAAAATACAAGCTATTAAGTCTGGATGAAATCGACCGCTCACACTGTCTAATATCATAACTTCAGCATGGCGTGCCCATTTCAATAATGCACGCAAACGGCGATATGATGTTATTAATTCTTCTTTGAAATTATGCCCCGCAGGGAATTTTGAATAAGCAAAATAAGGTTCTGCCCCAGATTGCAAAGGGGGAAGATCAAGATCTACAGTAATAATATATTTGTTGTTTTCCATTGTCGATCCTTGACTAGGTTTTCAGTAAAACTGAAAAGTATTGTACTTTTACTGCAATTCTCGGATCTCTGCATGAAGTTTTTGCAGATGGAAATCGGCGGCATATTTTTATTGTTTGGTTGACTGATAAAGTATTTCAACCAAGCAAAAGCCGCAAATATCAATAGAGTGATAAGGCGCACCGAATATATTTTTTATTGAATATCTCATGGTCGACAGGAAATTGATTACTAAGATTGATTATTATTCCAATGTTTATTAACAAGTGTGCCAACCCCAATGATCGCCCAAATGGAATTTAGCGCGGTTGCTGAATAAGCGCCATGATTGAAGGTGTAATACGTCATGATTATGCCTGCCACAATGTTCATGCCCTGGTAGGTAAATGAGTCGCTCGTCACTTTTTTAGCAGAGTTTAGTGCGAAGGCGATCAAGTACGTTGCCGAACCGACCCAGCCGAGAATGTCGATAAAATTCATTATTCCAAGATCTCCATGGTCATTCCAGTTTCAATTTTTCCTTCGTTCAAGGGAATCGTGTTCATCCCAAAGATCGCGCCAAGTTCGTGATTGCGATAGCCGCTCAAGGTCTTGAGCGGTTCTTTGCTTTTCGCCAGCGTTTCTTTGTCAATTGTTGTCACCACGCAGCGCGGACACGGCTTGACCAGCGCCATCTCCACATCCCCGATGCGGATGCGCTTCCACGTATCTTCTGCGAAAGGTTCACAGCCTTTCACCACAAGGTTCGGGCGGAAGCGATTCATCGGCAGCGTTGAATCAAGCCGCGAGTTTAAGTCCTGAAGCGATTCTTCCGAGATGATCAGAATCGGATAGCCGTCTGCAAATCCGGTGTGGTCATCTGCATTGATTGCGTAGCTCGGATTTAGTTTGCGCTTGAAACCATCTGCCATGTGAACGAGGCGCACCGAGGTGTCGAGCCAATCGGAGAACCATATCGCGGCTTCATCGCCCTGGTCGATGGCATCCACGCCGCTGCTTGACCAGATATTGACAGGCGAGGGCGTGCCGGAAGATTGAACCGTGAACTGAATGGATTCAAAATTAGGCGCGGATAAAGTGACCGCCTCATTCTTAAGGGTAGGCGTGACCAGCGCCAGACGCGGATACTCACGCTGAGTCAGAAACTCGCCGTCTGGTGTGACGACCATCATGCGCCGGTCATGTTCAAGCCCCATACGTTGGACATTGCTCGCAGGCACGTCGAACCCGCGGCAGGCTTTGATGGGATAGTAAGTAAGAGTGGAGACTGTGATCATTTAGATTCCTTTAGACGATGGACGATAGACCATTGACCATAAAACCATAAAACCATCGTCTATGGTCTATCGTCGATTAGTTCCTGATAAATCATCCGCGACACCTCTGCCATACACCCATGTGCCTGATTTTCATTATCTTCAGGGAAGCCATGCGTGAATAGCGAAATGGCGTACGGCTTGCGGTTTGACGGGAAGACAATGCCCGTATCGTGGAAGAAGTCGCCCGTCCAGCCTGTTTTGTGAGCGACCTTTACATCGGTGGGCAGCAGGGCGGGGATGCTCTCATTGAACTCCTGCCCGAACATCACCTCGATCATCGCGTCACAGACTTTGCGCGAAACGACCCTGCCCTCGGCGATCAACGTCATCATTTGTGTGGAACTACGCGCGCTGGCTGCATTGTTCATGCCAAGCCGATATGCCTTTTTATCTTCCAGCCCGCGAATGACGGTCATGTTATCAATGCCGAGTTCTTTGATGAAAGCATCCACCCGGGCGCAGGTGACTCGCTCCATCAATAAATTCGTGGCAAGATTCGACGAACGGATGATCATCAGTCGATTCAATTCGCGGATGGTTTCACTTTCGCCTATTCTTGCGTACAGCGTTTTGTCTGAGTCGTCTGCTTCTTCCAATGAAAACTCACTGCCATCTACGATGCTTTTGAACGAGTTGAAAATTTTCAACGGTTCATCCAGCGAAAGCAAACCCGCCTCTGCCTGACGTAACACCTCCATCATTACAGGCACTTTCATCGTGCTGGCGGGGTGCATGCTCACGTCGGCATTGATAAATATTTCTTTGCTCGTTTCTAGGTCTTGCACTGCCACACTGATGGTCTTGCCTTCGAACCCTGTAGTGAATTTTTCAATTTGGTTCATATGTCATCCTGAGCGTAGCGACACGCGCACCGCAGTGCGGTGAGGATCTCTACGCAGCACTAAGAGACTCTTCGGTCGCAAAGAACGCGACCTCAGAGTGACAAAGTTCTTAAGCCCCTTCTACAACAATGGCTTTAGAAATGGAATATTTTTGTCGCAAGGCGCGTGCTTCGCTATACTCCGGTGAGTTGATCCATGCCTTGGCGCGCTCTACGCTTTCAAATTGCAGAACGACGATCCGTTTTGGCTCCCAGTCACCTTCGAGGTTTTCCGCGTGTCCGCCGCGCACCACGTACGTTCCACCATACTGTGCCACGGTCGGAGCCGCGAGTTGTTTGTAGCCTTCATAGTTTACCGGGTCTGTTACTTCAATATCCAAGATCACAAATGCTGTCATGTCATGCTCCTGTTTTTGTTTTTGATTAATACACTTTACTCGACCACCGACGGTAGACCGCGGTCAATGGTCGGTGGTCGAGCGTCGAATTTAATTCTTACATCCACCGCCACTGCACCTTTTGCAAGCACCCGCAGTGGATTGATCTCGATCTCTTTGATCTCTTCATGGTCTTTAGCCAGCTGTGATAATTTGATGAGGACATCCTTGACCGCTTCCTCATCTACTGGCGGGATGCTGCGGAAGCCCTTGAGCTTTCTCCCAGCCCATGTTTTACGCATCATCCCCTCCGCCTCAGCCTGCTCCAGCGGACCCAAAGCGAATGCCACATCCTTAAGCCCTTCCACTTCCACGCCGCCCGAGCCGAACATCATCAGCGGACCGAACTGTGGGTCACGCACCATGCCCACGATCACTTCCTGCCCTTCGGGGATCTGTCGCTGGATGTGAACTCCGTCAATGCGGATGGGTGGAAACAGCGTTGCGATATTTTTGACCATTTGTATAAACCCGGCACTGACCGACTGCGCATCTTTAAGATTCAACAATACCCCGCCCACATCTGACTTGTGAAAAATATCTGGTGATGCGATCTTCATCACGACGGGATACCCAAATTCATTCGCGATTTGAATAGCTTCGTATTCGTCATGTGCCAGTTTGATGGGTGCAGCGGGGATGCCGTAGGTTTGCATGAGCTCGTCGGTTGATAGCCCGACGATAGACGATAGACCATTGACCAGAAAACCATCATCCATCGTCGGTCGTCTATCGTGTAAAGCTCTTTTTACCAATACCGCCAATGCCGACGCGGCTCGTTCCGGGAAGGGATATGTCGGTATCAGCATTTCTTGGAATTTGTTGCGTGCATCCTCAACCAGAGTTAAACCCATCAATGCAATCACTACTGGTTTTTCAAACTTACTGACGACCTCGTTAACTGTTTTTGCCACTTCTTCGGCTTTGAACATTGGCGGAGGAGGCAGGATTACCATTACACCGTCTACGCCTTTATCTTGCAAAAGGATGTTCAAACATTCTGCGTATTGGCTCGGTGATGCCGAAGCGAGCATATCCACTGGGTTGTGGATATTGGCTGCGGGTGGGAGGATGGCAGATAAAGCTTGTAGCGTTGTATCTGCCAGTTGGGCAAGGACCAAGCCGTGGTGCTCGAGCGAATCGGCGGCGATGACGCCGGGTCCGCCTGCGTTGGTGAGAATCCCGATCTTGTTGCCCTTTGGCAATGGACAATTTTCTAATGCTCGTGCCCAATCGAACATTTGCTCGGCGGTTTCGGCACGGAGAACGCCTGCTTTTTCGAAGGCGGCATCAAATGCCGTATCAGATGCGGCAAGCGCGCCAGTGTGAGAGGCGGCGGCTTTCTGCCCCGCTTCAAAACGACCAACTTTCAGTGCGATGACTGGTTTGTGTTTTGTGATTTCACTCGCGGTTTGCACGAAACGTTTGCCGTTTGAAATGCTTTCCATGTACATCACTATGACTTTGGTGGAGATATCGTTTGAAAGCATGGGCAGCATATCGGTCTCGTTCACGTCGGCTTGGTTACCCAGGCTGACAATGCGTGAAAATCCAAAACCCTGCCCGCGTGCCCAGTCGATGATGGCGGCGGCAAAAGCGCCGGAGTGTGAAATGAAACCAATGCCGCCTTGTTCAGGCATGGGCGGTTGGAGAAAGGTTGTGTCGAGAGGGGAATGCGTATCGATGGTGCCAATACAGTTGGGACCCAGCAAGCGTACACCATGTTTTTGAGCAACCTTAATACATTCCTGTTCGAGCTTTGCCCCTTCTTCGCCTGCTTCCCGGAACCCTGCAGAAACGATCACTGCTGCTTGGATGCCGCGTCTGCCGCAATCTTCGATGGCTTGTGGGGTGACTTGGGTGGGGATGATGAGAATGGCCAGCTCAACAGGATCGGGAATTTCTTGCAGGCTGGTGTGGATCTTTTTGCCGAAAACTTCGCCGCTCTTTTGGGCAACGAGATGGATCGCGCCTTTGTATCCGCTTTGGATGAGGTTACGGGTAACTCCGTAGCCAAGTTTCTCCGGCGAGGTTGAGATACCAATAATCACCACGCCTTTGGGCTGAAAGAAGGGTAGAAGTGTCAACTGCATATGGTTATTAAACCACACTCAGTTCTAAAATTTCAGGCGCAATTTATGAAAAAAAGTGCGATAATAAATACATACTCAACAGGAGAGATTTCTATGGCTGAATTAGAAACGAAACAAGAGACTGTTACCAGGATCGATGATAAATATGTGTTAGACCTATATGAAAGCAAGATCCAATATTATTGGAGTGCGAGCCGCAGTAATAAAAACTCCTTTAAACGTTATCGAGCATGGACGATTATCCTTGGGGCTCTTGTGACGCTTGTGTCATCCATTTCTGCGGCGGAATTCGTGCAGGAACCGGCGTGGCTGCGCATTTTGTTTGCCGTAGCAACGCCTGCCATTGCTGCCACATTGACCGTTATCAATGGCTTGGGGCAGAACTTTCATTGGGGTGCTACCTGGCGGGATATGGTTCTCAACGGCACACGCCTCGAAAAGGAACGTGACCGTTTCCTGGCGACCAAGCCTGAAGAACGCGATCTGGTAAAGGAATTGGATACGCTGAATAATCTTGTACTTGAGGAAACCAGTAACTTCTTCGAACGAGTGCTGGATAGCGAGGTTAAACCGAAGGATCAAAACTCATCCTCTGGTTAGAAAAAGCAACGGGGCGGACTGTTTTCCGCCCCGTAATGATTATTTCCCTGAATTGATCACAACCCAAGTATCTTGCTGACCACCGAAAGCAAAATTCCACCCGCGATGACGCTGCCTAATTGACCGGCTGTATTCGCTCCCATAGCGTGCATGAGGATGAAGTTATCCGGGTCTTCGTCGTTGGCGGTTTTTGCGGCGAGACGTCCCGCCATAGGGAAGGCGGAGATGCCTGCCGCACCGATGAGCGGATTAATCTTTCCACCGGAGATAACCGACATCAATTTTCCAAATAGCAAGCCTGCGACAGTGTCTAATGCAAAGGCGAATAAGCCGAGGATCATGATCTTGCCGGTATCCAAATTTAAAAATGCTGCCGCACTCATGGTCGAGCCAATGGCAAGACCAAGAAAAAGCGTGGCGATATTGATGATCTCATTCTGCGCGGCATTGCTGAGTCGATCCACCACGCCGGAGACTTTCAATAAGTTCCCCAACATGAGCATCGAGATCAGCGGAGTTGCTTCGGGTACGAGTAAGCCGACCGTTAGAGTCAACACGACAGGGAAGAAGATCAATGTTCGTTTGGAGATGGGCTTGGGCGCATAGTCCATTTTTATCAAGCGTTCTTTTTTCGTGGTCAGCAATCGCATCAATGGCGGCTGGATGATGGGAATCAAACTCATATAGGAATACGCCGCCACCGCAATCGGCGCGAGCAATTCGGGTGAGAGTTTGCTTGCCACAAATATCGAAGTCGGTCCGTCGATGGCGCCGATCACGCCGATAGATGCGGCTTGGTTGAGCGGAAAGCCCAACGCGATTGCCAATATCAACGTGCCGAAGATGCCGAACTGTCCCGCCGCGCCGAGCAAGACCATGCGTGGTTGCGCGAGTAAAGGCGAGAAGTCGATCATGGCACCCACGCCGATAAAAATTAAAAGGGGAAATAATTCTGTTTTGATACCCGCATCGTAGATGACTTTAGTCATGCCTTCAGCGGCGGTCATGCCTGCCAGTGGAATATTTGCCAGCAAACAGCCAAAGCCGATCGGTAATAACAATACCGGTTCGATCTCTTTGAAAACAGCGAGATAGATCAAGACCAACGCAGCGAAGATCATCACGCCATTGCCGAAGGTGAAATTTGAAAAGCCTTTTAACAACTCTGGTAATAGCTCGCCGAGGTTCATCCTGCAAACTCCACCAACGCTTGTTTGTGCGCCACGCTTTGTCCCTGGCTCACCAATACTTTTTCTATCGTGCCGCCGCGCGTCGAGCGGATGCTATTCTTCATCTTCATCGCTTCGATCACCAACACCACCTGTCCTGCCGCCACAGTGTCGCCATCTTTGACAAATAACTCAACGATGGTTCCCGGCAAAGGTGCGCTGAGGGAATTCCCACTACCAGGCAGATTTACCGCCGCAGTCGGACTCTGCGCAACAGATTTGGTCGCCACTTTTACATCCGCTTCTGGCTTGACTTGGGCTTGGTTGCCAGCTTCAGGCATGACCTCAAACCGTTGCCCATCTACCGTCACCACGACCGGGCGCGCGTTGATATTTTCGATCTCAACTTCATAGCTTTGGTTATTGACGTTAAGTTTATATTTCATTGAGTCTCCGAAGAGACCTCCGAGGTCTTTAAGACCTCGGAGGTCTACCTTGCTAGTGCCTTCTGAAATTTCCTTTTTCAGACATCTGTCTGGTACGCATGCCCAATTGCCATGCCGAGACGATCGCCGTAGGCGGTTCTTCCAACGGATGCGCAGACGAAGCATCTTGTTCTGCCAACGCCATCGCTACAGCGAGCAAAGCCACTTGCAGCTTCGAGTCTGCTTGGGTGGGCGAATCAACTTCGGCTGAGTCAGAAGCGGATTCTTTATCCGCAGTGAGTGCAGTTAAGATAACCATCATCAACCACAGCAGCAGGATGGCACCAAAGACGAGTCCCATGCCGAGGGCGGTGATTTGGAGGGAGAGCGTGAAGTCATTCATATGATTCACTTACACCGGAATATTCCCATGTTTTCTCGGCGGCGCGGGTGCGTACTTGTCGCGTAAGGCAGAAAGCGACGCGATGATCTTTGGGCGCGATTCGCGTGGCTCAATAATGTCATCCACATAACCTGTGGAAGCGGAATAATACGGATTGTTGAACTTCTCGCGATATTCATCGGCGAGGCGTTTGCGTTCGGCGAGTGGGTCAGCCGCGCTTTCGATCTGTTTTCGATACAGAATATTTGCAGCACCTTCTGCGCCGATCACTGCAATTTCTGCCGAGGGCCAGGCATAAGTGACATCGGTTCCGAGATACTTGCTAGACATAACCACATACGCGCCGCCATATGCCTTGCGAGTGATCACGCAGATTTTTGGCACCGTCGCTTCAGAGTAGGCATATAGCAGTTTCGCGCCATGCCGGATGATGCCACCATGTTCCTGTGCGATGCCGGGCAGGAAGCCGGGTGAATCAACGAAGGTGACCAACGGAATGTTGAAGCAGTCGCACATGCGCACGAAGCGCGTCATCTTATCTGCCGCGTCGATGTCGATCACGCCCGCCATGATTGCAGGTTCCTGTGCCACAATACCCACACTATGCCCGCCGATGCGAGCCAAACCTACAATTGCATTGCGAGCCCAATCGGGTTGAATTTCGAGAAAAGTTCCGTTATCGATGATCTTCTCAATCACTTGATGCATGACATACGGCTCATTCGCTTCGAGCGGAATGATGTGATTCAGATCTTCATCCATACGCGAGAGTTCATCGCTGGGCTGTACATAGGGCGGATTCTCTACATTGTTAGAAGGTAAATAGGAAAGGAATTTACGCGCCATCTCCAACGCTGCCATTTCACTGACTACACTCAAATGTGCTACTCCGCTGACAGAGTTATGCACGACCGAACCGCCCAACGACTCAGCGTCGATCACTTCACCTGTCACGGCTTTGATCACATCGGGTCCTGTCAAAAACATGAACGATTGTTTTTCCACCATGATGACCAGATCGGTCAAAGCAGGGGAGTAGGCTGCGCCGCCCGCACACGGTCCGAGCATGACACTCACTTGCGGCACCACGCCGGAGTATTGTGCATTGCGTCGGAAAATTTCTGCATAACCGCCCATCGAACGCACGCCTTCTTGAATACGCGCGCCGCCTGAGTCGATTAGTGAAATGAATGGCACGCCATTACGAACTGCTAAATCCATCACGCGGCAGATCTTATGCGATTGCATCTCGCTTAGCGTTCCGCCATAAATTGTAAAATCTTGTGAATATAGATAAACTGTCCGCCCGTTGATCTGTCCGTACCCTGTGATGACGCCATCCCCGTAAAACTTATCTTTTAGCAATCCCAGTTCATCGCCTTGATGAGTGATGAACGGTTCGATCTCGTTAAACGTGCCGGGGTCAAGCAATGCCTCAACGCGTTCGCGTGCCGTCATCTTTCCTTTGGCACGCTGCTTGGCGTTACGATCTTCACCGCCGCCTTCCTTCGCCTTCGCACGTACTCGCCGCAATTCCAAAATTCTTGGGTCTTCTTGGGTCATGTTTTATCCTTTAGGTGAAAAATTTCACAATCGAAAGTATAACATTGGATGTCAGACAAGCTAGTGATGGAGGTCATATAGGAAATAGGATAATCCGCCTCCTCTTTTGTTTGGGGTTGCTTCGGGGCTGCAGGCTTTTTGCTACACTGTAAGTTGATTCTGCTATCGTCCGATAAGCACAATCTCTCTTTGTGGCTCACCAATATACACCGCACCTTCTTTCGTGAGGACGACATCCTCTTCGAGTCCGATATATCCCTGGGAGACAGCCAAGCCCGGCTCAATCGTATAGACTTGCCCGATCTCCAATGTTTGGTTGGGTGAGTCGCCGTACTTCTCCCACAACGGACCCAGCAACGCGCCGCCATCGTGGGCGACACGCCCAAGCTGATGACCAAGCGCATACATATATTCGGGGTAACCAGAGTCGGTTAAAACTTCGCGTGAAATAACATCAATTGAATTACCGGTGACGCCTGGCTTCATTGCACCACGAGATTGCTCAATCGCCGTGCGGACGGTGATGAATCCGCGCTGCACTTCGAGTGGAGCCTCGGTCTCACCTTCGCGCAGGACGTATGCCACACGCTGTATGTCGGAACAGTAGCCTTCGTATTTCACGCCAAAGTCAAAGTGGATGACATGACCCGGCTCAATGCGGATGTCCGTCGGTCCGTTGTGCCCAATGGGAGAGTTGGGACCGGAGTTGACGGCGGGATTGTTCTCGTGGGGCCAGGCATAGCCGACGCCATATTCTTTCATGAGCGCATGCATGTAATCGGCAACTTCGATCTCGGTCATGCCGACTTTGATGAAGGCGAAGGTTTTTTCATAAATCTTATTGGTGATATCTACCGCTTTTTGAATGCGGGCTAATTCGGTTTGAGTTTTCCGTCCGCGCATAGCATTGATGACTGGTTCGGCGCTGATGAGACGGTCTGCGTAGGGCGTGCCCGCAAGATAATCTCGCAGTTCTTCGTGCATGGAGTGGGTCAAGCCGTCCGCGTGGACATTGTTACGGGAGGTGTTAACTGCTATTTGTCGCGGAGCGAGGCGGATGATCGTATCGCGCAGTAATTCTTTTGCGGATTTATCGTAGCCAATGACTTCGGAATAAACACCCATTCGTTCAGCTGTATCTTTTTCGAGATTACCGAGGATGAATATCTTTTCACCTTTGCGGGTTAGCAGAATGGCTGAATGCCAGGTCAGGTCGTTTTCGCCGATGAGAAAATCCAGTACTGGGTCGCGCACGCCGCTGGTCTCACGGACAAAAGTAAGCCAGAGGTCGGTATCTTGCTCTTTGAGAATTTCGATAGCCTGATTAACTTTTTCTTGAATGAGGGACATGAGGACTCCAATTTACGATTTACGATTGTAGATTTACGATTGGTCTGATCTTACGCGGGTCTTTGACGAGGAAGAGCAAAATGCCTAGCATTACGAGCGAAAGGACGGTGGAGATAACAAAAGTGGGCTGGAAGCCTGCATTGTCCACGATCCAGCCGCCGAGGATGGGGGCGATAATGGTGGCTGGAGCGGTGAGAGTTTGTGCAAGACCGATATAAATAGGACGCTCGGCTTCGGTGCCGAAATCCACAGTCATGGTCATGCTGATGGTCCATAGTGAGACGTTCGTCAAGCCGGTCAGGACGAAGATCGGATAGAACCAGAGAATGGATGTTGCATTCCATGCAAGAATGGCGCTTAGAACAGCGGCAATTGCTCCAGTGATGAGCATGATGCGGTGCCCGATGCGATCACCAAGCCAGCCCATGCCGATGTTGGCAATGGTCTGCGAGATCGTCAGTGTGGCAGTGAGATAACCGGCTACAACCTCGGTCATATTAAATTCACGCAGGGCATAAATGATATAGAACGAGAATCCCATGGTGGCGAATTGCGAAAGGATGCGAGCGCTTAGGAACCAGTTGAAGTTCGTATCGCGGTTGAGGACTTTTTTTGCGTCGTCCCAAAAGTGGGTTTTTTCTTCGGGAATGAATTTCTCTGTATCTTCCGGCTCGCGGGTGGCAGCCAGGGCGAACCAACTGACAGTGAAGAAAAGGCTGGCAATAAGAAAACAAGCGATAAAGTCCAGCGGTGAGGCGAAGGCGCTTAGGAGGTATCCGGCTCCAATGGCAGACATACTGATGAAGAGGTTTGCCAACCCTGACTGCATGCCAAAAAACGTGCCGCGTGAGTCGGGGGGGATGATCTTGGAGATCATGGAGGTCCAGGCGTTGGCAGTAATACCCCCGCCCAATCCCTGCCAGATGAGTAACAGAAAAGTGAGCAGCAGTCCTGCGTTCGTGCCAATGCGGTTTAAGAGAAATGCCACAAGCGCAAGCCCTAGGAAGGGGACGCGTTCATGAATGGTTGTCATTAGAACGGTAGGCTTGTATTTTCGAAGGCGGGAAACATGGCTGGCGGTGAACAGTTGCGGGAGCAGCCAGCCTGCTGAATGAATTGCAGGTACCAGACCAATTAGAGTGGCGGAATTTGTCATGGTAGCGACGAAAAGTGGCAGGATCGTGCCAAAAGAGGCAAAGCCAAGCGCGATACCAAAAGTCGCACCATCTGAAAGGTTAACAATAAGATTGTGTTTCAGGTTTTGACGAACATCTTTTTCGAGTGGAGAGAGCATAAAAGGATTTTACCTTATGGCAAGTTTGGGTCTTGACAAACAGTCCCATCTTGGTCTAAAATAAAAACGAACGTTCGTTCGTTTACGGAGATTTGATGACCGAAGAAACTCACACCAAGGGTGAACGTACCCGCCTTACGATTGAAGATGCTGCCATCGAGTTATTTATGGAGCAGGGCTATCACGCCACATCCATGCGGCAGATCGCGGAACATGCTGAATTGGCACTCGGAGGTATCTATAACCACTTCAAAAGTAAAGAAGAGATCTTTGAAGCTATTATTGTTGATAAGCATCCCTATAAAAAGATCCTGCCCCTTATTCTTGAGGCAGAAGGGGAGACACTGGAGGATTTTCTCAGTCATGCGGCGCGAGTCGTTATCAAGGAATTAGCCTCTCAGCCGTATTACATTAAATTGATGATGATCGAGATCGCCGAGTTCAATGGCGCGCACGGCGCTGTTCTGATCAAGGAGATCGGACCCAAATTACTGCCGGTCTTCGAGCGTATTATTAAAACCCGCAAAAACCTGCGTGTGACCAACCCAGTATTGTTAATGCGAACATTTATCGGTATGGTCGTTTCGTACATGATCACCGATTTGCTCATATCGAATTCCACGCTAAATAAGTTGATGCCGAAAAATCCCATCGATGCCTATGTGGATGTGTACATGCATGGCATTGTTAAATCAGAGGCTTGATGTATGTTTAATACCCGAATCGTTTCTATTGTCCGCAAAGAGTTCACGCAGATATTTCGTGACCCGCGCTCGCTGGCGCTGATCATCGTCATGCCCATCATTCAGTTGTTTTTGCTTGGGTATGCTGCTACTACTGACGTGAAGAATGTGCCCATCGCTGTACTGGATCAAAGCCAGAGCGCTCAATCACGCGAGCTGCTGGATGCCTTCCGTGCCGCTGATTATTTCCGCATTGATTATTACGTCGGTTCTACAGACGAATATCAAAGACTGATCGAGTCCGGTGCTATTCGCGCTGTGTTGGTCATTCCGCCTGATTACGATGTTCAGGTTCTGGACGGCAAAGCGCAAGTCCTGTTTGTGCTGGATGGTTCCGATGGCAGCGTGGGTGCAACTGCGCTTTCCACGGCGCGGCTCATCGGTCAATCGTATGCGACCAAAGTGCAGGAGAGTCAATTTGCCTTGCGCGGCGCCGCTTCTCTACCTACTCCGCCAGTGGAAGTACGCACCCAGGTTTGGTACAACCCCGATTTTCAATCGGCATACTTCATGATCCCCGGTGTGATCGGTATGATCCTTTCCTTCATCACAACCATTCTCACCGCGACCACTATCGTCCGCGAGCGTGAGCGCGGTACGATCGAGCAGCTCATCGTTACGCCGATCCGCTCGTGGGAATTGATCGTTGGTAAGCTGCTTCCCTACGTCATCCTTGCTTTCGTGGAAACTTTTGAGATCCTTATTGTTGGACATCTGGTGTTTGATGTGCCTGTACGCGGAAGCTTGTGGCTGATCACTTTGGCGTCGGGGTTGTTCCTGATGTCCAGCCTTGGCATTGGTTTGTTCGCTTCCACGATCGCCAATACCCAGCAGGAAGCCATGTTGACCGTAATGATGTTCAATTTGCCGATGATCTTCCTCTCCGGATTTTTCTTCCCGGTGCAGGCGATGCCAAAATTTTTACAGTTCGTTTCGTTTGCCATTCCGCTTCGTTATTACCTCGTTGTGATCCGCGCGCTCATGCTCAAAGGAGTCGGCTTTGTCGCTGTTCAAGGTGAGATCATTTCCCTCACCATCTTTGGCATTGTCATCATGGGTATTGCCGCACTGCGCTTTAGAAAACGTCTCGATTAATCTTCAATTAGTAACTTTCAACTCTGGAGTCTTTTCATGCAACCTAAACTTCCCCCTCTTCCTGTTCGAATTGTCATTG
Organism: Candidatus Villigracilis vicinus; assembly: GCF_016702885.1. Taxonomy (NCBI): domain Bacteria; kingdom Bacillati; phylum Chloroflexota; class Anaerolineae; order Anaerolineales; family Candidatus Villigracilaceae; genus Candidatus Villigracilis; species Candidatus Villigracilis vicinus. The sequence goes on from NZ_JADJDD010000003.1 coordinate 105,115, forward strand.
CCGTACTTGTTATTGGCACCCTTTCCTATTTTGGTTTTCGCTCCCTTAAGGGCGACAACACTAGCGTATTGACTGCCTCTGGCACCATTGAAGCCACGATCGTCAACGTTGCCCCGGAAACAGCTGGCAAGGTGACCGATGTCCATGCCGATGAAGGCGAATCGGTGACGAAAGGACAACCGCTTCTTAACCTTGACCCAAGCCTGCTGACTGCCCAACGAGCCGTTGCCGCCGCCGCAGTAGACTCTGCCAACGCCGCCCTCGCAGCTGCTCAAACCAAATACGACCAGGCGCTCGAAGCGGCTCTTGCTGCCCAGTCTGCACAGCGAGCAAAAGATTGGCAGGTGGGCGCTCCCAGTGAATTCGACCAGCCGAACTGGTACATTGAACAGGATGCGCAAATTACTGCGGCTCAAGCGGAACTCGAAGATGCCAAGGCAGAAATAGACTCTGCCAACGCCAATCTAGAAAAGGTGATCACCGACTTAAAGAACTCCGATTACCTTCAAGCCGAGCAAGACCTTGCGGATGCCCGCGCAGCCTTTGTGGTTGCCGAGCAGGTAAAGGATCAGGCTTCCAAAGCAGCAGATAGCGGCGGTTTGGGTGATGCAGCGCAGGATTATTACGATGATGCCCTTACCCGCCTGGACGATGCCGAAGAAGCCTACAACGATCTGATGAATAGCGATGAGGCAACCGATGTTGAATATGCCCGCGGAAAAGTATTTGTTGCCCAGCAACGATACGATGCCGCCTATGCTCGCCTGCTGACCCTGCAAACCGGTGAGCAATCTCCGGTTGTGGTCGCTCTGGCAAAAGAATTGGATAAGGCGAAATCTGCGCTTGCACAGGCAGAAGCCAGTCTGGCGTTGGTCGATGCGCAGGTTGCCAAGCTAACCATCAACGCTCCGATGGATGGCGTCATCCTTACTCGCAATGTTGAACCAGGTGAATTTGTCCAGCCGGGTGCGGCTGCCCTTACCATCGGCGATCTCTCCGATTTGACCATTACCGTGTATGTCCCCGAAAATCGTTATGGCGAGATTTCACTTGGGCAGACTGCCGAAGTGACCGTGGATTCCTTCTCTGGCGTGACCTTTACCGCTAGCGTGATCCAGATCGCGGGCAAAGCTGAATTCACCCCGCGCAATGTGCAGACCGTGGAAGGACGCAGCGCCACCATGTTCGCCATCAAGCTCAGTGTACAAGATGCAGAAGGACGCCTCAAACCTGGTATGCCTGCGGATGTGATCTTTATTAGTGAATAATCGGTGGTTAAGTAGCTCCGCGTTCTTTGCGGAGCGTATCGAAACCACCAGTTGAAGGTAGAAATTATGGATGATTATCTAGTTAATGCAACTGGATTAAAAAAATCGTACGGTGCCAACCATGCTGTAGACGGAGTCTCGTTATATATCCCTGCCGGTGAGATCTATGGACTCGTTGGCGCAGATGGAGCAGGCAAGACGACCACGCTGCGCTTACTCGTGGGCGCATTGCTGCCTGATGCGGGTGCGGTCAACGTCTGCGGGTACGATGTGTTGAAACAAACCGAACAGGCGCGCTCAACCATCGGGTACCTTTCGCAGCGTTTTTCCATGTATGAAGATCTGACCGTCCTTGAGAATATTCGTTTTTTCGCCGAGATCCGTGGTCTTTCCTCCTCAGAATGGCTGCCGCGCTCCTTGGAGATCCTGGATTTTGTCGGCTTGGAAAAATTCAAAGACCGCCGCGCCGGTCAACTTTCCGGCGGCATGAAGCAAAAACTTGGGCTGGCATCAGCCTTGGTGACCCGCCCGCGCTTGCTCTTGCTCGATGAACCCACCACCGGGGTGGACCCCGTCACACGCCAGGATTTCTGGCAATTGGTCATCAAGCTGGTTGGTTCACGGGTGGGTGAAGGCGTGTCCGTCATCATATCCACTCCCTATATGGATGAAGCTTCACGCTGCCATCGGGTTGGGTTTATGAAGAATGGCAGGATCATCGCTGAAGATACGCCCTACAATTTACGCGCGCTTCTGAATGAGCGCATCCTTGAATTGCGCGGCTCGCCGTTGAACATACTCCGGCGTGTGGCTCATCAGGATGTGGATGTGGAAGATGTTCAAGCCTTTGGAGACCGGCTGCATATTCGCGTCAGTGACGGAAAATCGAAAGCTGTCCTGAAACGCTTGAAGACCGAGATTAAAAAAGCAAGCGGGCATGTGGATGAACTTCGCTCTGTTCCGCCTGTGCTTGAAGATGTATTCATCGCCTTGTCTGACCAGTAACAAAAAAGGAAAATCCTATGATCAACCTAGACTTTGGTGTTTTGATCGACCGCCCCATGAAGGATGTCTTTACTTTCGTTTCCAACCCTAATAATATGTCCAAGTGGAACTCTGCCGTTGTAAGTTTGGAACAGGTTTCGTCTGGTGCGGTGGGAGTCGGTTCGAAATTCAAAACGGTTGGTGAAATGATGGGGCGCCGTATCGAAGGCGAAATGCAGATCACTGCCCATGAACCAGATACCAAATGCGGCTTTCAAGTGAATGCCGGACCGATGCAAGTAAACCTGACATTGTCTTTCAAAACAGTGGGCACAGGCACCAAGGTCAGTTTGAATGCACAGGGGAACCCTGGTGGCATCTTCAAACTTGCTGAAGGAGTCATGACGGGGCAAATCAAATCGATGATGGAAGGCAACCTTGCCCGCTTGAAAGATGCACTGGAAAAGGGAGCGTAAATGTCATTACCGGTTATTTACGTTGAAAATCTCACGCGCCGTTTTGGTGATTTTGTTGCAGTCGATCACATCAACTTTGAAGTAAATAAAGGCGAGATCGTCGGTTATCTCGGTCCGAACGGATCCGGCAAAACCACCACCATTCGTATGCTGCTTGGTTTGCTTACGCCCAGTGAAGGTGAAGCGACTGTCCTTGGTTACGATGTTTACCGTCAGAGTGAAGAAGTCCGCTCGCGGGTGGGGTACATGTCGCAAAAGTTTGCCATATATGATGACCTGACTACCTATGAGAACTTGACCTTCTATGGCGGCGTGTACGGTATTACGGATAAAACCCGCATCAAGGAGACCTTGGAATTGGTCGGGCTCACCGGGCATGAACATACGCTGACAAGGGACCTTTCCACAGGGTGGCGCCAGCGTTTATCGCTTGGGATCGCGCTTGTTCATAAACCTCAACTGCTTTTTCTTGACGAGCCTACTTCCGGCGTAGACCCTACTGCGCGCCGCACCTTTTGGGACTTGATCTATCAACTCGCCGAGAGCGGCGTGACCATCCTCGTCACTACCCATTACATGGACGAAGCCGAATATTGCGAGCGTGTGGGCGTGATGCGTGACGGTAAGTTATTGGCAATGGATACGCCCACTAATTTGAAACGATCGATCATCAAAGGCGATGTGTGGGAAGTGTTTGCGCATCCGCTTGAACAAGGGCTGGAGATACTACATGATGTGCCCGGTGTGGAACGCGTCGGGTTGGCTGGCGATCACTTGCGCGTGATCAGTTCCAACGTCAAGGAAGAGGCATTGCTAAGCCTGCTAAAGAAGAAAAAGATCCAAGTGGAAAGGATTGAAAAAGGCGAAGCAACGTTGGAAGATGTCTTCCTCACGCTGGCTCGTTAAATCAGAAGGTCACGCTTCAAGCGTGACCTTCTGATTTATTATTCCGGCGTGACGATCGCCATAATGAGGTAAACCAGCAGCATGGCACCGTGGAAGGTGAAGAACCCCAGTACAAATAACAGACGGATGATGGTCGGGTCGATTTTTAGGTAGTCGCCAATACCGGCACACACACCCGCGACCATGCGATTGGACCTGCTCCGCGTGAGAGTTTTTATGTCGCTCATTTTTTGCTCCTTTCGTTTGTCTGTTTGTTTTACGCATGAAAACGAAAAGGGTTGCAGGGTCATAGATCTGAAAAATGCTGGGTACGATTTCTACCTAAAGCTTTTGCCTGATACAAGGCTTCGTCTGTTTCTTTGAGCAATTCGCCCAGTATTTCAAGGGGTGCCAGTGGACCGTGATCGAAACGATAGGTACTGACACCAAAGCTCGCAGTAAAAGTATGTTGGCTAAGGTCGTTGTTCGGAAGTGATATACGCAAGCGTTCCGCCACTTCCACTGCCTGAGTCTGCTCGCAGAACGGCATGATGATTAAGAATTCCTCGCCGCCAAGCCGAACAAGGATGTCGTTCTCTCGTATAAATTTTTGGGCAAGACTGGCAAGTTGTTTAAGTAGTTCGTCACCGGTTTGGTGCCCATATGAGTCGTTGAATTTTTTGAAATGATCAATATCCAGCATGATCGCAGAAATGCTCCGGCTGTTCTCTCTACAGTCTTCGGCGATCTTTGGGAAAAGTTCCTCCATTGCACGACGGTTGTACGCCTGAGTTAATGGGTCGCGTTGGGCTAGCCGCACCAACCGTTGGTTTTCCCGTTCGAGGTTGCTTGCCAGTTTTGCTGTATTGAATTTCTCAGTAACATCAAGGATGGAGCAAGCAATGTAAAGGTCTCCATATTCGAACAGTGGATTTAGGGAGATATCCACCCGAAACTCGAAATTATTTTTTTTCAACCCTTTTAAATTCAGGCTCGACCCCATGGGACGGTTGGTTGGGGCGGCTTGATATTCACGGCGATTGGCTTGATGCTTTTCACGCAGACGAGCCGGGATGAGATTCTCGATGGATTTTCCGGCCAGTTCGCCCGCTTCATATTCGAACATGGTTTCTGCCAGGCGATTGGCGTGGAAGATAACCCCGGCTGTGTTGATGATGATCACGGCTACAGGAGCGGTATTTGCCACAATAATATAGGGAATGATCTGACCTTCTTTGAGCCTGCTTAGTGCATACAGATACCCGCTATTTTTATCGCGATTAACATTGGCAATAAAGGTCTTGTAGGAGCCTTCCTTGCACAAGAAACGGTATTCCAGTGCAAAGACAGGGTGACCCGCTGTGAGCGTCTTTATCGCGCCTCGCACTTTCTCAAAATCTTCAGGGTGAATCAGTTCCCAATAAGATTTGGATTTTAGCTCTTCCACCGTCCAGCCTGTGATGGCCGTGTAGACGGAATTGGCGTGTAATATTTTCCCGTTGACATCGGCGATCGTCATGGGATCTAGCGAGAGATTGAAGAAGTTCTCGAACTCATTCATTTATAAATCATTCAATCGCACATTTCTAACATTTACCGATAAATTAACGTTTAAATTATTGTACACGATTATGATGAGGAATCAGTTTATTGGAATGATATTTTATTTGTATTTTCTTCCTTCAAGATAATAAGAATCTTTTGATGCGAAGACCGCAAAGCTTTGCGGTCTTCGTGGTTAAATTTTCAAGACAGGATGCCTCAAAATCGTCCTCATTTTATCAGGCGCAGCTTTGCGTGGATCACTGATATAGATTTCATGATGTTTTCCGCCAAGGGGTCCCACTCTATCTTTCAGTCCGCTCTCTGTCATAAACTCGTGCATGCGGTCAAGGGTAGCAGGTTCGGTCGCGTATGGTCCGATGTGCATGGTTTGTACGCACAAGCCTTCCTCGAAGTGTGTCAGCCGCGCTTGGGTGAGCATTTCGCTTTCGCCTTTCTTCTTGCGGACTTGCTCACGTGCTTCCTCGAAAATTTCCGGTGTGACGATCTCCGGCTGCATGATCATCAACGTATAGAACCAGTTATCTTTGACGGTGATATCGAAGAAGCCGTCTTCCACCCACCACAATCCCTCCAGCGCCATGACGGGATAGTCGATGGCATTAGCCGTGCGTTTCTTGAACATAAATTTGAGCGTATACGACAGACTGTACAAGGTCTCTGTAGCTTGAGCAAACGAGGGTGATTTGCCCGGTTCTGAGCCTTTTTCAATGGCACCATCGATCATGGCAAATTGCAGATTCGGCACTTGCACGGTTTCAATTTTCTTTGCCGAGGGTTGATAGAGCGATTTGTACTGTTTTTTCAAGTCTAGAATTTTCATGGTCTTATCCTTTTGTTATTTGACTGCTATTCGGATCGTGGTCCGCGCCCAGCGGTAGTGACTGCTGGTGGCAGAGATGAAATACGCCGCGAGCAGATTGTTATTCGTCCACGAGTAGATTTTGCGGGTGAACAATTCTTTTTCAGGGATGCTCTCGATGGTTTTGAGAATCTTTTTGTAAGATGCTTTGAAACTCTTTTGAATTTCAGCCAACGATTTATTACGATGTTTGACGAAGATGGCATGGTTCAGAGCGGGTAGTTGTCCCCAGTTGTATTCAGCAGAAGGCACTGCAGGAGTTTTGCCCTTTTTACCGGACTCGTACCACTGCATGACCATGGCTTCCCATTCAATGAGATGTGCCATTACATCTTTGACAGCCCATTCACTGATCGTATTGGGCTGAGTCAATTGTTCTGGTGTCAATGCCGCCAGCAGTTCTTCCAGAGCCTCCCGTTCTTGTTGAGCGCTTTCGATCAGTTCTTTTTGGTTGTTGGCTTGGGCATATATTCCTCCTATGATTTATATCTTTCCAGAGTGGCTTGCGCCCACTCCTGTACTAAACTTTTCAATTCCGGCGGCTCTTGCACCGTGACCCAATTGGCAAAACTCAAGGTCATGGATGCCAGCCAGGGTAGGTCGGGTGCGGTGAGGGTTACATCCATGCTGCCGTCTTTGTTCTCGTGTGTTGATTCCCACATGGAAAGATTGCTTTTGACCATGAACGCCGCTTCTGGCACGAAGCGCAAATGGGCACGGATGATAGGCTGATTCTTGAACTCCGTTTGCAGATAGACCTGTACATCAAAATCTATGGGATATTCAAAGGCAGAGGTGAGCACTTTCAACGTTTGGATTCGGTCGACGCGGAAGGTGCGTATTGCCTTGCGTAGATGGCAATGCCCTACCAAGTACCACCAGCCAGAACGAAACACCAAAGCATACGGGTCTACTTTTCGTCTTTGCTGATTTTCCTTCACAAGCCCCTGATACTGCATGGAGATCTGCACTCGTTCGCGGGTGGCTTGGCGCAGTTTCTCCATCACCGGTGAGAGGCTGGCGAGTTCGGCGCGGTAGAGGTTGGTGCTGATCAATGATCGCCGCGCCCATTGGATCTCTGCGCGTTGTTCATCCGGCAGGATGTTCTCAACTTTTGCCAGCGCACTGCGTGCAGCATCTTGATACAACGTACCCCAGGTTTCGCGGATCAAGTCTGTGCCGAGATAAACTGCCACGGCTTCTTCGAGTGAAAAGGTGAGTGGCGGAAGTTTATATCCGCGTACCAGCGAGAACCCGCCGTACGGTCCACGCTCGGCGTAGACTGGGATGCCCATTTCATCAAGCATGGCAAAGTAGCGGTGGACGGTACGCAGGGAGACGCCCAACTTATCTGCCAGTTCATTGGCTTTTTGATTGGGTTGGTTTTGCAATAAAGTAATCAGTGTGAGTAGGCGTGTAGCGACGTTGGTCATGGTTCATCCTGGTTAAATATAAAACGGGTATATGTCATATTGTGACATATACCCGCAGGGAATTCCAGCGACGTTTTTACCCTTTTTTGATGATGCTTTTCCCGTACTTGTCTTGAAGTTGATCCACCACCTCTTGCAGCTTGCGGGATTTTTCGCTTCCCACGTCCCATAAGCTGAGTTGACGTACCGGAGCTCCAATTCCGCTGACGCCGACTCCGATCAACCGCACGGGCTGATTCGGCTTGCGGACGGCTTTCATCAATTTCACAGCAGCATGGAAGATCTCGTCTTCATTATCCGTGGAAGTGGGCAGGGTGGTTTGGCGCGTAATGGTGGTAAAGTCAGACCAGCGTAGTTTTACTTTGACGGTTTTGCCTGTCAGATCATTTTTTCTTAATTGGCGTGCTACATCTCTGGCTTGTTCGCGCAGCGTTTTTTCAAGAGTCTTTTCATCACTAACATCCACATTGTAGGTGGTTTCCTGGCTGATGGATTTGGTCTCTGATTCGGTGCTGACGGGACGGTTATCAATGCCATGGGCATGCTGCCACAGGTCGCGTCCGTTTTCGCCGAAGAGGCTGACCAATTCTTTTTCTGGCCACGAGGCAATATCACCAATTGTGTGAATGCCTAGTTCAGCGAGTCTTGCATTTGTTTTGGGTCCCACGCCCCAGAGCATATCCGCAGGCAGGGGTGCGAGGAATTGAGCTTCGTCACCTACAGGGACAACGGTAAACCCAAATGGCGGCTCATTCTTCTTTTTGCTTGACTTCTTACCAACCTCAGTGGCGATCTTTGCCACAAGTTTGTTGGAAGCAATGCCAACACTTGAAGGGAGATGTAGCTCGGTACGTATGGACAGTTGCAGGGTTTGGGCGATGCGGGTTTTATCTGCTTGAATATCGGAGATGTCGAGAAAGGCTTCATCAATGGAGATCTGTTCGACCAGCGCAGTCAGATCCCGCAGTTTCTCCATTACTTTCTCAGAGTATTCGCCGTATAAATGATGTCTGCCGGGTACAATAATCAAGTCTCTGCACAGCCTCACCGCACGCGACATGGGCATGGCACTGCGGATGCCAAGTGCCCGGGCGGCATACGAACAGGATGCCACAACGCCGCGTTCGTCGGGCTTGCCGCCCACGGCAAAAGGTTTGCCGCGTAACTGTGGGTTTTGAATTTCTTCGACGGAACAATAGAAGGCGTCCAGGTCGAGGTGCAGGATCGTGCGGGACATTCTCCCATTATAAGGCAGCCAGATTTTGGGTAGGAGCCGGAAAAATGGGAATAATTGGCTACGAAATTGTTTTGATTTCATTATTGAACAATTATTAAAGAAAAGTTATACTAGTGGAGCGTATAGTCAAAACGGAACTTTTCGCTGAATCTTTACGTCCATACACCGAATTGACTTGATGGAGGAAGAAATGAGACCAGTCTTAAGAATTATATCGACTTTGCTCCTGCTGGCGGTCCTAATGACCTTGGCCCCAGGAGGGACATCCACCGCGAGTGCTGCGACCTGTTATTGGGCGCAGTTCGTCGCGGATGTTACCGTTCCAGATGGAACGAACTTTTCAGCAGGTGCAACTTTCAAAAAGACCTGGCGGCTGAAGAACATCGGCACTTGTGCATGGAATAGCAATGATGTTTCGCTGATCTTCGATAGCGGCGAACGCATGGGCGCACCTGCCTCGCTTGCCTTGCCGACCACCGTGAACCCCGGTCAGACCGTGGATATCACTGTGGATATGACCGCACCCAGCGCTGCCGGGCATTATTTTGGCTACTGGAAATTCAAGAGCAATAGCGGCGGTGTTTTCGGTATTGGTGCCACTGCCCAGAAATCATTCTGGGTGGAAATTCAAGTGACATCTTCTACCACAGGGACCGCTTATGACTTCACCGCTGAAGCCCCCAAGGCTGCATGGTCGAGTGGAGCAGGGTCATTCACCTTCCCAGGTACTGACGGCAATGCCAACGGCTTTGCGTTGAGTCAGTCGGCTCCGAAACTTGAAACCGGCGTGACCTCTTCTCAGCCAGGTTTGCTCTTCGCACCGAACAACGTAACCAATGGTTATGTCAAGGCTGTTTACCCCAACTTCCGTGTGCAGTCGGGAGATCGCTTCCAGGCAACCATTGGTTGTGAGAACGGCGCCACCAATTGTTATGTGGCGTACACTCTTTATTACAAAGCCAACGGCGGACCTGAAACCACCTTGTGGACCTTCCGCGAGAAATACGAAGGCATGACTTACAATGTCAGCCTTGACCTCAGCAAACTTGCCAATCAAGATGTTTCCTTCATTCTTGTGGTTTCAGCTTATGGGTCACCAACGGGTGACCGTGCATTGTGGGTCAACCCGATCATTTCGCGTGCAGGAGGCGGAACCACACCTGTGCCTACTGTAACCGGTACTCCGCCAACCGCCACTCCTACCAAAACCGGCACCGTACAGCCGAATTCCTGTGACCGTGCCCAATTTGTAGCCGATGCCACTGTACCCGATGGCACAACCTTTGCACCGGGCGTTGGTTTCAACAAGACCTGGCGTTTGAAAAATGTCGGTACTTGTACCTGGACGAATTACAGCATCATGTTTGATACCGGCGAAAAGATGGGCGGACCCGACTCTGCGCTCATTCCTACGACCGTTGCACCGGGTCAGACCGTGGATATCACTCTGCAGTTGACTTCCCCCACCACCGCTGGAACCTACCGCGGTTATTGGAAGTTAAAGAGCAATACCGGCGTACCTTTCGGTATTGGCTCGGCGGGTACAAAATCCTTCTGGGTTGAGATCAAGGTTTCTGGCACAGGAACTGTTCCTAACACGCCAACCAAGACCACCACACCCGGAACCCCGGTGACGCCTGCCACCCCGATCGCGGGAACCATCTATGACTTTGCCGCCAATGTGTGTACTGCCAAATGGTATACCGGCGCTGGAGAAATTCCCTGCCCCGGTACGGATGGTGATGCCAAAGGCTTTGTTTTGATCACCAATCCGTCCAAGCTTGAGAACGGAACGACTGACTCGCGTGTGGGTCTGCTGACCTTCCCGCAAAATCAGAACAATGGATATATTCAAGGTATCTATCCTTCATATCAGGTTAAGGCGGGTGATAAATTCCGCGCTACCATCGGTTGTGAGAATGGTTCTACTGCCTGCTATGTGGTCTATCGCCTTGATTATTCCATCTCTGGCAGTTCTTCCATTCAGACCTTCTGGGCATTCGTTGAAAAATACGAAGGCGGCATTTACAACGCTGATATCGACCTGACCCCTCTGGCTGGACAAAATGTGAAATTCATCCTCTCTGTCCTTGCCACTGGTCCTGCCACTGGCGACCGTGCATTGTGGACGGCACCCATCATCTACAACAGCGCTTCTGTTCCTGCCGCTGCAGCAACTGCCACAGGCACTGCAACCCCCACAGGCACTTCAGCTGCAACTGCCGCTGCCACCAACACTCCAACCAGCACCACCTCGGCGCCATCTGCAACACCCACCGTTACCGCCACTGGCACGCCGACCCCCACTAATACTCCGTAAGACCGTTTGAATTAAAGTTCCCGTTGTCGGCTGACAGCGGGAACTTTTTAATTTCATCGTCGTCTTTGATAAGGAGACTCAATGAAACGATTCATCACCCTGACCTTTCTCTTCTTACTTGCCTGTTCTGCCAACCCAACACCCGCCTCATATTTCGACGGATTAACTGTTACGCCTACTCCAGGTTTGGGTGCTACGCCGCTGCCTTTTCAAGCGACCACAGAGACGTCGCCTGCAACAGCTGCTGCGGTAACAGAATCAGCTCCCGGCTCCGTGCAAGAAGCGGGGGAGATCTACTTTTTCCTCCAACCGAGGCAGGGAAGTGGCGTCATTGAGCTAGTAAAAGTATCCAGCGCTTGTATCACCGACCCGGTCAATTGCCCGCCGCTTGAGCGGATTCCCGTCCCATTTGCATTCAACTTCACCATCAATGCTCTTTCATGGTCACCGGATGGGAAATATGCCGCATTTTCGTATTCAACCAATCCGAACGGAACTCCAACTCAGTTATGGTTATTCGATGCTACAGCAAAGACATGGAAAGCGCTTGCAGAGTTTCCCTACATCGACCCGCCTTTTTGGTCACCAGACGGCACATGGATCGCCTTCCGTACTCAAAACGGTGCAGGTGGTGAAGATGTGTTTATCATACGTCCCGATGGCACGGAATTGAAAAGCGTGTCCACCGACTTGCCTGCGGAAGGCCGTCCCTACATTATGGATGGCTGGTATACCGAGAATATTATTATGCGTTCCGCCTTGCCTGGTTCGGCGGGAAATATCTATCTCGTCCGTGCTGCGAATGGGCAGTCGCGCCCCATGTTCGAAACTTTGCTTACCAAGGCACAGTTCGTGGCATCTCCTGATGCAGGTTTTTTCGCCTACGACGATTATGATTACACATCACAGAATCATTTCCTCAATGTGATGGAGCCCGACGGTGCCAATGCGGTCACTATTGCTCAATTCACCGGCGGTTCCATCTACCCAATGATCTGGTCGCCGGATAGCAGATTGATCGCGTTCAACTATTATGGCAGCACAACCAGCGGCGAATCCACGGCAGAGGTCTTTACCATCCCGCGCACTGGCGGTGACTTGCGTTCGGTGTATAAAGGCAATACCGTTGGGCGTCTGCTTTTCTCACCGAATGCAAAATACCTTTTAGTTGAGGAGACAACTTCAGCATCGGGCGGACACCTGTTTCTTGTAGATCTTGCCACTTCAGGAGTGAGCATTTTACAAGCGCCGGGTCTATCCACAGAATTTGATTGGTATGCGCCTTCCTGGAGACCGTAGATAAAAAGTACCGAAGGGTCTACTCCTTCGGTACTTTTTCAATAAAATTGCCTGTTATGTTCGGGTGGTCTGTGCAACATGTTACATGATATGAAAATAAAACCGATCTTTCTGCTTGGCTTGTTGTTCCTCCCTATTCTGTTTCTCTCTGCTCCAGCGCATGCTCAAGATTTTAGCCCTACACCAACGTTGGGAGCGCCTCCCAACCCGGCAGATATTATCAATGCGGTCAATAACCTGCGTTTATCGTATGGGTTACCTGCTTTGTACGCTCACCCCGTGTTGATGCAAATTGCGCAGGAGCAGGCAAATGGAATTGCCTCCGGGCTGCCGGGGCATTGGCGACCAGGCAATATGACTCTGGGTCAGTGGATGATGTCGTTGGGGTATCCGCTTTCAGGTGACCTGACACAGGATGGGTATCGTTCTGAAAATTGGGGTCCAGCGACTACGGCGGAAGAAGCCATCCAAATGTGGCTGGGCGATGACCTGCATACCAACACCATGCTCTCTACAACGCGGAGCGATATTGGTGCAGGGGTTTCTGTGGGGGATGGTCAATTTTATATAGTGATCGAGACAGCATTACAAACCACCAGCGGGAAAATGCAATCAAATGCCGCCGCCATTTTGACCAGCATTCCTCAAACACAGGCAGCTTTTTCACAAATAGAAACACAGGCGGCGATCAATGGAGTTCTGCCGCAATATTCGGTCCCGGTTTCGTTAAATACGCCCTTCCCAAATGGCAGGGTGTATCACGAGGTGTTATATGGACAAACCTTATGGAGCATTGCAGTTGCGTATGGTACGACCATTAAACAGATTCAATCCCTGAATAACCTTGGAAATTCCGATACGGTTTACGAAGGACAAACTCTGCTGGTGCGAACAGATGCAACCCAATCTGCGCCGTTGACCCCGGTTGAGTCACAACCTGCCGCGGTCTCCAGCGTTCGATCTGCAACATCATTGCCTGTGCCGTCCGCGACATCCAATAGCGATCAGGAGTTTCAGGGGGAACAAGTCTCGCCGTTAAGTGTGGCAGCCATAGGGTTGACTGCTTTATTTCTTGCGGGGTTGTTTGCGGTTATGGCGCGAAAAAAGGAAATTTGAATTACTTTAGAACGTTTCCACCCAGGCAGACCGCCATTCGGGTGCTTCAAAAGGTTCGGGCCAGAATTCGATCTGCTTCCATATCTTTCCATCACGGATGGTTGAAAATGTGAGTACACGATCGATTCGTGAGCCGTCTGTCACTGAGACATCGCTAATGACCGTTTCTCCATCGCAGAAGATCGAATTGATTTGGAAGTGCCAGCTTCCTTTCGCGGGATAGGCAGTGTTTATTTTTGCGAAATTTTCCCTACCCCGAATGCGTTCGCCGGATTGAGGCCATTCGAGAATGAAATCGTCATGCAAAAGTTCGGCTGCAATATAAAAATCATTACTTTCCATGGTTTGCCAAAAAATTTCTATAAGGTGTTTGGGGGTCATTTTATGCCTTTGTCAATGCACGTAAAACATTTATAGCCCGCTCTGCATCTTTAATGGGAACAAAGATGTGGTCGTGATAATAAGCAGCGACCACGTTACAGCTTATGTTTGCTTCAGTAAGCGCTTGGCTGAATGCGGCAGTCAGACCAACCGCTTCCAGGGAAGAATGAACGGTTAATGTGATCCATGCGCAGGCGCCCGGGTAGGAGAGTGCCTCTTTGTCTGCTTTGGTTTTGGACAGAATGACGGTCACCCCTTCTTTTTCCATAAAAACACCCAGCGGTTCAAGCTTTACGGCATGCTCCAACGAATCCACAAGACAATATACATATTCGCCTGCGTTTAGTTCAGGATGCATATTTTGCAGCAGTTTACTCAGGTCGGTTTCACCGGTCATTTTCGTTTTACATCCAAAATAGCGATCTTTGTGGAATGGTTGAATGGAGCCGGATCTGTGATGGGCTTTCCGACCCGATTCAAACCGATAAAATCTTCTGGAACGGGGATCAACTCACGAATGCTCAGGTAACCATCTTTGCATAATGACCGCAGGGTTGTCATGTAATCTTCACCGCTCAGGAAGACTGCATTATTGATGGTGATAAGCACACCACCATCATTGATCAGCGGTCGGACCTTGTTGATGAGTCGTTCGCTTTCGTGCAGCAGGTCTACTTTGCCATGCGACGTGGAAGAGAAGAAAGGCGGGTCAATGATGACGCAGTCAAAGGTCTGTTTACCAGCTTTGAAGCGTGCGATGGCGGGGAAGAAATCCTGCGCTATAAAATTCTGTTTTTGAATGGGGTAGCCGTTCAATGCGAATGAGTCTTTGGCAAGATTTAAGAACTGACGGCTTAGATCTGTTTGTATAACGTTCGCAGCACCGCCTGCAAACGCGGCGACACCCAAGCTGCCGGTATACGCAAAGGTGTTCAGTACGGATTTCCCTCTCATGTTTTCGGTCAGCCATTTACGCAGGTTTTTGGTATCAAGGTAGAAACTGGAGTCGCGATTCATGGTCAGGTCGATGGCGTAGCGGATACCATATTCGTTGACCTTGCTGTCGAGGGTGCTGCCAAAGAGCAGTGTGCCGCGCTTTTCCTTTTGGGTAGGTCCGTTGCGGGTTTTTAGTATCCCAGTGTGCAACCAGGGCATGGCATTGCGGATGTAATCGCTAACACTCTGAATGAAGGCTGAACTCGGGGTTTCCGAGTAATCATGAATGACCAGGGTGCCTGCGTAAATATCCAGTACGAGGTCAGGATAGCCTTCGTAGAATCCATTGAAGAGGCGCAGAGCTTCTTCGTGGCTGGTTCCGTGTAGGGCTGGGTTTGAGGCGTTTGATTGGACGAGGCGCAGGGCAAGGGCTTTTTCAAGCAGGGGGTGCAGAGAATCAAAATTCATATCCATTGTATGTGGATTGTACCCGCTTGAATTGGTTTGTGTGCCTGTGATTATTTTCGAAAGATGAGACGCCGGGCAAGCTGGTCGAGCTGGTCTACACTGACTGGTTTTGCGAGAACTAGAAGGTTCTGGCTTTCCACTTCGGCTTCGCTGAGTTCAGCGGCTTGGGATGGATTTGCAGTTACGATGAGCACCCAGGTTTCGGCGGTTTCGGGTTGATTGCGCAATTCGTGAAATATTTCGATGCCTGAATATTTGGGCAGGTTTAAGTCGAGAATAATCAGGTCAAGGCGGGAGCCTCTGAGTTTTTGCATGGCGGTTTCGCCATCGTAATAGGTTTCTACAGTGATGCCAATACTGCGCAGGGTATCGGAGTATATCTCGGAAAGATAGGGGTCATCTTCAACGACGACCGCAATGGGTTGATTAGTCATGAGTATTTTCCGATTCTGTGATGAGCGGCAGGGTTACCGTGAATGTCGTTCCCGTACCTAGTTTACTTTCGAGTGCGATATTGCCCCCCATGAGGCGAACAAGTTGGCGGGTGATGGATAATCCGAGTCCGTAGCCCTTGCGAAGGGTTTTGTTTGCATCGGCAAGTTGTTTGAAGGGTTCAAAGACGGTGTTCAGCGATTCGGATGGAATGCCCGGACCGGTATCTGTGACTTGCATTGTCCATTCCGCTTTAGAGGTTGCCGAAACAGTTACAGTGATCCCGCCGGTTTCTGTGAATTTGATGGCATTGCTGATCAGATTGACGAGGATCTGTTTGAGGCGCTGGCTGTCACCAACAATGGCGATCGGCATTGTGTCTGCGATGTTGAAATTGAATGCAAGGTTTTTCGATTCTGCCAAAACGCTCAATTGACTGCAAACAGACCCCAGCACCTCGCGTGGCTCGAATGGTCTTTCGGTCAGCTGTAGTTTGCCGCTGTCCAGCTGTGCCTGGTCAAGAAGCTCTGAGACCAAGCCGTCAAGATATTGGGTGCTGTCTTTGATGCGTCCAAGGATGTTGACCTGCTTATCGGTCAGGTCGCCGTAGGATTTGCGAACGATCAGATCAGTGTAGCCGAGAATGATACCCAGCGGGGTGCGCAATTCGTGGCTGACGTTGGCAAGTAGTTGTGATTTGAAACTATTTGCCTGCATAGCTTCGTCTCGTGCGATGGCGAGTGCTGCTTCATTGTCTTTGATGCTGGTGACGTCACGCATGGTGACGATCAGACCGTCACTTTGACCCGAGCTATTGCGCAAGGTGCTAATAAAAAGATGTAGCCAGCGCAGTGACTCCCCCTCGTTTTCGAGCACAACTTCCCTGTGGTACCCATGCGTGCGCAGAACTTTGTCGCTGAGTTGCAGCCACGGCTTGAAAACGGTGTGAAATGGTTTGCTGATCGCAGCGTCTGGTTGAAGTTTGAAAAGTTCCTGGGCGGCAGGGTTGAGTTCCACGATGCGCAGGTCGGTATCCAGCACGATCACAGAGTCTGAGATGCTTTCGAATACGGCGCGATGTGCCACCGGCAGGATGTCCAGTAGATGGTAACGCAGGAAGCCCCAGCCGAGGATCAGGATCGAGATGGAGAACATGACCGAGGTGATGTCGATGCGGACGGGTAGGATTCCGGCAAGTACAATGCCATTGGATATCCAGGGCAGTAAGATGGCAGCGATGTTAACGACGATCTGTGAACGATATACTTCGCGCTTATCCCAATACTCGCGCAGCAGAAAAAATGTGCCAATCACCATTGCGATGTAAACATAACTGGCATGCAGCCAGAACCACCAACCCAGCGGATTTTTGATCAAGATTAACCCGGAGGTTTTGTCGGTCTGTAATCCGATTTCGGTGAAGAACCAGTAATGGTATTCATTTGTCAAAATAACAATGTATGTAATGATGGGGAAGATCAGTGCCAGCTGAATGTTCCGCTTTATGAGCCATTCTGTGCGCCCGGAGTAGGCAAGCGCGAACGCCAGCCATGAAAGCGGCACGCCGATCACGCCGATATATCCGATCTTCACGCTCCATAATTTCACCAGGAGGTTGGTGCTGCCCAATTCGAACAAATACGTAAATGCCCATAAGGATGCAAAGAAGCACATCGCAATAAATGGGATGGTAGCAACATTTCTCCTGAAGCGAAACGCATACAGACCCATCAAAAAGGTGAGGATGACGGATAGTATCCAGGGGAGAAGGAGGGGAGTGGTCTGCATTGATTGGATTATACAGTGTGATGGGCGTGTATCTGGGTTACGGGAACATGATGAAATTTCGCCGTGAAAGCGAATGAATCTATTCTGCTTTTTTTATATTTTTGAGGTTGAAAACCGAGATCTCGCGCAGTTGCAAAACAGCCTGGGCTTCTGCATTCAGCCTTATCCAGTAAAAACTGCGATGCTCTGAATATGGATCAACGCGAACGATCGTGCCTGTGTACCAGCCTTCTTTGTCTCCGAACTTGGAATCCAAACGGATCTGGACACGGTCGCCGATCTTGAAGGTCTCGTCCATTATTTTTTGCGAGACAGGAACCAGAGTAATGCGCTTCCAATTACCGCGGTGATCGCGCCGTTGATCGCCCATTGCGGGTCGCCCGTCATGAAGCTGCCTGGCAGGATGTTTACTCCCTGAAGGATCCAGATCACGCCCGAAATAATAAGTAGTACTGCAAAAACCTTGAAAATGTTCCTTAACATAATACTCTCCTCATTCCAATGATTTATTGTAAAACTCCCTGCCGCATAGACAGGGAGTTTTTAATGATTTGATATAGCTCGCGCCAAACCGGCTACGGATTTGGCGTGCCTTCAACGGCAACGCCAACCCAGGTGAACACGCGCCTTTCACTGGTTGCGCCGGAAGAGATCCAAATGGGCTGCCCTTGATCATCCACGCCAGATTGCAGGACAGGCTGTACCCACCATCGCATGACATGCGCCACATTGTCTTTCGGGCGGAATGAGGTTGGGATAATGTATTTTGTGTCGGTTACGTAGTCTGTAATGCGACGGGTTTGGCTGGCAGTCACATCTTCAACGACAACCTGATAGGCTTCGCCGCCGCGCAGGACACCAACGGATGCCCATTGCAAAGTGACAACGTCATTTGCCAGGGTGAAGGCAGCGCCGTCTGCGGGCAGGAGCAGGTTCGGGGCGGGGTAGGGAGGCGGCAAGGTTGCTGTTGGAGTTGGCTTGTTGGGATCCGGTGCCCGTTCGCACAGCGGGATCAGGATGGTCTGACCAAGGAATACGTTATCCGTTGTCAGCCCGTTGAACTCTTTAACCGCATCCATGGATACGGCGTAGTTTGCGGCGATGCTGGAAAGGGTATCGTTCTCTTGAACGGTGATCTGCACTGTTTCGCAAGAGATGCGGGTTGCCTCTGCCGGAAGCGCGGTGTTTGTGGCTGGCGGCGGGATGGTGGGGGTTGGATAGGGAATCTTGAGTGCCTGACCTACCGAGATCGGGCAGCTCGACGCGAGGTTGTTCAACACAATGATGCTTTGAACCGAAACATTGAAATTAAAGGCGATCTGCGAACATGAACCATCGTTGGCAGAAACCACATAATCGAATGGCGGCTGCAGGGTAGGTGTGGGGGTGTCTGTGGAGGGCAGGGTTGCGGTTGCACTTGCCGATGGGATCGAAGTTTCTGTTGGAGTGGGGGTATCTTGTGTTGAAAATGATTCAGGGTCTTTTGGAACGAGGAAGAAGGTAAGACCTGCTGCAACCACAATGACCGCCAACAATGAGCCGATGGCGGCTGGCAGGCTGAGAGTTAACTGTGGCAGGCTGGCGGCTTGAACGGATCGCTCCGTCTTTTTCACTGCCTTGGGCTGCGGCTGGGCGGTAAATTCCGTTCCGCATACCAAACAGCGGACGGCGTTCTCGCTCAGGCGCGTCCCGCAGGTGGGACAGACCTTTGTTTTGCTGTGAGATGATTCTTGAGTCATACGGGCGGAGATTATACCATCGAACAATTACACGTTTTTTATACGGTTGGGGTACGATGCGGGAATTAATCGGTTCCCGTTTTGGGTTTGGCGGTGACCAAGACCTTGTCTACGCGGCGTCCATCCATATCGACGACTTCAAAGCGCAAGTTATTCCATTCGAAATGGTCTGCTGTTTGCGGCAAACGCCCAAGGGAGGTCATAACGAATCCGCTTAGGGTTTCGTATTCAGTTTCATGCGGGAGTTCATGCAGATCGAATATCTCTTTGAACTCGTCCACTTCGAGCATGCCGTCCAATAACCAGGAACCATCCTGACGTTGCGTGGCTTGCGGTTCGTCGCCTTCCATAACGCCGACGATCTCTTCGAGAATATCATTGATGGTCAACAAGCCTTGAACACCGCCAAACTCATCCACGACCAGTAACATTTCAGTATTATTCTTTTTTAGAACTTCCAAAGCGCGTGAAGCGAGCATGGTTTCAGGGATAAAGTAGGCAGGTTTTGCCAGGTCTTTAAGGTGGATCTCTTGCCGTGAAAGCGTGGTCACCAGTAAGTCTCGTGATTTGACAATGCCAACGATGCTTTCAAGCGAATCCTGACGGACCGGGAAGCGCGAATACGGACTGCCGCCTATCTTTTCAAGGATTTCCTCCATCTTGTCGCTGACATCCAGCCAAACGATCTCCGTGCGCGGAGTCATCACAGAGTAGACGCGCGTATCGCCGAGACTGAAAATACCTTCGACCATATCCTGTTCTGCTTCTTCAAAGATACCCGCCTGCGTGCCCTGGTCGATCAGTACTTGCAGTTCTTCTTCTGTGATGGGCGGCTCATTTGTTGGTTTGATGCCGAAGAGGGTGAGTGCCAGTTCAGTGGCGCCGCTCATTAATTTGACAAGCGGCGAAAATATCGTAGAAATAAAGATCATCGGGCCTGCAACGATCTTGGCGATCTTTTCAGGGCTGTTGATGCCCAGACGTTTGGGGACGAGTTCACCCATCCAAATGGTCAACATGGTGATGGCAATGACCACAATGCCGAGCGCAATGGATTCGCCGTATTCACCCACATACGGCAAGGTCTTGAAGGATGCGGACAGCCCCTCGGCAATGGTGGCACCACCGACCGCACCCGCCAGCACACCGATCAACGTAATACCGATCTGAATGGTCGAGAGGAAGATATTTGGGCTTTTTAATAATTCCAAGGTTAGTGCGGCGGCTTTGTCACCTTCATTTGCCAATTGCTGTAACTTTGCCTTACGTGAAGCAAGCAGGGCAGCTTCAGACATTGCCAATACGCCGTTGATTAAGATCAACAAAATAATAACTAGAATTTCACTGCTAATGCTCATTGGTTCCTGTTCAAGGTTGTAAAGATCGCGGGCAGACCTAAAGGATGTTAAATAAATTCATGCCGCGTGCACACGCACTTGCGGCTTTGAGTTTTTCCACCAAGTTGGTTGACGAACGGGGGATAGGGTCTGGTTCTATGGGAATGTCGGACATGATATTGCGTACTTAAATTTCCGCCCTTATTGTACCTGAAAGTTACTTCTTTTTTGTCAGTTTATCTTCAATACGGTTCATGCGCTTGTTCAGGCGGGCATATCCGCGTGTGATCAACAGCGGAACGATGATCGCCAGCGAAAATAAAGCGCAGGTAATTCCGAGTTCAACGATCCCAATGCGAAACACGTTACCTGACCTTTATTCTTCTGCCCGGCTGGACATTTCCGATCACCCATACTGGCTGACCAACTTCAGCAGCTCTATTCATGAACGCGTCAAGATTTTCCGCTGCCACACCGAATAACAACCCGCCGCTGGTCTGCGGATCGAATAATAGCATTTGGGCAGGTTCATTCAACTCTTCAGAAAACTCAACTAGATTTTCAAAATGTCCCTTATTATCGAATGCACCGCCAGGGAATATCCCTCTCTCTGAGTAACTACGTGCGCCGCTTAAGAAAGGCACTTTTGAAAAATCGATATGTAAAGCCACATCAGACGCTTCCATCATTTCAGCAGCGTGACCGAGAAAACCAAAGCCGGTGATATCCGTTCCGCCGCGCACGCCAAATTCTACTGCCAGCTCACTTGCCGATTTATTCAGACGGGACATCCATTCAATCGCCTCTGTAACATGTGCCGCTTCCGCTTTTTCCTGTTTGAGGGCAGTGGTTGTAACACCGGCTCCCAGCGGTTTGGTCAATACCAAAATGTCACCGGGCTTCAATCCACTTTTACTAATGATCTTTTGCGGATGCACGAACCCGATCGCCACTAACCCGTATTTTGGCTCCTTATCTTTGACCGTATGCCCACCGGCAATGACCACGCCCGCCTCGCGCGCTTTCTCTGCACCGCCACGCAAAATCTCACTGGAAACTTCTGGAGGGAGGTTGTCTGGCAGTGCCGCGATATTCAAGGCAAGGAAAGGTTTTCCGCCCATTGCATACACGTCTGAAAGACTGTTCGCGGCAGCAATGGCACCGTATTCGTAGGGGGTATCCACAACCGGGGTGAAAAAGTCCGTCGTAACCACAATGGCTTGCTCGTCGCTTAAACGCCATATCGCCGCATCGTCCGGCGACTCGAGACCGATCATCAAGTCGGGATATGCAGCAGGGTCAAAAATATTCTTGACGGGGCGCAGAACCTGCGCCAGCGCATCTGCGCTTAGTTTGGACGCTCAGCCCGCGCAAGCGGAAAGAGTTGTCAGGCGAATTTCGCGTCCGGTTTGTGGAATGGGCATTTTTTTCTCGAATACCTGCCGGGTCTTGAAGACCCGGCAGGGGTAATTTTTACTTACTGTCCAGTAGTTGTACCAGGCAATGGCAGGATGAATTGATTGCCGCTGGGGATGAAAATAGTCTGAACGTTGGGTGACAATTTCTGCACATATTGGTACTGCACCAATGCCGGAGTCAACGATTGCGAGATGACCTGGTTGGCTTCCGCCTGTGCCTGCGCCTGGATCAGCAGAGACTCGGCTTCACCCTTCGCAGCGATCACTGCGGCATCTGCTGCGCCTTGTGCCACCTGGCGAGCCTGTTCGGCTTCCTGTTTCTTTTGCTCGACCACAAAAGCTGCCTGTTGCGCCTGCTGTTCAGCGATCTGTTTCTGTTCCACTGCCGCCGCATACTCATCACTGAAACGGATGTTGCGCAGGACAAAATCGCGCATGATCAGGTTGTTTTCACTGAAGATCCTCAACAACTGATCGGTGATCAATTGCTCCATTTCAGCGCGTTTGGTGCTGACGATCTCTTCGACGCCATATTGCGAAGCCACTTCACGGATGACACCGCGGGCTTGCGTACGCACCAACTGGTCTTCGTAATCAAATCTCCACGTAGAATAAAGTTGCACGACCTTATTCGGGTCAACAGCATAAAGTACGGAAGCGTCAATATAAACCTGCTGCCCATCCTTGGTACGGACTTGAATGGAGTCATCGCCGGAGACTTCGCCTTCGTCTGGTGTTGAAGACATTGTATAGTTCTGATTGACCTTGGGGTAACGCTCCACACGCTCAGCAAATGGAATAATCCAATGCAAGCCAGATTCCAGTGGGTCGGGTCGAATACCGCCTTCTCCCAACACGGTCACAACTACTGCCAGTTCATCCGGCTCTACAAAGATCAAACCGGCGCCAATGCTGGTAAGTAATACGGCAGCAACAACAAGAACGATCGCCGCAGTGCTCAACCCACCAATCGATTGTTTTCGGCTGGCGCGTATCGAGATCGCCACCAAAATACCGATAAAACCCATCCATGCAAATGAAGCAATGCCTTGCAGTAAACTAGATATATTCATGGTTCCTCCAATTTCGATTTTGAAATTATAACCTTCTTGCCTGTGTCATCGAAGCGTGTTAATATTTTTCCAATGAAAACAGCCAAAGCCAAACTTGAAGAGATCTTTTTAGATGGCTCCGCCCGCATCACCTGCCCGCCCGAGCTGACTCCAGCTCCCGGGCAATATCTCCTTATCCATGCCGACGGTTCAGACGCGTCTCTGGCTGTTTCGGTTTTCTCCAGCCAACCCGCTTCTCAAGGCGGATTTCGCTCCGCGCCACCTTTGCCATCCGTGTGGCGCCCCGGTCACTCACTCACTATACGCGGACCGATCGGGCATGGTTTCTCACTTCCGCTTGCCGTACGGAAAGTTGTGCTGGTCGCCTTCGATGATACGCCAGCCCGGTTACAAGGATTATTGTCTTTAGCCCTGAAACAAAACGCCGAGGTGGTCGTGATCTGCGATACGCAAACCGAAGACCTGCCCGAAGTGGTCGAGGTTCAGCCGCTGAAGGCGTTAATGGATACGCTTCGTTGGGCTGACTATGCCGCCGTGGATGTGAATAGGGAAAATTTGGATCGGTTAAAAGAGATGTTGGCAGGGCAGGAGCAGGTAACGTCAAAAGTTGAGGCGCAGGTTCTTGTCCGTACCCCTATGCCCTGCGGCGCACAGGCAGAATGTGGAGTCTGCGCGTTGAGTCTCCATCATGATTGGAAAATGATCTGTAAAGATGGTCCTGTGTTTGGGCTTGGGGAGCTTTAATAAAAAACTCCCGGTTCGGGAGTTTTTGGTTAGTACCAGATGCGGAAGGATGTGGTTGTTTTGCCTTCCAAATCGTTGTACTTGCAAACGATGTCGGTGTAGATCAGGCTGCCATACGGCTGGTTGTTGAACGCCAGCGAAACGATGCCGACGCCGTTCGCGTCACTATTGATGGTAGTGGCGTCTTTTGCACCGTTGGACCAATTGACCTCGGCGGTACAGGCTGCACCAGATACGGGCTGCATGTTTTGGTCTTGAACGATCACGTAGATCATCTGCGTGTCGTTTGTGAGGGTGACAGCTTTCCATACAAAGGCACGTACCCGTAATTCAGTGATAACACGCGGCGCATTGTCCAGCGGGCTGACCGGCGCAAGTAGAGCAGGGTCTTCGCCCAATTTGTCGAAGTAGGCGCGTCCCAAATCTGAAATGACCACACGCAGTCCTTCGGCTCTCCAAGGCTGCCATTCGAGGCGGGCGTTTTCGAAGTACTGAACGATCTTATTCTCGTGATATTCGAACCCTGAGATCGGAAACCCGAATTGTGTCGTCCCGCCGTTTTGGTCCAGAAATTCAAGAAAGGCAAAACAAACGGCAAAGCCGGTTTCGGCATAAGTGCGGCAGGCAAATGAGTTGCCTACGTTCAGGGGACCAGTAGTAACGTATGTTTCGCGCCCAAGCGGGGTAAGTTTTACACGTTGTCCTTCGGGAAGGTCGGCTTGGTATTCAAACCGTGCCCGTTGGAAGTATTGAACGTTCTTCCCGTCTTTGCTTGTGAATTGCTCGGTAATTGGGTACCCATAAAGATAGTCGGCGTTCGGGGCGCTATTGTAAAAATTCAGGAGGTCGCCTGAGACGTTATGACCGGTCTCGCTGAAGTATTTGGTTTCCACTGTTTGCGCGAAAACAGGGCTCCAACTAGTCAGGAGCATAACCATAAGAACGAGGGGGGTGAGTGTTTTTCTCATTGCTGCTTCCAATTGTGATTATACTCAGAAACATACCTCAGCACATTACAAACTACTATCTTGACTAAAATTAGGTGTTTTCCCTACCAATCATCAATGCGTGGATGATTTTTTCCGCTGAGGTTCCATCGCCATAAGGATTTGCGGAAAATGACATGGCATCGTAGGTGGGTTTTTCATCTAGAAGTTTTTGCGCTTCTATTGCGATCCGGCTGGTTTCCGTGCCAACAAGCTTTAGAGTTCCTGCTTCTACGCCCTCGGGTCGTTCTGTTACGTCACGTAAAACGAGTGTGGGAATGCCGAAAGCAGGTGCTTCTTCTTGAATACCACCTGAGTCGGTCAGGATAATATAGGCATGTTTCATTAAATGGACGAGCGGTAAATAATCAAGCGGAGGCAGGAGGGTGATATGTTCGATATTTTTCAATAAGCGATTGACTGGTTCCTGCACATTGGGGTTTAGATGTACCGGATAAACAATTTCAACATCGCCGCGGTTGGCAATTTCGATCAGTGCTTTGCAAATATTTTCCATTGCCTCACCAAAATTTTCGCGTCGATGGGCGGTCACTAAAACGAGACGGCGCGAACCCAAGGAAGGGCTTTTACTTGATATGCGTTTTTCATTGCTAATCCCTAATTTTTCTAGTAAAACACGAATTTCATCCGGCTCTGGTTGTTGCGATACGAACTGAAGTGCGTCAATGACCGTATTACCCGTCACTTTGATCATCTTCTCATTTACGCCTTCGCGAAGGAGGTTGTTTTTCGACCATTGCGTCGGGGCGAAGTGCAGGTCCGCCACCACACCTGCAATACGGCGGTTGACTTCTTCAGGGAATGGCGCCCATTTGTCATGGGTGCGCAGGCCGGCTTCGACGTGTCCAAATTTGATGCGACGGTAGTAACTAAGCAGTGAGGTAATGGCAACTGTGGTTGTGTCGCCTTGTGCGAGTACCCAGTCTGGTTGGAAGTCTTCGAGAACCGGGTCGAGGTGGGTGAAGATATCTGCACTTAATTGCGCCAACGATTGTCCGTCGCGCATCAGATTTAGATCATAATCAGGTTGGATGTTGAATAGACCCAGTACCTGATCGAGCATTTGGCGGTGCTGGGCGGTGACACAAACCCGTGCTTCAATCCCGGGGGTGGCGGCGAGGCGCTTGACTACCGGTGCCATTTTTACGGCTTCGGGGCGGGTTCCAAAAACTGTAAGGATTTTCATAGTTCCTTTGTGGTCTAATTTCCAACTAAGGTGATAGGAGACCAAACAATGCGAGCATTCAATCTCAAACATCCGCTATTTCGGGTCATTCTTCTCCAGATATGCCTGGCAATTTTGTTATCGTCCTGTGGTGGTGATACCGCCTGTGTGTTGCAGGCAGTTGCAGGAGGGGCGCAACACTGCGAGGAGTCTGCGGCGGGAAATTAATGATTTGGTGTTTTGCCTGACCCCAATTTGATAAAGCGGAAACCGGCATTCTGCCATTGGGCGGCAGTCCATCCTTGGACGGTATCAATGATGATGCGGGCTTTCGTTTTCTTTGATACGCTCTCGGGGGATAGTTGAGTAAATTCCGAGTGTTTTACAAGGAAGAGAAGTGCATCTGCTTCCTTTATCGAATCCTCGAAGGTGGGGGCGATCGTGATGCCAGGAAGTTGTGCGTCCGGTTTGAACGGTTCACACGCTGTTACGTGTGCGCCTTCATTTTGTAGTAGATGTACTACTTCTACGGCAGGGCTTTCGCGCAGGTCGTCCACATCCGGTTTGTAGGCGAGCCCGAGGGCGGCTATCTTTTTTCCTTTAAGCGAGCCAAGCGTGCGTTTGACTGTCTCGACCACAAAATGAGGTTGTGAGTCATTGACCTGCCTTGAATGATAGATAAGCGGGGTTAGCTCTGGTGCCGCTTCAACGAAGAACCATGGGTCAACGCTGATGCAATGTCCACCGACGCCGGGACCTGGGTTGAGGATCTTGACACGCGGATGCAGGTTGGCAATGGGGATTGCTTCCCAGACGTCTACACCAAATTTATCTGCAAGGCGCGAAAACTCATTGGCTATGGCAATGTTGACGTCGCGATAGGTGTTCTCCATCAGTTTAACCATCTCAGCGGTGGTGGCATCGGTTTGGATGATCTCCCCTTTAACGAAGATCGAATATAACGCTGCGCCCGCTTGTGCAGATTCGGGTGTTACGCCGCCAATGACGCGGGAGTTCTCGATCAGTTCGCGCAAGATCTGCCCTGGCAGGACACGCTCGGGTGAGTAGCAAAGGTGAAAGTCGATTCCCGCTTTCAGTGAAGATCTCTCCAGGATGGGGGCAACCAGATCAATGGTCGTACGAGGCGGCGATGTCGACTCGAGCACGACGATATTCCCTTTCCTCAAATATGGAACGATGGATTCGGCGGCGGCGATCACAGCGCCCATATCCGCTAGTTTGTAGGTCGTGTTCTGGTAGGTGCCAGTCTCGTCGTGTTTAAACGGGGTGGGGACAGCGATGATGAAGGCATCGGCAGGCTCGGGTTTGAGGGCGGCTTTGAATTTTCCGCTTTGACGGGCGCTCTCAAAGGCTTCACCCAAGCCGGGTTCATGGATGTGGATCTCGCCACGGTTGAGGGTGTCAATGATGGCGGGGCTGATATCCACGCCGAGGGTGTCGACCCCATTCATGGCAAAAGTGGAGGCTGTAGGTAGACCAATGTACCCCAGCCCAATGACGCATAATTTGTTATATTTCACATGATCTCCTGTAGGAGTGAATTCTCCCAACCATTATACAACCGCTGGGGGATTGATTTGGCAACGTTATGGGTTATAAATCGTAAGTTCTTGTACGATAATGGTGTTGTATAATTATTTGGAGGCACAATAATGGATTTCCTTTTGGACCCGAATATTGCCTATTTGATCCTTCTTGGAGGGGTGGTGCTTGGCTTTTTAGCCATTGTCACACCGGGGACCGGGATGTTGGAAGTGGGGTCTTTGTTCTGCTTTTTGCTGGCAGGCTATGCGGTGTATAACCTTCCCATGAATTGGTGGGCTTTATTCCTTTTGGTGTTAAGCATCGCGCCTTTTGTTTATGCGGTGCAAAAGCCCAAACGGGAGATATTTTTGGGGCTGTCGATCTTTCTACTGGTGATCGGTTCTGTTTTTCTTTTCGCTGTGGATGGTTGGAGACCGGCGGTCAATCCATTGGTTGCGATTTTGTCTTCCGGGCTGGTGGCGGTTTTCTTATGGTTAATTGTTCGTAAATCGCTTCAGGCTGCAAGTGTCCGCCCGACTCATGACTTGGACGCGCTTGTAGGACAAACGGGAGAGGCTCGTACAACCATCCATGAGGATGGAAGTGTTTACGTAAACGGAGAGTTGTGGTCGGCAAAAAGCGGCAGCGTGATCTCCGTTGGAAGTCATATTCGTGTGGTTCGCCGCGAGGGTTTTGTCCTCGTTGTTGAAGGTTTCAGTTAATTCGATTTTTAAATTTTCAAAGGAGAGAATATGAACGGTGCGTTTGCAAGTGCTGGTCTGTGTTTGGTCGGCGTAATTTTATTCGTAGCCCTGATCGCTGTGTTCAACATGGTTCGTGTTGTTCCAGAATATCAGCGCCTGGTTGTTTTTCGTCTGGGTCGTGTTCTGGAAAAGCCCAAGGGTCCGGGTCTGGTTTTTCTGATCCCCGGTGTAGACCGTCCTGTGAAAGTGGACCTGCGTGAACAGGTTCGCGAGGTTCCTCATCAAACCTCGATCACCAAGGACAATGCGCCCATTTCGATTGACTTCCTGTGGTATTACAAAGTTCTCGATCCTGCCCAGTCTGTTTTGCAGGTCGGAAATTTCGAATCAGCTGCGGCTGGTATCGCGGCAACCACGTTGCGTGCGGTTATCGGTGGTATCCCATTGGATGATGTTCTTTCCGAACGTGAACATATCAACAATATGCTGCGCACCCGTCTTGATGAAGTGACTGAGCGTTGGGGTGTCAAGGTGACCAACGTTGAGATCCGCGAGATCATTCCTCCGCGTGATGTGCAGGATGCCATGAACCGCCAGATGTCGGCGGAACGTATCCGCCGCGCTGTGGTGACCGAATCGACCGGTACGCGTGAAGCCGCCGTTAACGTGGCAGAAGGTGAAAAGCAATCCAACATCTTACGCGCAGAAGGTCAGAAGCAGTCTGCCATTTTGCAAGCGGAAGGTGAACGACAGGCGCAACTGCTGCGCGCTCAAGGTTTTGCCCAGGCGTTGGAGACCATCTTCTCCGCTGCGAACAAGATCGACCAAAAGACCATGACGCTTCAATATTTCGAAACGCTCAAGTCCATGGGTATGAGCCCGTCCACCAAGTACATCTTCCCGATGGAATTCACCAGCATGCTGGATAATTTCCTCGGTAAAGACTCGAAGAAGTAATCAAGTTTACAGGTAGTGAACTGCAAAAAGTAGAAAGTGGCATCCCCACTTTCTACTTTTTTGTTGATACAATCGCATTAGTATATGGAAATACTACCCGCCAATATCTTTGACTTGACCGCCCTCCGTAAATTGGAAAAAGAAAGTTTCGCATTGGACGCCTGGCCCCTTGTGGATCTTGTAGCCGTTCTGACCTTCCCTGAAGTGGTGCGCCTTAAAGCAGTGGAAGACAGCCGCATGGTCGGATTTGTTGCAGGTGATCCGCGTCGGCGCGACGGGTGGGGCTGGATCGCCACCATTGCAGTGGATGCAAGCTTTCGGCGGCGTGGAGTTGGCACGGCGCTCTTGCATGCCTGCGAACAACGACTCGGTGTGCCAAAGGCACGCCTGACCGTGCGTGTCTCGAATCTGGGCGCGATCCGTTTGTACGAACGTGAAGGTTATGAAACCACGGAAGTTTGGAAGGCTTACTACAATGATGGGGAAGATGCCATGGTCATGGAGAAGGTTTTATGAATGCATCGCGGATGAAAGAGTTTGAAGCTTTACGTGGGTTATCCATTCTACTGCTGCTTGCATTACACAGCGAAATATTTGACCCTGCGATCTTCGGAGAAGCTCTGAAAGACATCGGTTTTTTTGTAGCTTCTTTTTTATTGGGGTCGTTCTTTTTTCTGGCGGGGTATTTTACAGAAGTTTCACTCGGCAAGCCGAATGCCAATGCACTCCGTTTTATTTGGTCAAAATTCATTCGCATCTATCCGCCCTACTGGCTGGGGCTACTCTTGTTCATCTATGTGCTGGAATATGACCTGAACCGGACTGCCCTGGCTGTGTACTTGATGAACTTGCAGGCGGTCTTTGCGCCGACGTTCATCAAGTCACTTTTGACCCTGTGGTACATCAGCATGTTGGTGGTGTTCTATATCCTGTTTGGAAGTGTGATGCTGTTCGTCCGCTCCAGCGTTGGTTTGGCGTTGGTGGCTGTGGTCATGTTCGCGGCGGCGTTTTTCACGCATCTACGGTGGGGATTTTTTGACCCGCGTTTTTTTCAATATTATCCGATGTTTCTTGCCGGAGTGTTCTTTTGCAGGTTGGCAGACGTTCGCGTGCGCCTGTTCGATTTGAACACCTTAATAAAATTATTGCCAGCTGTTCTAAGTGCAGGGCTTCTTCAATGGACACTCAACGCCGCGTTTGCTCCGACAAATTTTGTTTATCTGCTTGCAACATATTTTTTCATGCTAAGCTGGGTCCTGCTTGCGTTGAGCGCGTTTCGTACTCGTCTCGGTGATTGGCGTGTCTGGACCTGGCTTTCGAGTGCGTCTCTTTTTGTTTACCTGATCCATCGTCCGTTGTGGCGGCTCATTGACACATATCTGAATTTGGGTCCCGAGCCACGAACTATTTTGATCCATTTGGTCCCTGGAGCATTGCTGGCTTTGGTACTTGGTTACTTCCTACAGCTTGGGTATGACCGTTTGCTGGCTGCCCTGCGCCTGAAATGATGATGCAAGAGATGGACTTGTTCAATCCGCTTGCATCGGGTTTATAATCTGCCGATATGTCTGAAGTTTTGCCGCCGCCCGTCTGGGTCAACACAACTGACAAGTTAGAGAAAATGGTACTGGATCTTGCTGCACAACCTCGTGTGGCGGTGGATACCGAATCGAACAGCCTGCATGCCTTTCGCGAGCAGGTCTGTTTGTTGCAATTCTCTTCAACCCATGGGGATTATCTGGTCGACCCGCTGGCATTGAATGACTTGAGTTTGCTTGCCCCGATCTTTTCCGACCCGAAGATCGAAAAGGTCTTCCACGCTGCCGAATATGACCTGATCTGTTTGCGACGCGATTTTCATTTTTCATTCACCAACCTGTTTGACACAATGCATGCTGCCCGCGTATTGGGTTACCCTGCAGTTGGGCTCGATAAACTGCTTGGGGATAAGTTCGGCATCAAAATGGATAAGCGTCATCAAAAGGCGGATTGGGCGGAACGTCCGCTTTCGCAGGATCAGATCCATTATGCGAGGCTGGATACGCATTATCTATTTTCCCTGCGGGATGTTCTCGAAAGGGAATTGGAGGATATACAGCGCCTGCATTTTGCCAGAGAAGATTTTGTGCGCGCCTGCCGCCTTGAGGATGCCAAACCCAGATCGAATGGTATATCGTGGGAGCGTTTTGCCGGGCGCAAGGATTTGTCGCTGCGTGAGTTGACGGTAGTGGCGCAGCTGTGTAAATGGCGCGATAAAGAAGCGGAACGGCTTGACCGCCCGCCTTATAAAGTAATGATGGATGATGTTTTGATCATGCTTGCAAAGAATCCGCCAGAAGCCAAAGTGGATCTTTCTGCGGCGGGGCTTTCTGAGAAGCAGATCCGTTTGTGGGGTGATATGGTTTTAAGTGCGATCAGGCATGGGGCTGAGGCTCCGCTTGTGGAACGGCGTCAGACTGAACGCAAAGATGACGCGGTGCTGCGCAGGTTGGAGAAACTCAAGGTCTGGCGGAAAAAAGTCGGGATGGACTTAAAGGTCGAGTCGGATATCATCCTGCCGAAGCCATATCTTTCCATCCTTTCTGAAAACCCGCCCGCGAACCTGGCAGAACTTGGGCAGTTAATGAAAGATGCGCCAGCACGCGTTGAAACATTTGGCGTCCAGATCCTGAAGACTTTAGGAGTAAAGCATGCGAATTAACTTTCATGGTGCAGCCCATACAGTGACAGGCAGCCAGCACTTGCTGGAGATCAATGGCAAAAAACTGTTATTAGATTGCGGGATGTACCAGGGTAAACGCTCGGAAGCCTATGCGCGCAATTTGAATTTTCATTACGACCCAAAGAGTGTTGATGCTGTCATCTTATCTCATGCGCATATTGATCATTCGGGAAATCTTCCAAACCTGACCAAACAAGGATATGAGGGCGTTATCTACGCCACGCATGCCACAAAAGACATTGCCAGCGTCATGATCGCGGATTCGGGGCATATTCAAGAATCGGATGCGGAGTTTGTAAACAAGAAACGTGCCCAACGTGGCGAGCCGCCGGTTGAGCCACTTTATACGAAAGAAGATGCCGAGGAAGTGGCAGGTATGTTTGTGGGTGTAAAGTACGAAGAAGCCTTTGAGCCGATTCCCGGCGTAGTAGCACGTTTTTATGAGGCGGGGCATATTTTGGGGTCTGCCGGGGTTTCGCTGGAGATCGAAGAAAAAGGCAAACAGATCCATTTCTGGTTTTCGGGTGATATCGGTCGTTACAAAATGCCGCTTTTGCGCGACCCGGTCCTGCCAACCCGCGCAGATTATATGATCATGGAAAGCACCTATGGTGACAAAAGCCATAGCGACCCCGAGTTGGCGTTTCTCGAATTCAAAGATGTAGTCAAACGGACTGTGGAGCGCGGTGGCAAGGTGATCGTGCCTGCCTTTGCGGTAGGGCGTACGCAGGAGATCGTGTATCACTTGAATCAGATGATGTATAACGGCGATGTGCCGCGTGTGCCTGTTTATGTGGATAGTCCGCTGGCGGTGAAAGCTTCGGATATTTTCAAAAAACATCTTGATTGTTTTGATGAAGAAACACGTAAGTTCGTTGAAGAATCGCGGCACCCAGCATTGGATTTCAATATGCTATCGTATGTGCGTTCGGTTGATGAATCGAAAGCGTTGAATGAGCGCAAAGACCCGATGGTCATCATATCGGCTTCGGGGATGGCGGAAACCGGACGGGTTGTGCATCACATCCGTAACAATATCGAGAATCCGCGAAATACCATTTGCATTGTTTCCTGGCAGGCTCCGGATACACTTGGGCGCAGGTTGGCAGATCGCGAACCCGAAGTGCGAATTTTTAACGAGATATACAAACGTAAATGCGATGTGGCGACCATCGGTGGTTTGTCGGGGCATGCCGGACAGGACCTGCTCGTGAAGTATGCCACTGCGGTTAAGGACAGCGTGAAGGATATTTTCCTGGTGCATGGCGAAGAGAAACAGGCGATGACGTTGAAGGGATTGCTCAAAGAACGCGGCATGAGCCGGGTGCATTACCCTGGAATGCATGATGGGGTGGATGTGTTATAAAAAAATTCGGGTATAATTTCGCCCGCTTCAAAATTTGGGGAGGTGCCAGAGTGGTTGAATGGGACAGTCTCGAAAACTGTTGTGGGCTCCGGTCCACCGAGGGTTCGAATCCCTCCCTCTCCGCAGATTGCCCGGCTTAGTCAAGTCGGGCTTTTGTTTTTGAGTTGTATGTGAATGATCAGATGTAGAGGAGATGCACGATGAAAAAAAATTCAATCCGCTGGATTTGGATCCTTGTGTTTGCATTTGCTGCCTGTGGCTGCGGCATAGCTTCCCTGCCAGCCGCAGAGACTGCCGTTCTTGCCACTCAAACAGCTCCTCCTGAAATGACGGCAGTGAGTACCGAACTACCGGCTCCAGCAGCCTCTGTGGCAGAGTGTAAACTGCCGCCGCTTTCGTTTACGAATGTCGGTTTGGGATTGCCCAACCCGGCGTTCAAAATGCCTTCGGTGGGGGATGTGAAGACGATCGTCCTCTTTGCCGATTTTTCTGATGTGCCTGCCACGCAAACCCCTGAAGAATTACTGAACATCATTTCACCCGGCGCTGAAACCTACTATGCTGAAATGTCGTATGGCAGAATGAACTGGACCCTTCAGCCGCATCCGGTTTGGCTGCGCTTGAGTCAACCGTCTGCGCATTATGGTGAAGGCATCCGAAGTTATGATGGCCATTTGGCGTTCATTCAAGAAGCGGTGACACTTGCAGATGCGGATGTTGATTTTTCAACCGCCGATTCTGTGATCGTGCTGGTGCCTCCCGAAGCAAGCGCCATTCCGTATGGACCTGCTTTCGGCGCTTCACCCGGCGGTGGGTATTTCGCAGACGGCAAAACCTTTGCCAACGGTGCCACTTCTGGTGCAGATTTGCCGGGCTGGGGCTCCTACTGGTTGAATCATGAAACCGGACACATGATGGGTTTGCCTGATCTTTATGCGTATCAATATGACTCCAATAATTATCCCGACCAGCATCGCTTTGTAGGAGATTTTAGTTTGATGGGATTTATCGACGGCAGCGCGCCGGGCTTTTTTGCCTTTGAACGCTGGCAATTGAGCTGGTTGGATGATGCGCAGATCGTTTGCCAGACGAGTGCAGACCAAACAACGACCCTCACACCGATTGAAACACAAGGCGGCATTAAGGCAGTGATCGTACCCATCAGCGAAGGCAAAGCCTTGGTGGTTGAATCCCGCCGTCCCGTTGGGGTGGATGCGGAACTTGTCAAATCAGGTGCGTTGGTATATTTGGCTGATACATCCATTTATTCGGGTGAAGGGACCATTACTGTGCTGCCTGTTTCAGAGGGCGATCCGTACCGGGTTCAATCTCCGCTGGCAATGGGCGAATCGATTACGGTAGAAGGCATCACTGTGACAGTGATTGCTTCGGACGACCTGGGCGATACCGTTCAGATCGTGGTGGTGAAATAATTTTACAAGACCTGTTGAGTAAAAATTGACAGGTCTTGTATTTTTTAGTGGTAAGATTCTCGCAATGAAACTTAACCTCGCCCTTGCACAGATCAATACAAAACTTGGCGATGTCGAATCCAACCTTGCCAAGCATCTCGACTATATCGAACAGGCAAAAGCCGCGAAAGCGGACTTGCTTGTTTTCCCAGAACTTTCCCTTACCGGCTATGTCTTGCAGGATCTGGTTGCTTCGGTAGCGCACAAGCCGACTGAAGATGACCCCATCTTCAAACATCTTCTTAAAGCCTCGTACGACCTCGACCTTGTGGTTGGCTTTGTAGACGAAGACTCGCGTCATCGCTTTTATATTGCCTCGGCGTATCTTTCAGGCGGCAAGGTCTTGCACGTGCATCACAAAGTGTATCTGCCCACCTATGGTCTCTTTGACGAAGGGCGCTTCTTTGCCTGGGGAGATTCAGTCCGTGCCTTCGATACGAAGTTTGGGCGCATGGGTATGCTGATCTGTGAGGATTTCTGGCACGCTTCGCCTCCTTACTTGCTCTGGCTTGATGGCGCCGACATTATGCTTTTTTCTTCCGCCTCACCGGGTCGCGGACTTAATGACAAAGACAAGCTCGAATCTGCGCGTTGGGTTGAGCGCATTACCAAAGCCTATGCCAGCATGTTCACTTCTTTTGTGGCACACGCCAACCGAGTGGGCTATGAAGACGGTCTGCATTTTTGGGGCGGCGCGACCATCTTCGACCCGACTGGGGAAGAGCTGGCGCATGGTCCCTATAACGAAGAAGCCATCACTTACTCTGAATTAGACTTGAACCAACTCCGCCGTACGCGTGCCCGTTTGCCCTTATTGCGTGATGAACGTACGGCCCTCGTCCAAAAAGAAATGAACAGGATCCTTGCCCGTGATTGATATCAACCTCACCATCAATACAGATCTTGCCCGTGAGATCCTGGCAGGTTTTATCAAGTCTGAGATTACTCGGGTGGGCATGTCTCGCGCGGTCATCGGTCTCTCCGGCGGCATCGACTCTGCGCTTTCTCTGGTATTGGCAGTGGAAGCACTCGGCAAGGATAACGTCCTTGCGGTTCGTATGCCGTATAAAGCCTCCAGCAAAGATTCGCTTGACCACGCGCAATTGCTGATCGATCAACTCGGTATTCCCAGTAAAACCATTGAGATCACCGATATGGTTGAGCCGCTTTTCAAGCTCAACCCGGATATGTCCAAGCTGCGTAAGGGCAATATCATGGCGCGTGAACGCATGATCGTGATCTACGATCAGAGTGAAGTCTTTAAAGGATTGGTCATTGGCACGAGCAATAAGACAGAAATCCTTTTAGGCTACAGTACTCTGTATGGTGACTCTGCCAATGCGCTTAACCCAATTGGTGATCTGTATAAGACCCAAGTCCGCCAACTTTCGCGAGCCATGAATGTCCCGGCTCCTATTATTGACAAGCCGCCATCCGCCGACTTGTGGGAAGACCAAACCGACGAAGGTGAATTGGGCTTCACCTATTCCGAAGCCGATAAACTCCTCTACCTGTTGGTGGATCAACGCTACAGTCCGCAAGAAGCGATGGAAGCAGGCTTTGATAAAAAGTTTGTCGATGCCGTCACCGCACGCATCCGCCGCAACCAATTCAAGCGCATGCAGCCGCCAATCGCCAAGATCAGCAACCGCACCATCGGCTACGACTTCCTCTATCTCCGTGACTGGGGAACATAACCTGATACCTGACACCTAAATGCATATCCCTCCATCTCTACAGCATAAAAAATTCTTCTACCTTTGGCTCGGACAACTCATCTCCATTACTGGAACCCAGATGCAGCTCTGGGCATTATTTTGGCACGTTAATCAGATCGATAAAAATCCCATTGCCTTGGGTGGCATTGGTGTGGCACGCTTTCTGCCGGTCGTAATCTTTTCCCTGATCGGCGGCGCGCTTGCGGATTCGCGTGACAGGCGTAAGGTGATGTTCATCACTCAATCCATCGCCGCGCTTCTGGCGTTGATATTGGCTTTGTTCACTCAGTTTGGGCAAGTCACTATCTGGCATATTTACATCATTACTGCATTGCAAGCGGTCGTCGTCGCTTTCGACGGTCCATCGCGCCAGGCGTTGATTCCGAACCTTTTACCGAAAAAAGATTTGCCCAATGCCTTTAGCATGACCTTTACCGCCTTTCAAGCAGGAGCCGTGATTGGTCCGGCTCTGAGCGGGTTCTTCATCGCCTACTTTGGGCAGGCGGCAGTGTACTATTTCAACGCCTTTTCCTTTGCAGCTGTTTTATTCGCCTTGTTCATGATCGGAGATGTACCCCAAGCCATCACAGAGAAAACTGCTGGTGTCAGTTTAGATTCCATCAAGGATGGCATTCGCTTTATCCTTGCCAAGCCGATCATCTTCTCGACCATGATGGTGGATTTCGTCGCGACCTTCTTCGCCTCCGCCAGCACTCTGATGCCCATCATTGCCAAGGATGTATTGAATGTAGGCGTGGTGGAGTATGGCTACCTCTCCGCCGCCTCTGCGGTGGGAGCGGTGGCAGTCGCATTGGTCATTTCTCAAGTAAAAGAAATTCGGAAGCAGGGCAAGATATTCCTTGTTTCGGTCATCATCTTTGGCATTGCAACCATCATCTTTGGCATCACTAGATCATTCATTGTGGCGTGGCTTGCCATTGCCATCACCGGCGGAGCGGATGGAGTCAGCACCATTGTGCGGAACACCATCCGTCAGTTGCAAACGCCCGACCATGTTCGTGGGCGTATGACGAGTATCAACCAGATCTTCTTCATGGGCGGACCACAACTCGGCGAGATCGAAGCCGGAGCTGTGGCGCAGTTCTTTGGCGCGCCCTTTGCCGTCATCACTGGCGGTATCGGTTGTATCCTTGGAACGTTGTGGATCATGTGGAAATGGCCCCAACTCAAAGACTTCAACGGTGATGAGCCCATCGAAGCGGGCGGATCCTTCCCAAGCCCATCCACTGGCGCTTCGATCATCGCAAACCGTGTACGAAAACAGTAAATAAAAAGAGACAGTCACTTTCAAGGTGACAGTCTCTCTTTTTATTCTGGAGGATTCTCGATCAAGTTCTTCATCTCAGTCAGCACGGCTTGATGAATGACCTCTGTTTCGGTCGACCCTAAATCTTTGGCATAGATCGGCTTTCCGATCTGGATCGTGACTGTTACAGGCTTTTCATTGAACATCACCATGCCGAGCAGTTGCAGCGCGGTTGCTAACTTTTCTTTTTCTTCCTTCGTCTTTTTTATTTTCAATAACCAGTGATTCGCATACTTCTTTGCGACCACGTTCCGTGCCAGCACCGGCAAGATAGCCGCCTCGGGCGCCATGCGGATGAACACGCCGACGCTATCTGTCCACGCTTTGAGCGAATCGACAGCGCCAGGGTACACGTCCGGATCAGGCTCGATATGCCCGGCAGGGAATGTGAGAATGGCACCGCCTCTTTTGAGGTGGGCACTGACTTGCCGTACCAATGTCATCCGTTTGGCAGGGTCGTCGTAGACGTAGAAAAGCTGTGCCGTGGTATGTGGAAGTGCATTGAGGAAGGGTCTATCCAAGGCGATGATGCGCAGGTTTTTGCGGTTCAAGGCTGCAAAAAGTGTTACTGTGTCGGTCATGCCGGGGTGATTGGATAAGGCTAGGAACGCTGATTCAGGAATCCGGTCCGCGCCGATGATGCGGATGTCTTTGACATAACGGCGCGAGAGATGCCATGCGCCTTCAACAATTCCATGGGCGCCGACGATGTCGTCATATTCCACCATATGCTGAGCGAAAGTCCGCGCCGGGTTGCGGAAAAAGAATCGCAACAGGCGCGAGAGCAGAGGCGAGTTTTGCCAGCCAAACGAACTGACCAGGTCATCGAGATTGATCTCTGTAAGGGTTTCGAGGTTGGATGTCATTCGCGCTCAATGCTGAAGTGTAAAGGATAGCCCTGCATGCCTGCGGCTTGATGGGCGTGTTGTACGCGCTTCTCAGCTTCGATACGCGGCAATGTTTGCACATAGGCAGAGCCTTTGACATGTGCCGCCAGCATGATCTCTGCGGCGCGGTCATTGCCAAGGAAGAAAATCTGCTTGAGCACTTCCACGACAAAGTCCATTGGTGTGGCGTCATCGTTATGAATGATGACGCTATACATCGGCTCAAGTTCGGTATCTGTTTCTTCGATGATCTGAATTTCTGGTAAGGGATGCGAATTCATATTTAATTGGTTAACTGCTCGATCTCATCCTGCGTCAACTCAATGTCTGCGGACTCAAAATTCTCGCGGATGTGGACCGGGTTGAATGACATGGGAATGGTGATAACGCGCGGATGAGAAACAATCCATGCGAGCGCAATTTGAAATGGCGTGGCGTTGTGTGCTTTGGCAATGGCAGCCACGGTTTTGTTTGGTCGAAGTTTTCCTTCTTCCACTGGAGAGTACGCCGTTAACAAGATGTCGTTTTGCTGACAGTAGGCGAGCATGCCGTTCTTGATATAAGAACGGTCACCCAAACTGAATGGAACCTGATTGGTGATAATGGGCGTCTCTGAAAGCGATTGCGCCTGTTTGAGTAATTTCACATCAAAGTTACTCACGCCGAGGTGTTTTACTTTCCCATCGCGTACCAGTTTATTCAACGCCTTGAATGTCTCCTCGTACTTTGCACCCGATTGAGGCCAGTGGATGAGATACAAGTCAATATACTCCATGCCAAGATGGCGCAGGGAATTTTCACAGGCGGTCAAGACATCGTCGTAGCGTAAATGGCTTGGGATGACCTTGGATGTAATGAACACATCCTCACGCTTCATCCCAGACTCGCGCACCGCCTGCCCGACCAATTCTTCGCTGTGACCACTGGCGTACATTTCGGCAGTGTCGATGTGGGTGTAGCCGATCTCTAACGCATAGCGCAACGCTGCCAGCGATTTTTCGTCCACGGCACGGTTGGGTGTGGAGTTGCCGCCGATCTTCCAAGTGCCAAAGCCGACCTTGGGTAGTGTTAAAGTGGAGAGGGTTTCGGATTTCATGCCTTAATTGTACCCAAGAACCCTCCATAATCATCCACCCCGCCTGCACAATTTCTGCACATTTGAAAAGTATCCTGTTGGTAACAATAAAGGAGAAATCAAATGTCTGAATTACTCAAAAACAAAAAATTCTTATGGATCGCTGCTGGCGTGGTGGTGGTCCTTGCCTTGCTGATTGGTTCGCTGACGAAGAATGCCAACGCCTCCGACTCAGCCTCAGCGGAAACTGCCCAGGTAGTTTCTCTCACACTGACAGAAACGGTCGACTCGACCGGCAGCCTTGAAGCTGAACCCTTTGCCAACCTCAACTGGAAGACCAGCGGCACGGTGGCTGAGGTTAACGTCCAGCCCGGTGACTTTGTGAAGGCGGGCGATATTTTATTAACCCTCGACCCGACCAGCACTTCATCGAGCATTGTTTCTGCTCAAGCAGATTTGATCACTGCACAGCAAAATCTCGATGACTTGCTTAATTCTGGTACCGATCTCGCTCAAGCCGCCATTGATTTGAAGGATGCCAGGGAAGATTATGACGATGCAGTGAACTACTTGAAATACCTGCAAACCGATACACGCGTGCCACAGACGAAGTATCTTGCCAAGTTGGTCAAACAAGGAAATGGCTGGGCGTATGACTACGATACCGAAACCTTCCGTGGACCTGCTCCTGAAGATTGGATCATCGAAGCTGAGAATGATTTAGCTTTGAAGAAAGCCAAGTACGAAGATGCTCAGCGTGAATATGACCGTTTGCTGGCAGGTGAGACCTCACAAGATGTGATCGCTGCCCAAGCCAAGGTGGATGCCGCACAGGCGACCGTCAATACCATGAGCATCATTGCTCCCTTTGATGGGCAGGTGCTTTCGGTCGATCAAGTGAACGGGGATGTTGTCAGCTCGGGGGAGCTTTCGGTCAACATTGCCAATTTGGAAAATCTCTACGTCGATGCGCAAGTGGATGAATCAGACATTGCCAAGGTTCAGGTGGGCAATCAGGTAACGGCGGAGTCCGATGCGCTGCCCGGTGTCACATTTACAGGCGAAGTGATGTCCATCAATCCTGTTGGCGAAGTCATATCGGGTCTTGTCAAATACGCTGTGCGGATCGATCTCGACAAACCGGAAGATGGCATTTTCCTGCCGCTGGGTTCCACCATGAACCTGGTCATTCAGATCGGCGGCGAGACGGCGACATTGGCAGTGCCTATCACTGCAATTCAGAATGATAGCAATGGCGAATTCGTGTGGACGCTGCGCGGCAATGAAACCGTGCGTGTGGACGTGGTTGGCGGCGAGATCATCGGTGAAATGGTTGCGGTGACTGGTGACTTGAACGAAGGGGATGTGGTGACCACGGCACGCGAGAGCAGCTTTGAAGCGCCGAATCCGTTTGGAGGCAATCAATGATCCATGTAGAAGGGTTGACCAAGGTGTATCAGATGGGTGAAAGCGAAGTACGCGCATTGGATGGTGCGAGCTTCACCATCGAAAAAGGTGAGATGGTCGCCATCATGGGACCCAGCGGTTCGGGCAAGAGTACGTTGATGTCGATCATCGGCTGCCTTGATGTACCCAGCAGTGGACGTTATACGCTCGATGATGTTTCGGTGGAGAACATGGATGAAACCCGCCTCGCTGAGGTGCGCGGACGAAAGATCGGCTTTGTCTTTCAGCAATTCAACTTGTTAGCGCGCACAAGCGCATTGGAGAATGTCAAACTCCCGCTGACTTATGCCGGGTATGCCGGTAAGGAACGCGATGACCGCGCCATGAAAGCCTTGGAACGTGTGGGGCTTGGTAAGCGTACTCATCACGCTCCGAACGAGCTTTCTGGCGGGCAGCAACAGCGTGTTGCGATTGCCCGTGCCATTGTGAATGAACCAGCCATCTTGTTGGCAGATGAACCCACCGGTGCATTAGACAGCAAGACCGGCGTAGAGATCATGGACTTGTTCCAAAGCCTGCACCGCGATAACGGGCAGACGGTGATCCTGGTGACCCACGACTCGTATGTGGCACGTCACACCGATCGCATTATCAAACTCTCAGATGGCAAGATCGTTTCGGATGAAGTCAACCCGAATCCCATCAAAGCCGGTGCGCCGCGTATAGAAGAATAAAAACCCTCGTCATTGCGAGGAGCGCTCTTGCTCTTTGCGACGAAGCAATCCCAGACTGATTTCGAGATTGCTCACCGCACTGGCGTGCGGCGCAAGTGTCGGGCGGGAGAGCACCGCCCTCGCAATGACGGAAGACGGAGAAATAAACATGTTATTTTCAGAAAACCTAAAGATCGCCTTGCGTGCTTTGCGCGCAAACAAAATGCGCTCGGTGTTGACCATTCTTGGCATCGTTATCGGTGTGGCAACGGTGGTGGCGCTGCTCTCGATCGGTGAAGGCGCTACAGCCAGCATAACCAGCCAGATCCAAAGCGGCGGCTCAAATTTGTTGACCATCTCTCCAGGCAGAATGCAATCAGGTCCGGCGGCACTCAGCGGCGGTTCTCAGCAGGCGAGTCATCTCTATTATGCCGATTATCAACTGCTGGATCGTGCGCTTACGACCAATATCTCAGACATTGTGCCGGTCTATCAAGCCAGTTATACGGTCAAATTTGGTAGTGAGAGTTTCAGCGCACCGACAGTGGGTGTGATGGAAGCACATAAGGATGTGCGTTCGTTTGAACTCGCAGATGGACGTTTCATCACTGATGGTGATAACAAATCACAAAATTTGGTGGCAGTGCTCGGTTCTGGCGTTGCGGAAGATTTATTTGGCACAGTCTCCCCAATTGGCAAGGTCATCTCCGTCAATGGCTTGAAGTTCCAAGTGGTGGGTGTTCTTGAAGCCAAAGGTTCGTCCATCGGCTCGCCGGACGAGAATATCTTTATTCCCATCGAAACGGGTTACACCAAACTTTTCGGCGAAAGCGCCTTGTATAACGGCCAAAAGACCGTTAATAATATTCTCGTCTCTGTGACGGACGAAAAAGACATGGACACTGTCTCAGCAACCGTTGAGTATATGGTCCGCCGTTCACACGAACTCAAAACCACGGATGAATTGGATTTCAATGTAATGAGTCAATCCGACACTTTGGAGACTCTCAATACTGTGACGCAAACTCTTACCGTCTTTTTGGGCGCCATTGCAGGCATATCCCTGCTCGTGGGCGGTATTGGCATCATGAACATCATGTTGGTGTCGGTCACTGAACGTACCAAGGAGATCGGCTTGCGTAAAGCTGTAGGCGCGACCAAGAATCAAATCCTCACTCAATTCCTGATTGAAACTGTCACATTGAGTTTGCTTGGCGGCATTGTTGGGATTTTGCTCGGCGTAGGCATCGCACTGGCATTCAGCCTAAGCGGGCTAATCTCTTCCGTCATCACTGCCAACTCCATTTTGCTGGCGTTCTTCTTTGCGCTCATCATCGGAATCTTCTTCGGGTTGTATCCCGCCTTCCGTGCCGCGAACCTGCACCCGATGGTGGCGCTGCGATACGAGTAAATATATCAACCACGAAGGAGCACAAAGGGTCACGAAGGAAGAGATAAAAACCTTTGTGTCCCTTTGTGACACTTTGTGGTAAAAAGGCTTTATGCCCAAGAAAATCCTCCTCGTCGATGACGAACCCGAGATCCTTGAGATCAGCCGCGATTATCTCAAGGCATCCGCGTTCGATGTGGTCACCGCCAGTGATGGTGTGCAAGGTCTCGCCGCAGCCCGCCGCGAAAAACCAGACTTGATCGTGCTCGATTGGATGATGCCCGAAATGGATGGTCTCGACCTGTGCCGTGAAATTCGCCGCGAGAGCAACGTGCCCATCATCATGCTCACGGCACGAGTTGAAGAAACGGATAAACTCATCGGCTTGGAGATCGGCGCTGATGATTACATCACCAAGCCGTTCAGTCCGCGTGAGTTGGTGGCACGCGTCAAAGTGGTATTGCGCCGTGTCAGCGGCGACTCGGCGGCGGATGTGATCCGCGTGGATAATGTTTTATTGGACAGAGCCCACTACGAGGTCCAGATAAAGAAGCGTACGGTGCAACTTACGCCGACCGAGTTCGAGATCATGGCAACTCTCATGAGTCAGCCTGGTCGCATTTTTTCCCGCATGCAATTGTTGAATTCCGCGCATGGCGTTGCCTTCGAAAGTTACGAGCGCGCCATCGATTCGCACATCCGCAACCTGCGTCGCAAATTGGAGCCGGACGAACTGATCGTCACGGTGCATGGTGTGGGTTATAAGTTCGAGGTGTAAATGCATTCATCCATTCGTGAAATTCGTCGCCGTTTGTTAAATCTTTTGCTGCGTGCATTTGTTATCGTCTTGTTTTTGTCGTTCCTGATCTTTACCCTCATCATCGGCTATTTCCTGACATCTTCATCCACCCCGGTGCCGATTCCATTCGTTAGTACACTCGAAGGTTATTATCTTGCCAGCGGCAATTGGCAGGGCGTTGAAGTTGCATTTGATTCGATGCCTGAATTAGATGCAATGAGTACATTGTTGTTGGATGAAGAGCAGCGCATCGTTCTGGATCAAAGGCTGGATTCTGCCTCCGAAGTTTCATCTACACCGACAGTGGGCACGAACTACACCATTCAAAGTAGTGATGTGGTTTTCAACCTCGCTGCACACGGCGAACCAATTGGGTATTTAGTGATCACACCCTACTCGCTTTCACAACGATTCGGTTTTGCGCGCGCTATTGTTTTTCCGATCGGGGTGATTTCGTTGCTATTGGCGACCTTTCTTGTGGTCGTAGCAAATTTGCTCATGCGCCGCTTCGTCAACCCACTGGCAGATGTGATCTATGCTGCGCGAGCGGTTACCGATGGGAAACTCGATACTCGTATTTCCACCGAAGGACCGCAGGATCTGCGCACCCTTTCTGAAAGTTTTAACGTGATGGCGTCTTCACTTGAACGCAATGACCGCGAACGCCGCGATTTTCTTGCTGATATTGCCCATGAACTGCGCACACCACTCTCCGTCATTCGTGGGCGACTCGAAGGCATCATTGACGGCATCTACGCCGAGAAC
Source organism: Candidatus Villigracilis vicinus (assembly GCF_016702885.1). Lineage (NCBI taxonomy): Bacteria > Bacillati > Chloroflexota > Anaerolineae > Anaerolineales > Candidatus Villigracilaceae > Candidatus Villigracilis > Candidatus Villigracilis vicinus. Next base: position 149,893 of record NZ_JADJDD010000003.1, read on the forward strand.
GGTCCGCAAGTTTCTACTGCGTTGGAGCAAACCTATCTGCTTGAACGCTTGGTAGATGACTTGCGATTGCTAACCCTGGCAGAAAAACGTCAACTTGTATTTGATAAAACCACTGTAGATGTAGGCAACCTGATCGCGACTGTGATCGACATGCTTTCTGCCCAAGCGCAGGAGAAAAATATCTCGCTGGTTCTGAGTGAGCGCAATGGGAATCTTTCTGCGCAACTCGACCCGCAGCGTTTTGAACAGGTACTCAGTAATCTTATTGGCAATGCCTTGCGTTACGTCCCTGATGGCGGGCGGGTATGGGTGACTGCCAATGAAACTGCTGAAGGCTTAAGTGTGACCGTCAACGATAACGGCTTAGGCATTCCTGAAGAAGACCTGCCCTTTATCTTTGACCGTTTTTGGCGCAAAGAAAAATCCCGCTCACGCGCATCCGGTGGAACGGGATTGGGGTTGGCGATTTCCAAGCAGTTGATCGAGGCGCAGGGCGGACGGATCGAAGCGCGAAATCTTCCAGAAGGCGGTTTGCAAATCTTGATATCCCTTTTTAAGGAAGAGTTGTAATTCTATTTTTACGTTTGGGCTGGCAGGGTAAAAAAGAATGTGCTGCCTGTTCCTTTTCCCTGCGATTCAACCCAGATCCGCCCACCATGAACTTCGATAATGCGCCTGACCAATGCCAGCCCTACGCCCGTCCCTTCGCTGGTTGGGTCTAACTTGTCGAATAGACCGAATATCTTTTCGTGATATGCCCGGTCAATACCGATACCGTTATCTTTGACGAAAAACATCTTTTGTTCTTGTTGGTCATGAAAGCCAATTTCGATCTGCGGATCCGCAGCAGTGGAAGTGAATTTGACGGCATTATCGATCAAATTCTGCAGCACCTCCACTAATCGAGGCTGGTCACCGCGAATTGTCGGGAGGTCTTTTGAGACTATCACCCGGATATTTGCGTTCATGAACCTGCCGCTGGTCAGTGCCAGTGCCTCTTCAACGATTTGCAACATGGAGACATCTTCAAACACATTGATCATTCGACCGACCCGGGAGAGTTCCAGTAATTCATTTAACAGCCGGTGCATTTTGTCTTTGGCTTCACGGATGCGCTCAAGGTCATTTTGAAAATTTGATGCATTGCCTTTTCGCACATCTTCTTCCAATAAGCCGATAAAGCCCCCGATGGTGATCAGCGGACTTTTTAAGTCATGCGATACGGTGTACGTAAAACGTTCCAATTCTGCATTCTTTGCTTCCAGTTCCTTGATGATCTGTTCGCGTTCTGCCTGGATGCGCCGCCTTGCTTCTAGTTCGAACCTTGCGCTCGCTGAGAATTCTTTAACTTTGCGGGTGGTCTGACTCAGCAGTATTGTGATCACGAGGATGTAGACAGCTTCCGCTGTCCAATATGAGAAGGGGGAGGTCACATATCTGGAAGGGCTGGAGATACCAACAGTTTCCATAAACAAGGTTGTAGCTCCGGTAAGAATGCTGAAAACTCCCCAGCCAATCGCGGCTCGCCAATCCAGGAAAAGCCCAGCGCACACCACAACAACTGTATATCCCATGAAAGCCGGGTTGTTGATTGTTGAGCCCAGTATCATGGACATGGTAAGCATTAACCATAATACAGAAACAACCGCAAACCCTGCAGCACGAACATACCCTTGATTGATGGCTTGTTTTAATCCCAGCAGTAGTAAACAAAATATCCCTATGATTGCTAATCGTAACGGGATTGCCTGTGGGTCAATGGGTGTGAATATGCCGTACGAAACGGCAGATGCCAAAAAAAGGAAGATCACCATATTCAACGAACCGGCTGCGCGGGTCTTTTCTTCATCTCCCTCGAAGGTCGGGCTGGAGATCCATGTATAGAGTTTGGGAATCATCGAAGCCTTCCAGAAATTAACTGTAAATTGCATGTGTATCAGATTATTCTAACAAAGAATCCATCTTGTTGTCTTTGAGAAATCTTATTGATCATGATATGGCTCACAAAACAATGGCTGTGACTTCTATTTCTATCAATAGCTCCGGGCTGATCAAGCCTTTTACTTCGATCATCGACGCAGCAGGTTTGATCTCGCGGAAGAATTCGCCATGCGCCCTGCCGATCTCCTCCCATTTGGAGATGTCGGTGACGAACATCCGGGTGCGCACAACGTCTTTGAGAGATGCGCCTGCTGAGGTTAATGCTTTTTCTATTTTTGCAAGGATAAATTTGGTCTGTTCGTATGAAGAGTTGGCGCCGACTGTGTTGCCGTCTTCATCCACTGCAGTGGTTCCCGCCACCTCGATTACGTTTCCGACACGTACTGCCCGTGAATAGCCAACAACATCCTCCCATTTTGCTCCTGAAGAAATATTTACACGATCTTTCATTAATTCAAGCCTCCTATTTTATGATATCAAAAACCGCCCGTCTTTGATTGGAAAAGACAGGCGGTTTATTTATTCCTCTTCGTCGTTCTTGAATTCGATATCGTATTTCTCGCGTGCTTTTTCTACTTGAGCGTAATTTTCCTGAGCCCATTTCCCCAATGCCACAACCGGTTCATTGAGCGATTCGCCCAATGGAGTCAACTCGTATTCCACCCGCGGCGGAACGACGGGGAAAACGTGGCGGGTGATAATGCCGTTCCGCTCAAGTGCGCGCAGGGTCTGAGAGAGCATTTTTTGTGAAATGCCGCCAACTTCCCGCAACAGCGCGTTATGGCGGTTAATTCCGCGCGCAATGGCATTCAGTGTCAGGAGTGTCCATTTGTCGCCGATCAATTCCATCACTTTTCGGGACGGACAATATTCGTTGAGGATGTCGATTGGGTAAGCGTTCACGATACACACCTTTTGGTAACTACCATACATAATAGTGGGCTCTTGGAAGGGTTTGATGCGCCACGTATACTGATTGTAACAGAACAGGAAAAGATAAAGATGAACACATGGCTAACGGCAATTTACATCAAACCGGAATATGTCGATAAATTCTTGGAGGCTACCACTCCTTTCGCAGAGGAGAGCTTGCGTGAGAGCGGACTGGTCAGTTTTGCGCTTTTGCAGCAGGTGGAAACCTCTTCGCATTTTTCACTGTTCGATGTCTATCACGATGATGCCGCCCGTGCAGCGCATCTGAGTTCGGTGCATTATCTGATGTGGTTGGAAATCGTCACGCCGCTCTTGGCTGAACCGATGACCCCGCTGCCATACCTGCCGATCTTCCCGCCGCCTGAAGATTGGGAGCACCATTTGGAAACAGAATCGTAACCTCGATTTTCTGAAAAAAATTTGCCACAGGAGAATATAAAATGGAACAAAAAGAAGTAGCTTTGAGCGTCTCGAAAGCCATTCTGAACGGAGAATGGGAAAAGTTGGATGTCATTTTGGATGATAACTTTACCTATACCGGCGATGGCATGCATTTCAATAAACAGCAATACATTGACTTCATGAAAGGCATGAAAGCCGCCTTTAGCAACATGAACATGGAGTTTACCCATGTGATCAGCGAAGGTGACATCGTCAGCATTCGCTTCATTACCACCAGCAAGCATACTGGCAATTTCATGGGGGCGGCAGCCACTGGTAAGAACCTGGAGATCGGTGGTAATTTCATGCGCAAGATCAAGGGGGATAAGGTCATGCAGGAATGGCAGACCACTGATTTACTCGGTACCATGAGTCAGATGGGTGTGGGAACGCTGCTCGGTTACGCCATTTTTGGCGTGTGGCTCAAGAAAAAGTAATCAGTAAATTAATATTCAAAGGACACGATCTGCCAGTAAATTATTCCTGGTGTGAGGTGTCCTTTGAATTTAATCCTATATAAGGATGCGCCAATGAAATTACCCTCCACCAACCGTATCGAAGCCTTTAGCGACGGTGTGATTGCCATCATCGTCACCCTGCTGGTGCTTGAGATCAAGATCCCGGAATTTGAAGAGCATACGTTTGCAGGTTTTCTTGCTGTTATGGCTCCGCTTGTCCCAAAACTCATTGGCTTTGCTTTTAGCTTTTTCACAGTTGCCATATTCTGGGTTAACCATCATAATTTTTTTCACCGAATAAAACATGCCACCTGGCGGCTGCTCTGGCATAACAATCTGTTGCTATTCTTTTTGAGCGTTGTCCCTTTTACCACGGGCTTTGTTGGAGACTATCCCACCGACCGTTTTGTTGTGGCAATGTACGCCTTGAATCTTTTTCTTGCTGGTGTCGCTTTTTCGATGATGTGGCATTATGCATTGGTGCGCTCAAATCTTGCTGGGGAAAGCACCAGCCTTGCGGAGCGAAAAAGAGAATATATGCAAACAGGCGTGTACGGTATGGTATTGTACGCTGTGGCGGTTGGAGTGGCGTTGATCTATCCGCCCGCGGCGCTTATCATGTTGGTCTTGCTTCAGCTGGTTTACTTTTTTATGAATTCCAAAACAGCCGATGTTCCTCTGGAAGCTTGAGCTTGATCGATAGGATAAAAATAAGCCCGCCTCCATCTGCTCAGGAGGACGGGCTTATTACTGCCCCCACTTTCTTTTTATGCCGGGACCTTATCCCACTCTTTCTGTGCGTATTCATACCCTTGTTTCAATGCCTCGAAATTCTTTGGCAATAGATGTTTATGCCGTGCGGGTAAATGACCCTCAAGCGCTTTCTCAACATCCTCTACCTTCACTTCTGGCAGGGCGGTGAGCAGCGCACCGATCGCCACCATGTTGACCAATTTGCGGTCGCCGATCTCTTCGGCGATTTCATTGCATGGTACGAAAATGACATGGATGTCGTCACGCCGTTGATTGTGATCCACCATGGATTTGTTGACGATGAGCGTGCCACCGCTTGCCAGTGTGGATTCGTACTTGTCGAAGGAAGGTAAATTCAAGGCGATTGCCAGCGGTGGATTTTTGACCAGCGGTGAACCAATCTCATGATCCGCAATGACCACTGTGCAGTTCGCTGTGCCACCGCGCATTTCGGGACCGTATGAGGGGATCCAGGTCACGTCCAAGTTATTGTCCATGGCGGCATAGGCAAGCACCTGCCCGCCGAACAAAACGCCCTGTCCACCAAAGCCTGCGATGATGATTTCTTTTTGCATAAGTCGCTTCGCTCCTTCGATATTCGAAATTCGATACTCGATGGTCGAATATCGAATTATCGAGTATCGCTATACTTTTATCTGCTTGATCGCGTCACTGATCTTGTAATCACCCAGCGGATAAGCGGGGATCATATGCTCTTCCACGAACTTCAACGAATTGACGGGTGTCATGCCCCAGTTCGTTGGGCAGGTGGAGAGCAATTCCACCATCGAAAAGCCGAGTCCGCGTACTTGAGCTTCAAACGCAGTGCGGATGGCTTTCTTCGCGAGACGGATATTCTTCGGGTCGTGCAGAGCTCGGCGCACACAATAGCCAACGCCGTCGAGTGTGGAGAGCATCTCAGAAACCTTGATGGGGTAGCCTTGTGTTTCCACATCGCGCCCATTTACCGAAGAGGATGTCTTCATGCCGGGCAACGTGGTGGGAGCCATCTGGCCGCCGGTCATGCCGAAATTGGCATTGTTGATAAAGATGACGGTGATATTCTCGCCGCGGGCAGCCGCATGGACGATCTCGCTCATCCCGATGGAGGCGAGGTCGCCATCGCCTTGGTAGGTGAATACCACGCGATCAGGTAATACACGTTTTACGCCGGTTGCCATTGCGGGCGCGCGTCCGTGCGGTGCTTCAACGAAATCGGTCGCGAAATAGTTATATGCGAATACCGAGCATCCCACTGGTGCCACGCCGATGGTCTTATGGATCAAGTCCATTTCTTCAAGCACTTCTGCCACCAGTCTATGCGCCACGCCATGAGTGCAGCCTGGGCAATAGTGGGTGGGCATATCGGTAAAGGCTTCAGGTCTTTCGTAAACGAGATTATTCGGAGTAGTCATTACGCAGTCATCCTTGTCAGCCAGGATTCTCTTGGGTCGGTCTGAACAGTTACAGGTCCAGCAGCGATGCGGTGAATTTCATCCAGAATTTCATCATGGAAGGGAACCACGCCGCCGGGGCGTCCATAAAATTCGACCGGGACTCGCCCGCGCACGGTCAGCAGCACATCGTCGAGCATTTGCCCCATGTTCATCTCTGTGACGAGGAACGCCTCAGCCTGCGGGATGAGCTGTTCCAGCGCTGCATACGGAAACGGGCTGACGGTAATCGGTCTTAAAAGCCCGACCTTGATGCCTTGTGCGCGCGCCTCGCGGACAGCCGAAAGCGCAACACGCCCAGCCGTGCCGAAGCCGACGACAACATACTTGGCATCGTCGAGGAAATATTCTTTGTAGCGCACTTCGTTGGCTTGCACATCGCGCCAGTGGGTGAGCATGCGCAGGTTGGTCTTTTCTTCATCAAGCGGATTGAGATAAATGGACGAAAGCACGCGGCGCTCGCGGTTCATTGCACCGTTGGTTGCCCATTCAAAGTTTTTGTTTTTCATTTCCTGCATGGCAGGCATTTCAGCGGGTTCCATCATCTGACCGGTTGTGCCGTCGAGGATGATGAGCGTGATCATGCGATATTTTTCGGCGAGGTCGAAGGAGAGCGCAGTCAGGTCAATGGCTTCCTGCACGGAGGCAGGTGCCAGCACAATGCGCGGATAATCGCCATGCCCACCGCCGCGGACTGCCTGGTTGTAGTCGCTTTGAGCCGGGGCGATATTGCCCAAGCCCGGTCCGCCACGCATGACGTTCACTAAAACCGCGGGGATCTCGGTTCCGGCGATGTAGGAAATACCTTCCATCATTAAGCTCATGCCGGGCGAAGAGGATGAGGACATGACGCGCACGCCTGTGCATGCCGCGCCATAGACCATGTTGATGGCGCCTAATTCAGATTCTGCCTGTACGAAAGCACGTCCAAGCTCGGGCATGCGGCGCGAGAGGTATTCCAGCACTTCCGTTTGTGGGGTGATGGGGTAACCGAAATAGGCTCCCAACCCCGCACGCACGGCGGCTTCTGCGATGGCTTCGTTGCCTTTCCATAATTCTTTTGGCATTCGTTTCTCCATGATTGAGTAAGGGCGGGGTAAACCTGCCCCTACAAATGCACATTTACGCCGCAACTGGCGCGGCTTTGGTCACTTCACGGTACACGGTGATTGCCGCATCCGGGCAAACCACTGCACAAATAGCACACCCCGTGCAACCGTCCTTGAACGTGTGCGCGGGGTGGTAGCCCTTGGGAGTGAGGTGCTCCATATTGAGTTCCATCACATTTTGCGGACATGCACTAATGCAAAGTTCACAGCCTTTACAATACGTATCACTAACTTCGATCCAGCCTTTTGCTGCCATTGGATCTCCTTTAGGTTTTGTAAGTATGACAAACTTGGGTGAATTTCTCCACCATCCTAATTATGTCGTTTTCGGAAGAGGGAGAGTAGTGCCAAGCGTCACTAGCCGAGGCGTACAAAGGTCATTGCTTTTCAGTTGTAGAAATAGGACCTGTGGGTGAGATGTAATCGGTATCCTAAGAGTTTACGGTCGGTATAATTCGTAAAAAATTAGAGGTGATCTGATGGAGAATTTTAAAGAGTGGTTGCTTGGTTTGGATACGATGATTTTAATTATCGTAATTTTCGGCGGTTTCGTCGCATGGGAGTTGAAGTCGGGTGAGATTCCTTTACGTTGGCTAAGATCGATCCGACGTGATACCCGTCCGTTCTTTTATTGGATTGGTATTTTGTTTCATCTGGCGGTGCTGGGCGTTGTCATCTATGCTTATGTGGATGGTGTGAGATTGCCATTAGCAGAATTATTCCAATAAAAAAATAGAGTCGCGAGCGCGACTCTATTTTTTTTATTTAGCTCACTAATTAGAATATGGTTTGTTCAACAAGCTTCCATAATGCTGAGCGGACGTCCGCCTCCATCACCGCGGGCGACCATGCCGCTTCTTTGCAATTCGTATCGAAATATTTTCCCGTCACACCTTCGACTTCGGGTGAAGAGGCAAGATAGATCGACGAACGCGAAGCCTTCGCCGCAGATTTACCGCCATCTTCGCGCACCATCAACTTGAAAACGGGGAACATCCAGCGCATGGCACGCGGCAGCATTTCGGGCGTCACGCTGCGGGTCATGTTCGTGCTGGCTTGCCCAGGGTAGCAGACATTAATGGTCATATCTTTTTCGCGTTGCGCGAATTCATACATCAATACCATCATCGCCAGTTTGGTTTGGGAATAGGTATTCAACCCGTCGAACGATTTTTCCGATTGCAAATTATCCATTTCAAGTTTTGTGGGCACATCGCCGCCCATGAGCGTGACCACCCGCGGCGACGGACTCTTCTTCAACGAATCCATCAGCAGGTGGGTGAGCAGATATGGCGTAACCACATTTACCGCAAAATTGGATTCGATTCCGTCCTCGGTTAATTTTCTTTCGGATGCCGCCAAGCCCGCATTATTAATAAGGACATCGAGCCGGTCATGCCGCGCCTTGAACTGCTCGGCTAAAGCATGGACATTTGCCTGCGCTGACAGATCGCCAGTCAGCAGGTCCACATTTGCATTGCCGCTTGCTGCTTTAATCTCAGCCACGGCAGATTCTCCGCTGGATTGGCTGCGCCCTGTGATGACAACCCGCGCACCCATTTTGGCAAGCGCCAACGCGGTTTGCTTTCCAATTCCGCTGGTCGCGCCAGTAATCAGTACAACTTTATCTTTCATCTTTCATTCTTCTTCCGTTTTATTTGCTAAAAACTCAGGAACCACGAACGCGAACGGCATGACCACCATGATGGTCAACGTGATGGGAACCCACACAAACGCCAGCGCCGCCGAGCCGAGATTAATGAGCAATGCCATCCTGTCTCGTTTAAGACGAGCTTGTTTTTCTTCAGCAGTTAAAGTGCTGGACGCAAGATCGCTGTCCACAAAAGCGTGTTTCCATAGCGCGTTAATCATCAGCGAAGAGAGCGCCATGTTGAGCGGATACAGCGCAACCACAAACGGATTCATCATATAGTCACCGATGAAGGCGGTGATGAAAGGGAACAGGCTGGAGAAGAACAGCAGTCCGATATTGAGCCACAGCAGTTTTGTATCCACTTTTTTGATCTGGTGGATGATGTGATGGTGGTTCACCCAAAAAATGGCGATGATGAAGAAACTGAACAGGAAGGCGAAGAACTTTGGCGCGAGTTGAATCATGCTTGCGCTGAATGCGGCAAAGGAACTATTTTCCAATTCAGGGACGTGTAGTTCGAGTACGAGAATGGTCAGGATGATGGCGAACATGCCATCGCTAAATGCTTCGAGGCGGGTTTTGGTCATGGGAAATTCCTTTTCTACCACGAAGTGTCACAAAGGGGCACAAAGGAAGACCTTTGCGACACTTCGTGTACTTCGTGGTTAATTATTTTTTTGCCAATGTAATTGCGTGTTCGGGGCAGGCTTTGACGCACAGCCCGCAGGCACGGCATTGTTCAGGCTGGACGAGCAGCGCCTGCTGCCAGCCATGCGCTGTCCCTTTGAGTCTGCCGATGAAAGTCAGACCCGTTCTCAGGTCGGTTGGAAGCGTATCCACTTTGAAAATGGAATACGGGCAGGCGGGGACACAGTCCGCTTTGCCTTCGCATTTGTTTCGGTCAATCACTGGGATGAAGACGCCAGGTTCCTGGCGGCAGGTGGATGTATCAGACATTAGGAATTCCTTTTATTTCTGTTTCTGTGTCCGCTTCAACACGGCAGAGGTAATGGCAAACGGCAAGCCGATGAGGATGATGTTCGTCGGGGCTGGTCCCACTTCGGGCGGGGTTGAGGCGGCGCTTGCGCGAATCCCTTCTGCCCATGAAGCGTCCGCGAGGAATTGATATCCAAACATGAGGATGGCGGCAACGAGCAAGATCGCCAGCGCGGGGAGGATGTATTCTTTAATGAAGTTCATGATTAACTCGCTTGCAAAACATAGCGGCGGAAGTTGGAGACGATCCACTTCCAGTGCATGGTGAGGTGGACGCCGAACATGAGCATGAGCAGGTTTGCCATGCCTGTGTGCAGCGTGCGCCAGAAGGGGTCAATTTCAAGGTGAATGCCGAGCGCGGGTAGAACACTTTCGGAGAGCACCGCGCCAGAGAATGAGACGAAGATCATCAACAGAAAAAGAACCGAATCCCATATCTGGTTGAAGCGCGTTTCACCTGGCAGTTTTTGGAAGAGCCGCGAGAAAACGCTGACGATCCATTTCCAGTTGAGGGTGAGATGAATCAGGAAAGGCAGGGCGAAGATGAAACTGATCCACTCGTGATTGGGAATGCCCGTTGTGCCAGGGATATTGATGGCAACGAAGAGAATGAGCACAAGGATGTCGAGAAAGAGTTTAAATTGAGTGAGGCTGAATTTTTTACTGGTATTCTGCATAAAAAAATCCTTATATATTCCTACAGACTGGAGTTGAATATAAGATAAACCTTAAGTCTGTTTTTACAGACTTAAGGTCTTCTTTGGATTGACAAACGATCTGCTCAAGCAGGGGAGGGGTTACCCCGCTTTTTCAGCGGCGTGCTTTTCTCCAATGATCTTAAACAAACGGCTGATGACGTAGCCTTCGATCACAAGCAAAACTGCAACAAAGATTTTCTCGTTCAAAAGTCCGCCTGTGACGAAGTTGGTGATCAGGTCTTGCAGTTCGATCAGGAAGCGGATGATGAAGGTCACCGCAAACGACTCAGGGACGCCGCCAATGGCGACAAGGATCAATGCCACACCGAGGGCTGCGTTTCTGCCAGTAAACATCATGCCCATGGTTTGGTTGGCAACAGAGTCAAATGCGAACCCGTGGACAACCATGTCGGGCTTGAAATATCCGCCAATGCCAATGCCCAATGCAAATAAGCCGAGAACGCCTGCCAGAATTCGTATCCATTGCGGAATTAGTTTTGCCGAGTTACTCATAATATGTGTTCTTCCTTGATCGATAGTTGACTGTTGAATAAAAATTAATTTGCCGAAAGTTGCTTGATGGCAGTTGCCCAATCTTCCAAATGGTGAACTTCCACCACTTGACCATTCTCAACGGTATGAATGTCAATCGTCATGGTCTTGAAGGATTTGGTTCCATCGGTTTGCACGCCCATGAAATTTCCGTTCGGCGTGCCAGAAGCAAAGCTGCGGACAACCACCTGATTGCCTTCCTGAATCATTTCCTGGATTTCCCATTTCAGATCGGGGATTAATTTCCAGAAGAACTGGATCTGTCCGATGAGTTGTTCCTTGCCTTTGACATCGGTCGAACCCTTCGACTGGAAGCTGTCCGCCAGAATTTGACCCATTCTCTCTGCGACATTTGTTTCCGCGTTGACGGTCAGGCATTCATTGTAAAAGGGGGCTACGATTTCTTTCAGGTTTTCCATTTTGTCTCTCCTTGAGTTTGTGATAAAATTTGTGTGACTAATCACGTAATTCCTATTATATGTGCGTGAGCACGCATTTGTCAAGAGCAAAAGGAGATTTTCATGGGAGACGGATTTACAGAAATCGAACAGAATGCCTGGGGCGGGTTTCTGGGCGTTTACGGACGTATGAACCGCATGATCGAAGAGGATTTACAATCACATTCCCACATTACGCATGTTGAGTTTGAGATTCTGCTGCGGCTTTCGTGGAATGAGAATCATCGGGTGCGGATCCAAGATTTGGCTGCTGAGAGCGTTCTCACGCGCAGCGGAGTAAGCAGGTTGGTGGAGCGGCTGGAAAAGGCAGGCTTGGTGACACGCGAAGAAGCGCCCGAAGATCGCCGCGGCGCATATGCTGTGCTGACTGACGAAGGCGCTGCGAGATTTCAAAAAGCAGTCAAGGCGCATGTCGCTTTTGTGAGAGAAAACTTTCTCAGCCATTACAGCGAAAAGGAATTGGAACAAATGGCAGCTTTTTGGCAACGGCTTGAGAATCAAGAATAGAAGATGAAGATCAATTTTCATCCTTGACAAAATGATATACACATATATAATAAACGTATATATATAAATCAAGGAGAGAAAATATGTGGACAACTGAACATACGATCGTGACGGACGCTTCCAAAGAGTCTGTTTGGAAGGTTTGGGCAGATGTGGAGAATTGGTCAAAATGGGATAAGGGTGTGGAGTGGTGTCGCATTGAAGGTGAATTCAAAGCGGGCACGAAATACACGCTCAAGCCCGTGGGCGGACCCGAAGCAAAGGCTGTGATTGTTGACTGCCAGCCGTTGAACCGCTTTGTGGATGTGACCAGTTTGCCGCTGGCGAAAATGGAATTTGCTCACGAACTGAAAGAAGAGAAAGATGGCTTGCATGTGACTCATCGCGTGACGATTTCAGGTCCGCTGAGTTTTCTGTTCGCGCAGGTGATCGGCAAAGATACCGCCAGAGATTTGCCCGAGACAATTGGCAGACTGGTCAACCTCGCGAAGGAGTCCAAATGAGCGAGCCGCGCTATTGGTTGATCGTTGTCTCAAAGAATCACGTGATGAACGGTGTGCGCTGGGGAATTGCGCAAGCCAATCACGGCAAGGCTGCTCCGCTTAAGAGAATGCGAGTAGGGGATGGCATTGTGTATTATTCGCCGAAGGTTGAGTTTGAAGGCAATGAGAAGTTGCAGGCATTTACCGCCATCGGTGAAGTGACGGGTGAAACCGTTTATCAATTCGATATGGGCGGTGGATTTGTTCCCTATCGCCGTGATGTAAAATACAAAGAATGTATTGAAGTTCCCATCCAGCCGTTGATCCCCGCTCTTACATTCATCAAGGATAAGACGAGTTGGGGCTATATGTTTCGCTTCGGGTTCTTCGAAATCCCCAAGGTGGATTTTGACTTGATCGCAAGCCAAATGCTGCCGGAGAAAATAAATGCCTGATGACGTTTTTCAATTTGATAATGCGGATGAAAGCCCGGGTTTTTCGCTTTGGCAGGTTTCCAGCATGTGGCAGAGACAGATCAATGCGGGGCTGAAGCCATTTGACCTGACGCACGCGCAGTTCGTTTTGCTCGCTTCCATGACCTGGCTTGCGGGCGGCGAGAAACCCCTTACGCAAATAGACCTTGCCTCCCATGCCAAAATGGATGTGATGATGACCTCCAATGTGTTGCGTACATTGGAGGAAAAAGGCTTGATCCTGCGCAAGCCGCACCCGACGGATACAAGAGCAAAAGCATTGTCCATTACGGCGCAGGGGCGTAAATTGGCAATTCAAGCTATTGAGGTGGTCGAGAAGATCGACCATGAATTTTTCAAAGGTCTGAGGGGAAATTCTAAAAAGTTCAATGAATACCTGCTGGCACTAATTGCCGCGAACCAGCCTACAGGTTAACGATAACCGCTCTCTCTAGTGTTAGAATCAATGTATGAATTCAAACTCTGGAGGGACGAATGTCCACACCTGTAATTGTTGATGCCATCCGTACGCCGATCGGCGCGTTGGGTGGCATTCTTTCATCTGTGCGCCCCGATGATATGGCGGCGCATGTGATTAAATCCATTCTCGAACGAAATCAAATAGACCCGGCGCAGATCGAAGAAGTGTTCATGGGGTGCGCCAATCAAGCTGGTGAAGACAACCGCAATGTGGCGCGCATGGCAGCATTACTGGCGGGTCTGCCCGTGGAAGTGGGCGGTGTTACTGTTAACCGCTTGTGTGCTTCGGGCTTGAATGCCGTTAACATGGCGTCACGTGCCATCAAAGCCGGGGAAGGGGATGTGTACATTGCCGGTGGAGTCGAATCCATGAGCCGCGCACCATACTCGCTTCCCAAAGCCGAGGGTGGGCTTTTCCTTCGGGAATCTCACAGCATATGACACTGCACTGGGGTGGCGTTATCCAAATCCCAAAATGAAAGCCATGCACGGAACCGACTCGATGGGTGAGACGGCAGAGAACATTGCCGCTGAACGTCCGCACATTACACGCGAAAAGCAGGATGAGTTCTCTGCGCATAGCCACTCTAAGGCAATTGCTGCCATTGACTCGGGACGCTTCAAACAGGAGATCGTGCCTGTTACTATTCCTCAGAAAAAAGGTGACCCGAAAGTGGTAGACACGGACGAACGTCCGCGCCGCGACACGACGGTAGAGAGCCTTGCTAAACTCAAAGCCGCTTTCCGCGATGGGGGAACCGTCACTGCTGGAAATTCGTCTGGATTAAATGATGGTGCATCAGCGCTGTTGATCATGAGTGAAGAAAAAGCAAAGACTCTCAACCTCAAGCCGCTTGCCCGCATTGTGACTTCTGCTTCGGCGGGCGTTCCTCCGCGCATTATGGGGATCGGACCTGTGCCTGCCACAAAGAAAGCACTCGAACGTGCCGGGTTGAAAATGCAAGATATCGGTCTGATGGAACTGAACGAAGCCTTTGCTGTGCAATCTCTGGCTGTGATCGAAGACCTGGGAATCGACCCTAAATTGGTCAACGTAAACGGCGGTGCGATCGCCATTGGGCATCCGCTTGGTTGTTCCGGGGCTCGTCTTGTCACCACACTGGTGCATGAGATGAAGAATCGCGGCAACGTCAAATACGGCGTGGCAACTCTCTGTGTGGGTGTGGGGCAGGGTGAAGCGACAGTTATCGAATATCTTGGTTAAATAGTTTGGCGATCCCTTCTTCTTTTAGTGAAGTCTTTGGGTAGCCAAAGGAGAATTATGAAACGTCTTATCCCTTTCCTCCTCTTTCTTGTTTTGAGTATAAGTGCCTGCGCGCCCGCGTTGCCGGCAACCGATACGGCTGAGCTTCTTCAGCCTACGGCAACGCTTGAAGAGGCTCAGGCTGCCTCGCAGTCAGCGGTTGCACCGCAGGAAACGCCTCTGCCTGTGGAAATTAACGCCCCATTGATCGAAGCGCCGGGTATCCTCAATATCGAAATGTTGGATGAGGTCTTTGGATGGGGGGTTACGGAAGAGAATATCGTCCGTACCAATGACGGCGGCGTGACCTGGTACGATGTCACCCCAGCCAAACTCGCCGATGCCGGATATCTCGTTTACCCAGATTTCTTTGATGCCAACCATGCTTGGATCCAATTTCCGGACATGAACAAATACCCGAATGGTGGAAAGCTATACCGCACTTCGGATGGCGGCAATACCTGGGAATCTTTCACCACGCCGTTTAGTGGTGGTGCGATCCATTTTATTGATGAACAAAATGGTTGGGTATTGGCAGACCTTGGTGTTGGCGCAGGCTCGATGGCGGTCTCTGTCTTTAAGACGGGCGATGGTGGCGCCACATGGCAGCGGGTTTACACCAATGATCCTAATCTCGAAGGTGCAGCAGATACCCTTCCATTGGGCGGTATTAAGAATATCATTCTGCCGCTCGACCTCGAAACTGCATGGGTGGGCGGGGTAGTGTACGCCTCCGGTGAAACTTATCTATATCGCAGTGACGATGGTGGTAAGACTTGGTTCAATATTAACCTGGTCCTCCCTGAAGGTTCCAAGGATAGTGAGCTGAGCGTGTATGGCATTCGTTTCACTTCAACAACAGACGGATTACTTGCCATTCGGGTCGCGGCTGAGACTCCGCAGATCATTGTGTATGCTACGCATGATGGTGGCACCACCTGGTCGCAATTGCCGATCACATTTGATGGCTATGGTCTTCTTGAAACGCCTTCAGCGAGTGAAATGATCTTCTATACCGCCGGACAGTTCTACGTCACGAAAGATGCGGGGATGACCATTGAGCAGGTCACGCCGGATATGAAATTTGGTGATACGGTCATCGATATGAGTTTTGTAAACTCTCAAACCGGCTGGCTTGTTACATCTGACTCGTCGAGCGATCTTTCTCTTTACAAAACGACAGACGGCGGCGCGACGTGGTTCCCGATCATTCCATGAAGCGCCTCTTTCTGCGCTGACTCTACATTCTTGCCCCAGGCATTGCGTTACTCTGTGAGTAACTTTACGGTTACATCAATGCTATAAAATCCTTATAAAGGAGAGAGCCTTATGAATAACCTAGTTCGTGATTGGATGTCTAGCCCTGTCGTTGTCGTTGACCCGGATTCGAGCGTATCGCATGCCATGACGCTGATGCGCCGTCGGAACATTCACAGTGTGGTGGTGGATGTCAGTGAAAAGAACCCGGCATATGGAATTGTGACCACCACCGATATCCGTGACAAGATCGTTGTTGCGGGGCGCAACCCTGCCGAAACGACGGTGCGCGAAATCATGTCCGGACCGATCGTCACCGGGCGCGCTGAGTGGACGCTGGCGGAATGTTCGCGTGTGATGCAGGAGCGAAAGATCCGTCACTTGCCGATCGCAGATGAGCATGGTTCGTTGATCGGTTTGATCTCCGCTACTGATATTTTTATGGCGGTAGAAGAACAAGGTTGGATCGAAGGATAAAATATAACAAAAAAGACAGCTTCGTTTGAGGCTGTCTTTTTTGTTTATTCTGTTTATTCTGACGATACTTTTACCGCCACCTGTTTCATATGTGCTAATACGCCCATAAAACCGTTGATGCGCTGCTGTGAAACAGCCTCCTGCAAGTTCATGGGGAGGTAAAAATCAGCGGGTACTGAAATGATCTCCTCCAGCGAACAGCCATTCAGTCCATTGGTGAGAATGGACGCCAGCCCGCGTACAGTGGGCGATTGTTTGGGGATATCAAGGTGGAAAATGATGCCGCTGTTGTCATCTTTTTCGGCGATGATGAAGACCGGTGTCATACACTCCGGTACCGCCTCCATTTTGGAACGTTCTTCCTGAAAGCGCACTGGCAGATCCGGCATGGACTCTGCGTAGGCGATCAGGGTTTCCAGTTTTTCTTCGCGGCTCATGCTCGCGATGTCATCCACGATCTCTTGAAGTTTATTGGGTAGGGTCATAATTCATTTTGCAGGGGCGGTGTCATTCCGCCCCTGCGATTGGGTTTATTTTTCGATCGGTGCATCCACCAAATTACCCCATTCGGTCCAGGAACCATCATAGTTCTTGACGGTGGGGTAGCCCAGCAGGTACTTCAACACGAACCAGGTCAGGGAGGAGCGTTCGCCGATGCGGCAATAGGCAATGATCTCGCCGTCGTTTTTTATGTTCTTGCCTTCGTAAAGCGCTTTGAGTTCTTCAGCTGTTTTGAATGTGGCGTCAGCTTCATTAACAGCCTGTGCCCACGGAATACTGACTGCGCCGGGAATATGTCCGCCGCGGGTGGCGCCTTCTTGCGGGTAGTTAGGCATGTGCAGCATTTCACCGGAGTATTCCTTCGGCGAGCGGACATCCACCATGGGTTTCTTGGCGTCGATCTGTTTGAAAACATCTTCACGGAAGGCGCGGATGGATCTATCGGCTTCTTTTGCTTTATAGATCGTCTCCTTGAAAACAGGGACGTCCTTCACAAGTGCGCGCTTTTCCTGTTCCCATTTGATGCGTCCGCCGTTCATGATCTTCACGTTCTGGTGCCCATAGTACTGGAATAACCAGAGCGCATAGCAGGCAAACCAATTGGATTTGTCGCCATAGAAAATGACCATCGTGTCATTTGTGATACCCAATTTGGATGCCACGCCTTCGAACTGCTCCTTTGTGACAAAATCGCGACGCAGGGGGTGTTGCAAAGTTGTGAACCAATCCACCTGGGCGGCACCGGGAATATGGCCGATAGCGTACAAAAGCGGGTCTTCATCCGATTCGATGATGCGAATGTTGGGATCGTTCAGGTGTTCTGCGACCCAGGAAGTTTCAACGAGGTATTCGGGGTGGGTGTAAGACATGGTTAAGGTTTCCTTTTCTCTTAATAGTTATTTTTGCTGTAAAGATCGTAATAAAAAACAGTCAACCAAACAAAAGGACAGCGAACCATCCTGCGCGGACATCTTTTCACGCGGGAGTCGTTCCACTGCCTTGAGGGTTGACTGCTTGTTTGGGAGGATATTTTCTCAGGCGGTGGTCACGAACCCCGCCAAAGACAGGAGCAATGATTTGGATTGGTTTTCATTGAGCGCGTATTGTACGTGATTGATGCGGTTTGTCAAGCCAGAAATTCGAAGTGTGATTTGATGTAAAATTGACGCATGGCGAGCCAAAAATATTACGTCGTTTGGAAGGGACGCAAGACAGGCATTTTCACCACCTGGGCGGAGTGCGAGAAACAGGTGAAAGGCTTTGTCGGTGCGCAATTTAAGGCGTTTGCGAGTGAATCCGAGGCGGATGCTGCCTATCTCGCAAACTATGAAGATTACATTGGCAGAGTTGCCACCAGCGGTAAATGGCGTGAGGCAAGCATCAAGCCCTTGCTGCCTTCAATCTGTGTGGATGCCGCTTGCAGCGGCGCACCTGGTACGTTGGAATATCGCGGTGTTAATACCGAAACGGGTGAGCAGATATTTCATGCCGGACCCTATGCCGATGGGACCAACAATGTTGGAGAATTCCTGGCGATCGTCCATGCACTGACCTGGCAGGAAAAACACAATATCCATATTCCCATTTATTCTGATTCTGAGAATGCGATCGCATGGGTCAACACCGGTCAATGCCGGACGAAATTGCAGCATACCCCGAAAAATGCAATTCTTTTTGCCATCATTCGCAGCGCCGAAAATTGGCTGGCAGAAAATGAACTCCCGGAAGGCAAGATCATTAAATGGGACACTAATATATGGGGCGAGAACCCCGCCGATTTTGGGCGGAAGTAGCAGTGAGTATTCATTTCATAATGAGAAACAAACTCAGATCCCGTGAAATTGAAGCGGGGATTTAATTCATGAAATTCTTCGGCTTGTCCTGGTCGCTTGTCCACTGGCGCGGAGTGGATATCCGCTTCCATTTTTCAATGTTGTTTAGCATCCCGATTGCGTATTATCTTTTCAAGCCTGTAGATCTGCGAGGCGCGGTCGAAGCATTGATGTGGGTGGTTGGACTCACGTTATTTATCCTTCTCCATGAAATTGGACACGCGGTCACTGCGCAAGCGGTAGGCGTGGAAGTAAAGAGTGTGGTGGTCTGGTTGTTGGGTGGGTTAACCAACCTTGCCTATAAACCCGAAAAACCCGCCCATAATTTTTTTATCTACGCTGCTGGTCCGTTGATGAACATGTTACTGGCGTTCCTGTGTGTGATGCTGTACATCATCATGGCGGTGTTATTCCTGCCGCTTTCAGAAAACCCGCAAACGTATATTTGGCTGCAAACCTTTCAAGAGATTTTCTTTTCGCTTGCCATTGTGAATTTGATCCTTGTCGTTTTCAACTTGATCCCCGTTTACCCTTTGGATGGCGGAAATATTTTACATGCCACCATGGAGTGGTTGTTTGGCAGGGTTAATGCCGACCGGATCACGCTGGCGGTGGGGCTTCCGCTGCTGGGTGCATTGGTTGTCCTTGCTATTGCAATGCGCGACTATATTCTGCTTGGGTTCTGCGTTCTGATCGCGATTTCCATCAGCAGTTTAAATCATGGAATGTTGAAGAACGTTAATCTTGCGATCACTTATCTTTTCAAACGGGCAGGCTATTATTATCTTCGTGGTGATTTTGAACGTGCCGCCCAGTTGTATACGGCAGATATTGAAAAATCTCCGGAAGATGTTAATAATTATCTGGCGCGTGCGGGTTGTTATCTTTCCATCGGGCAGCGAGAGCGTGCGCTTGCCGATGTGGAACGTGCCCTGCGGTTGGACCCGGGTCAACTTTTTGCCTTGGAACTGCGCGGCGAGATCCATATGCTTGATAAAAAATATGATACTGCCTTGGAAATATTTGACCAGACACAGGCAATGAACCCCAACTGGGCAGTTCCTTATTTTGACCACGCCTCTTTGATGATGGAGCGCGGTGAGTTGCAACCTGCACTTGCGGGCTTTAATAAAGCTATTGCCTTGCAGGCACGCATGCCGTTGTTTTATATCATCCGTTCGCTGGCGCATTACAAACTAGGCGACCTTAAAGCGGCGCACGAAGATCAGGATGTGGCTGTGGGTATTTCACCTGAAGAGGCACTGGTGATGGTGGATGTGAACTTGATGATCTACGAGGATAACCTGCACTGGGCTCAGGATTTTTATGGTCGCGTGTTGGATAAAAATCCCCGTAACCCGCTTGCGCTTCAGGGACTTGCCGAAGCCTGTCTCGTCAACCGGGAGTTTTCTTCTGCCGCAACTTTTTTCTCGCGCGCGTTGGACGTTAACTCACGCGAAGCACGTCTCTACCTCGGGCGGGGTAAGGCGTATTTGGGAATGTCCGAAAAGGAAAATGCCAGAACCGATCTTGAGAAAGTGCAATCGAGCACTGATAAACTTCATTTGAAACGGCAAGCCGAAGATCTGCTAAAAACTTTGAATTAGACTAAAGGATAACGAATGAAAACTGCCTTACTCGTAATTGATATCCAAAAAGACTATTTTCCCGGCGGGAAGATGGAATTGGTCAACCCGCTTGAAGCCGGACAGAAAGCGTATGAGCTATTGCAATGCTTCCGGGAACATGGCGGTCGTCATATTCATATCCAGCACATTGCTTTGAGACCTGATGCGCCGTTCTTTGTAAGAGGTACGAGCGGGTCTGATATTCACGACGTCACCGCTCACTTTGAAGGCGAGCCTATCGTATATAAACATTACCCCAACTCCTTTCGTGAAACGAATTTATTGGAAATGCTCAAAGGTTGGGATGTGGAGCGGGTCGTCATCACCGGCATGATGACGCACATGTGTGTGGACGCCACCGCCCGCGCTGCCGCAGATTTTGGCTTCAAGGTCATTGTTGCCGAAGATGCCTGCGCGACTCGAGATCTCGAATTTAATGGCACGCTCATTCCTGCTGACCATGTTCACAAATCGTTTTTGGCGGCATTGCGTTCGTATGGACAAATAATGAAGGCTGAGGATGTCATTGCATTGTTGGCTGCAGAGCAGGCCGGAGCTTCTTAAACAGAAGCAGACACAAGCTGAAAGCGAATCGAAGAGGTGGCTGCATTTTACGCAGCCACCTCTTTTTTTTATTCCAATTTTTCCCAAGGTTAAAACAGATCGTGCTCTGCCCCGAAAACTGAGAAATACAATCCATTTGCCGCATCTTGAGTACGGCGGCAATTTCCCCAGTTTCTGTTTCCCAGAAGTGCATTACATCTTCATGTTTTATTCTTTCAGATCTGGCTGGATAAACCACCACCAATAATCAAGACGGGCAACATGCCAGCTATGTTGGTGCAGGTTGTTTGCCAGCATAACTTCACGTAGGAACTGACGCATTCGCCAGTAATCCTCCTCGTTTAGATAGGGGGGCATCGTGAATTGCATTGCTAGTCCTTAAGCAGCACAATGAATGATTTGTAATCTTTGATCTTGTCGAAGCCCGCCTTGAGCGCTGTCTTTGCAGAAGCTTCGTTTCTTTTGAAACAATGCCAACCAACTTCCTGTATGCCATGAGAGAAAGCGTGCTCAAGAAAAGCGAGAGTGAGTGCGGTGCCAATGCCGAGTTGACGGTGGTCGCTGATGGTTTCTATGCCGATCTCGCAACGTCCATGTGTGTTGTATTCGGAGAGACACCAACCTGCAAGTTCGCCTTCATGAATCGCGCACATACCGAAACTTTTGGCGAGAAAATCTTCCACGCTAGGGCGTTCTGAAGTCATTTCCTCTTTGAGCGTGTCGAGATGCTTTAAGTTTGGAGAAGCCAGAAGGTCAGCATCCACCATTTTTAGTTGAAAGCCTTCGGGCATAATATCTTGCCATTTGTGTTTCAATTTTTTGCAGGCATAATATTCACGGTCGGCATGGATGATCTCTTTATCTGAAAGGAGAGCGCTTATTTTTTTCTCCCATGCTGGGGTGTCGTAGTACAGCGCAAAACCTTCCTGCCCTTCGGACTGCATTTTTGGGAAGATCACATCTCTGAATTGTTTTTGGATCCCGCGGTTGAAACTGTCTATTTCTGCGTTGCCAGCCAGGACGTACCGGTGACCTGCCTGAGCAAACAACGCAGAGGGGTGTTCATGGTCGTCTACAAATATTTGCGCAGGTGTTTTTTGCGCGAGGATGGAACGTCCGATTAAATGAAAGTCCATGCCAAGCAACAATGGACGGATCCGTTCGTATAGATTTGGGTGTAGTGCTGTCATAATACTTGCTCCAGTTTTGTATTTGATCTTGCTTTGATTATAGTCTGTCAAATGCTATAATTTTTTCCATGCAAACTACTCTTGACCCCGAACGCCAGAAACAAGCCAAAGATTATGCACGTATTCGCCGTCGATTCTGGATCGTAGATACTGTTTTTAGTACGCTTTATGCACTTGCCTGGTTATTTTTTGGATGGAGTATCACCATCCGTGAGCGGCTGGTCGCCATTTCAAGCAACGAATGGTTGTTGGTTCCCCTTTATATCGCTATTTTTGCAGGTGTTTATGCGGTTCTCAACCTGCCGCTCAGCTACTATAGCGGGTTCGTCCTGCCGCATCGGTTTGGGCAATCCAATCAGTCGCTCAAAGACTGGATTATTGATCAACTCAAGGGAATTGCCATTGGTTTACCGCTTGGGCTTGTCATGCTTGAGCTTTTCTATCTTGCGCTTCGCATTACCGGTGATGCCTGGTGGCTTTGGGTGGCGGGCGGGTTGCTGCTTTTCAACGTCATTCTTTCCAACCTTGCGCCGGTGCTCATCATGCCACTCTTTAATAAATATGTGCCGCTTGGTGAAGAACATAAAGAACTTCAAGACCGTCTGCTTGATTTAGCCAGGCGTGCCAACACCCAGGTTAAGGGTGTTTTCAAGTTCGATATGTCCAAGCGCACCAACGCTGCAAACGCTGCTTTGACTGGTATCGGTAATACACGCCGCATTATTCTCGGCGATACCTTAATTAATGAATTTACTCTGGATGAGATCGAGACGGTACTTGCTCACGAACTGGGGCATCATATCCATAAGGATATTCCCTTCCTAATCGTTTCTGGTACGCTTCTTACCGCTTTGGGCTTGTTTATTTCTTCTTTGGCATTAAATTACGCTGTAACCTTTTTCTCCTTTACCTCCGTTGCAGATGTGGCTGCTTTTCCCGCACTATCTCTTACTCTTGGCGCCTATGGTTTATTGACTCAGCCTCTTGAGAACGCACTCTCCCGCTGGCGCGAAGAAATGGCGGATGATTATGCCCTTTCATCAACTGGCAAGCGCGAGGCGTTTGCCTCCGCTTTTACCCGGCTGGCGAATCAAAACCTTGGCGAGGTTGACCCGGAGAAATGGGTGGTCTTCATGTTTTATTCCCATCCGCCATTGGGCGAACGGATCGCGAAGGCAAGACAAACCCCATCCGCCTAAAGTGAAAGGGCTTGCGAAACTCGCAAGCCCTTCTTTCTTTTCTTTACACCAGATCGCCCATCAATTCCATCGGCACTACTGCGGCGCCAACAATACCTGGGCCGGTGTGAACCCCGAGCACCGGCGAGATGCGCTGTACTTCGATCTTAGCGACGTTTAATTTTTGCTTGAACTCTTCAGCGAGGTGATCCGCTTTTTCCGCAAAACGCCCGTGCAGGACGGTGACCCATAGGGGCGTGGTTCCATATTTTTCTGCCAGGAAATCTGCCATCGATGCCATGGACTTGTTTAGTGTGCGTTCGTTTTTTACAGTGCTGTACTTGCCATCCGTATCCACGCGGATGATGGGCTTTAGGTTGAGCAGCGCACCCGCCATCGCTTTCACACGTCCGATGCGTCCGCCGCGGGCGAGATATTCCAGCGTGTCGAGCGTGTAGATGACTTCGGTCTTCTCGCGGATCTTGGTCAGGCGTTCGTTGATCTTGTCCATTGCCCAGCCTGCTTTATCTGCCAGAGCTGCTGCCATCACCTGAAAGCGCTCACCACCGGAAAGGGTGAGCGTATCCCAGAAATTGACATTCGCTTCGCCCTTCACTTGTTCGCCGCCATCGCGCGCCGAGTTGATCGTGCCGCTCAAGCCTGACGAAATATGCACGGACATGATGTTCTTGTCGCTTTGTGCCAACTTGCGATACAACTCCGCAAAGATGCCGCTGGATGGTTGCGCCGTTGTTGGAATCTGTGGACGCATCGCCTCAAGACGGTTGTAGAATTCATCGGCAGAAATATCCGCCGAGTTTACTTCGCCTTCCGGGAATTGAATAAATAGCGGGGCTTGTACGATCCCCAGCTTTTCCAATTCCTCATTTGACATATCTGCCGCGCAGTCTGTTACGATTTTCATGGTTTCCTCTTTTGGTTTTCTTTTTGATAGTTGCTCACACGTTCAACTTATTACTCTTCGATTTCCTATTTCTTTAACAAACTATTGACCAACATATTCGTACTGTCACGTGCGACCTTCTCCCACTTTGCGCCTTTGGGGTCCATCAAGCTTTGCAGAAGCAAGCCCATTGCTGTTGAGATAATCATGCGTGAGGTCAATTCAGGATCCACTTCAACGAACGAACCTTCATCCACGCCTTTTTTGATAAGTGCAGCAAAATGTTTGTGATACCGGCGGTATGGTTTGATGCCCGCCTGCCATAGTTTTTCATCGCGGCTGGCTTGCAGCCAGAATTCAAGGAACATGGGCAAGCCTTCATTTGCTGTAGCGAAGAGATAGGGAAATGCCTCGGTAATCTGCATGAAGGTCTCAGGGACGGTTTTGTCTTTTGAGGCTTCAATGGCGTTGTCGATGGTTTGCAACCAGCCATCGAGCAGGGCGAGGAAGAGGTCTTGTTTGCTCTTGAAGTGATGATAGAACGCACCTTTACTAACGCCTGCGTCTGCACAAATATCGTCCACGCTGGCAGCGGCGAAGCCGCGGGTGGAGAATAGTTTGATTGCTGAAGCCAGAATATTTGAACGGGTTTCTTCACTGCGTTGTTGCATTCTTTTCCTCAAGACTATTTGTCTATAAAGTAAAAACAAACCGACCAGTCGGTTTGTTTTTACTCCTGAAACTTTGCACTGTCAAGATGACATTAAACATAAAACGGACGGAACCTTTCGGTTCCGTCCGTTTTATTGGAAATGAGATTATACGGGTTTGTAGGCAGTGATCTTTGCGCTATAGACTGCTTTGTAAATATCTTCGCGCGGATATTCGTTCACATCCAGTTCCATGTCTGCGAGGGCAGAGTCGACAGTTTCCTTGTCGAAGAAGACAGGCTTGATCGAAATATCCGTGAAGCCAACCGCCTCCATCATGCCGATGTAATCTTTGGCTTCGACGGCGCCTGCAACACAACCCGCCCATGCGCTCAAACTTTGCTTGACGGGTTCAGGAAGCGGACCATCGGTGACAATGTCGGAGACGGCGAGTTTGCCACCTGGCGCGAGCACGCGGAAGGCTTCGGTGAATACTTTGGCTTTATCTGGCGAAAGGTTGATTACACAGTTGGAGATGATGACGTTGACAGTGTTGCTGCCAACGGGCAGGTCTTCGAGATAGCCTTGGCGGAATTCGACGTTGGCTGCATTGACGCGTTTCGCGTTGGCTTGGGCACGTTCGATCATTTCGGGAGTCATATCCACGCCGATCACGCGTCCTTCGGGACCGACTTTCTGGGCAGCCAACAAACAGTCGAGTCCTGCGCCGGAGCCAAGATCAAGGACGGTTTTGCCGGGTTTCAGGGCAGCGAGTGTGATCGGGTCGCCGCAGCCATAGCTGGTGCTGGATACATCGGAGGGAAGAGTGGCAAGCAGGTCTACAGGGTAGAGTTTGCTTTCGGTGGAGCAGCAGTCTGAAGGTCCGCAGCAAGAGGCGCTGCTCTTAATCCGCTCGGCATAGTGTTCGCGGACGGTTTCGTGGATGGGGGTGGGGGATTGAGTCATTTGAGTCTCCTTTGTTTTATATAGAAGTTTGTCTATGTTTTTGATTAAAATTTTTTCGATAAATTCGCTCTGTTCATCTGACGACGAACAGAGATCGAGCTTAGCAACAACCGCTGGGGCAGTTGCCGCCTTCACAACATTCTTCTTCACAGCAATCGTTGGTGACGACAGGTAATTCGTTCATGGGATGCTCCTTTCGTATAGAAGTTTGTCTATAGATTTGACTGCAAAAAACGGGATCGTGTCACGGCCGTGGACACATCCCGATTATGCCTTGAAGGTTTTCAACAGATTTTCAGTTGTTACCGATTCAGGGGCGAACTTGAGCATGATCTGACCACAGCAAACGGCGATGTGTTCCTGGTTGAGGGTGTAGAACGTTTGCTTGCCTTCTTCGCGCACATTTACCAAATTGGCATCACGCAGGATGGCGAGGTGATGAGAGATAGTGGGCTGCGAAAAGCCGATCTTCTCGACGATCTCATTGACCGAGAGTTCGCAGCAGCAGCACTCGCTCATGATTCTTTGGCGGGTGTCATCTGCAATGGCTTTGGCAAAAAGGACGGGGTCAAATTTCATACGGTTATTATATAGATGTTTGTCTATTTGTCAAGGTAGAGTAGGGAAGTTGATGGTCGCAAGAGGAAACCAAAATCGCGAACGGACTCCGTTCGCGATTTTGGTAGAAAGTTAAGCGGGTTACTGTTTGATGACTGATTTGCTATCTGGCTGCGAAGTCACTCCGCCGCCAGTGGCGGTTGCGCTATTTGAGATGGACGCCACGCCAAGATCTGCCTGAGTGACTGTGTAATTGGCAGAGCAGGATACGGTGGCATTGGGGGCAAGTGTGGTGTCGGCAGCACCGCAGTTAATGGGGGTAAGTCCCATGAGAATGTCGGTCACAATAAATTGAGCAGGTCCCAATGGGGTGGTGCCACTGTTCTTGACGACGTAGTTAAAGGTGATCACTTGTCCGGCTTGGTTATAAGTTGCCTGACTGGGAGATGAGGTGACCGTCAATGCACTTACGCTTTTGAGGATGGTCACATCCACAGATGTAGAAGGAGCTGCACCGCCGCCCGCCGCAGTGGGTTTGGTGCTAACCGAAGCGGAGTTCAGATCGGTTGGAGTGATGGTGTACGTTGAAGTGCAATTAACTGTTGTGCCCGCCGCCAGAGTGGTGTTGGCAGGACCACAATTAATGGGAGTTGCACCGATAAGCGGATCTGTCACTGTGAATTGAGCGGGTCCCAATGAGGCAGTGCCACTGTTCTTGATGACGTAACTGATCGTTATAACCTGCCCTGCCTGACTATATGTTGTAGGATTGGTTGTTGCTGTCAGGGTCAATGAAGCGGTTGTCGGCGTTGTCGGAGTAACGGGTGTAGTGGAAGAAGACAGGGGTAGATTAAGTCCGGCTGTGTATAGCGGAACTTTGACTTCCTTGCCGACCGTCAATGTATTTGCATTGACCATTTGGGTAAGCCCAGGGTCAGAACCATATTTCGTGGCTATGGTTGTCCAGGTATCACCGCTTTGAACTACATGCTTGGTAACACAGGGCTGTGGCGGGGCATGAACCGTTCCATTGCTGCCAACATTGGGGACGGTAACCACGATTCCAGGTTTGATTTGGGCCGGGTTTGCCAACTGCGGGTTTGCTGCCACCGTTTTGGCAGGGTCGGCTCCGTAGCAGCGAGCGATCTGCCAGAGCCATTCCCCGTCAATTACTGTGTGTTGAACGCTCGTTCCGGAGGCAGTGGTGGGCGCAGCGCCTTTTGTAAGGGTAACAGGCACAGGCTGCGTGGAGTTGGCACCTCCACCTGAAGCAACAGCATTAGTTGTTACGGTGGCGGCGCTGATATCTGCTGAGGTAACGGTATAGGTGCTGGTGCAGGTCAGGGTGGCGCCGACGGCGATGGAAGCATCTGCATTGCCACAGTTAAAGGGCGTATTGTTATTAATGCCGGAATCTGCAATCGTGAATTGAGCAGGTCCAATGGGGGCTGCGCCACTATTCTTGATGATATAGGTAAAGGTGACTGTTTGCCCCGCCGTGTTGTAGGTGGTCGGTTCTGCAGACCGGGTAAGGCTCAGTAATTTAGATGGAATCGTTGGGACGGTTGTTGTGACCTGATTGGAACTGACCGTATACACAGTTGCAGATACATTGGCAGAAACCGAACCCTTATCCAGATCTGCCTGGGTGAGGATGTAATCGAATGTGCATTCGATGATCTCACCAGTGTCGAAGCGGTCGTTCAAGTTTCCGATGGTATTAATCGCCGGACAGACGGGGGTGAGCCCAATAAAAGTCAGATTAGGTGGAGTATTGTCGGCGAGGTCGTTTTTGATCATCTTGACGATAAATTTGAACTTCATGGTCTGTCCAACCGCGTTGTATTGCACGGTGGTATCAACTTGAGAGGAAAGCTCGACAGTGACCTTGTCGGTTGGGGTGGTATTGGTTGCCTGAGGAAGAGGCAGGGCTGATTGCGTTTCCGCTGTGGAGGCGCCGAACAAGCTGCAGGATGCCAGCATTGCGCTGAGGAGGACGAATAGGATGAGCGGGTACGTTATTTTTTTCATTGCCACTTCCTTCTTTTTTTGTACGTCAATCTGGTTTTGCCATGATAAAAGGATTGCACAAGAATTATAACCCCGCAAGAGATGGAAATAGAACGTCCCGCAGGCATGGACAGCGCCAGACCTACGGGATGTTAATTCTATAAATTTAAATGTAAGGATCTGTATGATGAATGGAACCTTCGCGGACGCACATCCAATACGTTGCCCCGGATGCTTTTCTCGGAAGGTTCGATGGGGTGACATCCACCCAAACCATACCGTTGGCGTCGGTGATCATGGAACTGCGTTTGTAAGTATAGATCGTGCCGATGGGTCCAACAAAATGGATGTTGCCAGGGTCTAGTTTGGGTGAAGTACGTACGTTTGCTTTACTGATGATCTTAAAGGTGGCAAGGTCCGAAGGAGCAGGCTGGGGTGGAATGGCTTTTGCAGGCGGCAGAAGCAGGGTCCAGTCACTGCCGATGCGGTCTTTTTGCACGATCTCAGCGTACCAAGGTCTGCCTTGTGCGTTCGGCGCTTCGAGCATTCTGAGGATGTCTTTGTAAAGGTTTTCATCGTTCAGGCGTTCACGGGCGATTTTTTTCAAGTCTTTACCTGCATCACTGGGTTGCAATTTATACTCCGTGTATGTGACCATTGCATTTCCGCGCGGAATTCTGTGACTTTGTCCTGTTGCCATATTTTCTCCTTTGACCAATTGTTGGCGAAGCACTTATTTCCGAAATCCCAAACCCTTTGCAATTACGGCATCCAACTGTCGTTTGGGCAGAAGCGACATGAGCCAGCTCATGAATGGGTTGGGGTCAACTGCATAACGTACACGCGGATTTGCGCCGGTGAGCGCTTTGAAGACCACATTGCTGACCGCTTCAGGCGGCAGTCCCTTGCGGCCGTTCGCGATCGAATATGCTCTAAATTTTTTGCCTGATTCGTAAAAATCGGTATGCCGATATTTTTCAGGGTCCACTTCCTCTTCAGCCTTGTCCCATATCGGTGTGGCAATGGGACCCGGTGCTACAAGGATGACATCAATATTGTAGAGCATCAACTCGCGGCGCATGGATTCAGATAAGCCTTCTAATGCATGCTTGGAAGCGGCATACGCTCCGAGGAAAGGGCTGCCGTTCCTGCCCGAAACCGATCCGATGTTTACGATGCGCCCGGGCTGACCTTTCAAAGATTTATCTGCACCGAGTAATGGCGCAAATGCCTGCGTGACGATCAACTGTCCAACGATATTGATCTCCAACTGCTTACGAAACTCTTCGATCTCCAGGTAGAGGATCGGGGCTGCGACCGCAATGCCCGCATTATTGACCAACCCGAACAATGTCTCGCCTTTGAGTATCTCGCGGACTTGTTTTGCCGCCGACTGAACAGCGGCTTTATCGGTCACATCGAATAACAACGGAATGAACGCCTCGCCAAACTCCGCCTGGAGTTGATCAGCGTCTTTTTGCTTGCGCACACTTCCGAACACTCGATAGCCGCGCTGAATGAATACTTCTGTGATATTTTTGCCAATGCCGGTCGAAACACCAGTGACAACAATACTTTTCATGGGGAAACGCACTCCTGTTGAATGGATACTTGAATTATACAGTCGGTTGGCAGTGGCGGGTTTGTAATTTTTAGGTGTGTTTGCAAGGAGATGTTATATTGGGTTTTGTGAGCCGCTTAGTTGAATCGCGATCTGCTCAATATGGCTTGTGTCTGTTCCACAGCAACCGCCCATGAATTTGGTATGAAAGGCATGTCTGGCATCATTCATTAATCCTGCCAGAATTTCAGGGTCTTCCGTGATCAATTCAATAGACTCATTCAGTTCTTCGGGGCGCAAGTTGGCGGTATTTGCCTGATAACTAATGATGCGTTTAGGGTAGGAAGGATTTTCTCTTTCAAGAGCATACATGGCACCTGAAAATATCTTCGGGTGTACGCAGTTGATCGCATATCCAATGGGAGGGGTGGTTACTGCATTATCGATCATGTCCATTGCCTTGCCCAATGGGGTGCCGTCCAGCAGGGTGCCTTCGGCATAGACAACAAAACTCAACATATATGGCAACCCTAGCCTGGACATGGCTGCAGCAATGCCCTGCGCTTCAGCGAGTGCCGGGAGTGGTGAAGCATATAAGAAATCTACGCCCGCCTCTGCTAGTTCTGAAAGCTGTTTTGCATGAAACTTCTCTGCTTCTAATTTTGATAAAGCTTGTTCTGGTTTGTAAGCGTCACCCCATGTGCCGATCAGCCCGCCAATGAAGATACTCATCGATGGGTCGTATCCAGCCCGCAGATCCGAGAGGAAGTGGACATTATCTCGGTTGATTTGCATATCTTTAAAGTTGGAAGCGGCAACTCGTTCGGGGTTGGCTTTCCATGTGTCTGTGAGGATAAAGATGGGGAGCTGGTATTTTTGTGCAACATCAACGTATTCACGATGAACGTTTTCCAGGACTTGTCTGGAGCGGTCATTGTAGATCAGGGAGGAGTGCGAGATGAAAGGGTCGTATTCAACGGCAGGATCCCGGCGTAAACGTTCGAATATCGAGCCTTCTGAGAGGGCAGCTGTATCGGCGTTGCTTTTTAGAATAAATTCATCGAAACGCATGAAAATCTCCGCTGGAGTTATAAAAGAACTTTTTTTGTCGCTTTGAAAGCCAGTGATGGCAGGTGGTCTTGCTCAAACCATTCCACGGCATCGGCATCATCTGCTGGAGCCATCTCCCCGCCAATCACTTCTGCTATGTACACAATAATGAAGTCCGCGCCGCGCTCGTGCTCGCGTCCGGCGATCACATCATGCACATGAGAAACACGTACGATCAAGCCGGTCTCTTCGAGGCATTCGCGTGCTGCCGCTTCTGCCGGGTCTTCACTGCCGTTCACGAAACCCGCAGGCAAGGTCCACATTCCACGGAACGGTTCGTTCACGCGCCGTACCAATAAAACACGGCTGCCATCTTTTACGAGGACAGCCGCTGCAACTTTCGGGTCTTGGAAGTGAATAAAGCGACAATTTGGGCATACCGGTCTGATCGCACCGAATTTTTCAAGATATTCCACTCCGGTGCCGCATCGCGGGCAGAATTTTACATGATCATTTTTGGACATGAATGATTTTATATCATCATCCACTGTATTGAACAAGTCGCTTATTTGGGCGGCTCAATGACATCCGGCACAATAATGATGCCTGGCACAATAATTGGATTCGAAGGGGAAACAGACCCCGGTTCGCTTTCATCATCTCCAGAATTGTTATTATTTGGTGCGCTTTTATCGGCAACCACAGGCATGTTGAAATCCAGTGAGATCGAACATAAAGGCTGACCATCTGTGTCGAGGGCAGTTAGAACCAATTGATACTTGCCAACTTGTGAATAGTTTTCAAGGAAAAGGTCCTTCGAAGAACCATCAACATCATAATATACCGGCGAATTATTAGGTGTAATGAGGGTCATTTCATATCCGCTTGCATCGGGATGGTCACTCCAATCGAAAGATACCATGCCGGTTGGCGGCATATCGCCTGCGTCTGATGAGCTTGTCGGGGAGGTCCATTCCATGGGGCAGGATGCCTGCTTTTCCTGTTTGCCTTGCTTTTCTTCAGGGGCACCGATTACTTTTGCCGCCTGTGTGGAAGTTTCTTCACCGCATACACATGCGCTGCTAATTAATGCGACCACTGACCAAAACACGGGGGAAACGAGTAACTTTTTTATTCTCATGATTCTCCTAAAATTAAAATATCAATTTCTTTATTTTCTCCATAATTATAAAAAAGAAAATCCCCTAATCGGGGTGACCCGATTAGGGGATGGGTACTCATTATTTCAGGCTGTTACCGCCATTTGCTTTTCGCGCTTTGATGCATGATCCACATCACCAGCCCGCTTGCGAGGCTAATGAGCAGGAATAAGACTGTCCAGTTAAAAGACGCTTCCTCTTCTGTGGGCGCCATTGCCGTCACAGGAATTGGTTCCACTGCAGGGGTTCCAGTTGGGGCTTGCTTGGGCGCTACTGTAGATACAGCCACGCGGTCTTCTGCGGCTGGCGTTGCTGTGGAGACAGGCGCAATTTCTGCTGCGGGAGCCATATCCTGCGCAAGAGCTTCTTCGGTGGCGGCTGGTAATTCTGCCATAGGAGCTGCTTCCAACGCTGTTTCCGGACCGCCGCCGCATCCATCACATCCGCCGCCATAGCCTGTATTCATGGGAGCGGCGGCTCCACCAAAACTTAACATGGGCAAAAGCGTGGTGGCTGTGAACGAGAAGAAGAATAAGACGGCAGCAAACGTTGTGGCAAATCGAAATAGCGAATAGCTGCGCGGCAAGGGTGGTTTGAGACCGACCATTTGACGGGTGAGCGTGAAGTTGCGTGGAGCTTTACGGGCAGGCAGTTTGCGGAGAATGCTGCGGGCGGCACGCAGGTCGCTTATAACGGAAGCAAGCTCGGAGTCGGTCTTGAGGCGGGCTTCCAGTCGAGCCGCATCCGACGCATTGAGCTGTCCATCTAAATAAGCGGAGAGGGTTTCGATATCGCGTGAATTGATCATTAGGCATTCTCCTCTTCTAAACGATATGAAGAGGGTAAAAGTTCCTCGAAGGAACGCAAACACTCACGCAGTCTTAATCGAGCGCGTGCCAGGCGGCTTTTGATGGTGCCCAATGGCACGCGCGCGGCGGCGGCTACTTCGGTATAGTCCATGCCTTGTACATCAGCGAGTACAACAGCAGTGCGGAAATCGGTGGGCAGGGCATCGAGACAATGTTGAATGGCATGTTCGAGTTCGTCGGCTTCGGCTTTTTGCGCGGGCGTCATGTTTTTGTCTGCCAGCCATTTGGGCGAATCCATTTCTTCGCCATCGCTTGTTTCGGGTTCAAGGGGCGTGGTGGGACGGCGTTTCTGGCGGCGCAATTCGTCGAGGCAGGCATTCGTCGCGGTGCGCAAGATCCATGCTTTGAATGAACCGCCGCGAAATGAACGAATGCTTTGAAATGCGGAGATGAAAGCTTCCTGTGCGGCATCCTGTGCCATATCTTCGTCGCCGAGAATGCGCACGGTTGTATTGAAAACCGCATCCTGATAATGCAAGATAAGCGTGTTGAATGCGTTCAAGTCGCCTTGTTGTGCTGAAGTGATGAGTGTTGTTTCATCCATAAGGATTATTTTACCCCGCTTTATTTTTGAAAGGAATTTAATAACTTCTTTGTTTACAGCAAAGAAGTTATTTCACCCGTTTTGCGATGAAAAGATAGAGCCAGCGCCAGACCGTCATACCGAAGGCGTTGGCGCTGCCAAGGGCGAGCGCAAAAATTGGGATGCCGGTCGTGTGGAGGATGGCGGCGCGCAAGATGACCGCCAAGGGTGCTGTAAACAAAAATACAAGCGGTATTCGCAGCAAGTTCTTTGGGTCGTTAATGACTGTTTCATCGGAGAGACCCAGCCAGGGAGACAATACAAACCAGCCCAATGCCATGGGGAAGAATGCCGCCGCCATGCGAGGAAGGAAGGAGCTGCCAGCTTCGCCATGTGTGGCAAACCCGGTGACGGTAAGGATGGCAAGCGTGATGATATCGCCAAGGATGCGGATGGATTTTTTGTTCATGGTCTTTTCTCAGAGTTGCATAACCGACAATTATTCCCTGCGCCCCTTCAATACGATGCGAATGGGGGTTCCTAAAAAGCCGTACTCGGCGCGAATCTGATTTTCAAGGTAGCGTAAATACGTGAAGTGCATCAGCGATGGTTCGTTGACATAGATCATGAAGGTCGGCGGGTCGCTGCGGACTTGGGTGCCGTAATACATGCGCAGCGCGCGTCCGGCATGGGTGGGATGCGGGTGCGCATCTTGTGCGTTGTGGATGATCTCGTTGATCTTGGAGGTGGTCAGGCGTGCGAGGCGTTCTTCCTGAACTCGTAATGCCAATGGCATCACCTGGTCCACACGCTGACCGGTCTTGGCGGAGATGTAGAGAATAGGCACATACGAGACGAAATTCAAGTCGTTGAGGATCTTCTCGGTATAGGCGTCCATTGTGGTGCCGTCTTTTTCGATGGCATCCCATTTGTTGACCAAAACCACACAGGATTTCCACTCATCTTTAATGAAGCCGGCGATATGAGCGTCTTGCGATGTGATGCCGGTGGTGGCGTCGATCATCAATAAGGAAACATCTGCGCGTTCGATGGCTTTGAAGGAACGGATGACGCTGTATTCTTCCACGCCTTTTTCGATCTTGCCGCGCCGCCGGATGCCTGCTGTGTCGATCAGTGTAATGGGTAGCCCGCCAAATTCAATGTTCATGTCAATGGCGTCGCGGGTCGTCCCGGCGATGGGGCTGACAATGACGCGTTCTGCGCCGACCAGCTTATTCAACAGGCTGGATTTGCCTGCATTTGGTTTGCCGACGATGGCGATCTTGATGTTGTTGTCTTCTTCGTCTTCTTTTTGTTCAGGGAAGGCTGCCACAAGCGCATCGAGCAGGTCGCCGGTGCTGGTGCCGTGAATGGCAGAGACGGCAAAAGGTTCGCCCAAGCCGAGCTCATAAAATTCTGAAACCTGATCGCGGCGGTCTCGCGATTCGCATTTATTTACTACTAGAAAAGTCGGCGGCAGGAAACTGCCATCGGGTTGCTTCCTTTGCATACGGCGCAAAATATCAGCCACTTCACGGTCTGGTTCTGTTACGCCAGTTTCAACGTCAGTGACGAAGAGGATGGCGTCGGCTTCCTGAATGGCGGCTTGCGCCTGTCGGCGGATATCTTCGATGAAATCAACGGAACCAATTGAGAGCGGAGTCCGACCGCCATGGGTCGGGTCGATCCCGCCTGTGTCGATTACGGTGAAAGTGCGGGAATTCCATTCCGCATCGCCAAAGAGGCGGTCACGTGTGGTACCGGGGGTATCGTCAACGATCGCCATTCGCTCGCCAACCAGGCGGTTGAATAGTGTGGATTTACCGACATTGGGTCGGCCAACAAGGGCAACAATGGGTTTCATGGGTATATTCTACTTTCTCTTTCTCTAACCTGTCTGACGCGCCGAGCCTGCCAAGTATACCCAACATGAAGGATTTTCCTGGCAGGCTCGCGGTTTTTCGAAGGGGGCTATTGTACTTTATGGTTTGGCAGTTGGTGTAGGTGTATTTAC
This sequence comes from Candidatus Villigracilis vicinus, assembly GCF_016702885.1. Classification (NCBI taxonomy): domain Bacteria; kingdom Bacillati; phylum Chloroflexota; class Anaerolineae; order Anaerolineales; family Candidatus Villigracilaceae; genus Candidatus Villigracilis; species Candidatus Villigracilis vicinus. The sequence goes on from NZ_JADJDD010000003.1 coordinate 185,438, forward strand.
ATCCAGCGGGGTGAGCGATATTTCAATGGTGTTAGGCAGGATCGATTCGGCTACAACGTTAGCGACAAGTACTTCCACGCTTGGTGATAATTGATATATGCCTTCGGTGAGCCCGGTCAGGTCTACAGTAACGCGTACCGATTGGCGGGTCAATGTATCCAGCAGCGGCAATAAACCGGAGAGGATGATATCCACATTTGTAGAAGATATTTGCACGTTCAAGTCTTTTTCCAACCCGATGATCTCAATCCGTTCACTGGAGATGGTTACACTGCTTTCGATCGGTGAGACCCCCGCCTGCACAAACACGGTCTGTTCACCGATGATGGAGATGCCTGCGGGCAGGCTGAGCTTTAGTCTGGTCGTAATATCATCCTGCGCATTTTGCAGGTCAAGCGGCTGGGTTTCCAAAACGCCGGGCAAGCTGTTGACGATTTCTGGGTCTGTGGAATAGATGGTCACCACGGGCGGAGAAACGGAAATATCCGTAAGGCGGTATCCACTAGCCACGCGCCCGAGTGTCGTGACCTTGACTGCTACATCGCGATAGCCGCCCTGCTGGCTGACAGGGAGGACAACATGCACCGTTTCGGGAGAAACGGTCACACCGTTTACCACTTGACCACGTTCATCAAGTACTTCCACTTTAAGGGATTGATCGTAATTTTCACGGATACGGTTCAAGTCAATGGATACTCGTGTGCGGCTCACTTTTTCGACCTGCGACTGAGCGCCAGATACGACAACGGTCAGCGGCTCCAGATCGACCTCTCCGACTTGATACCCAATAGCAACCTCACCTGCGATGCGTAAATCTATATCCATGGATTTCGTGATAAGCGGTTCCAGTGCAAAGTCCACTGTTTTCGGAGAGACGGAAACGATCTGAACTGGGCGCGCATCCACCTGGATCTGAAGATCGAGTGAATGATCACCTGAGCTCAGTCCGGAAACATCTAAAATTGCGCGTACGATAGCTGGGTTATCTTCGATCAACTTCCAGACCGAACTAGGCGCACGCAAGGTTACATCTACTTCTTTTGGAAGGGTATTACTGAAAACCAGGTTTGAGGATTGACCGATGATCTCAATCGGTACAGGGGCTGCAAGCGTGCGCGTCTGGTCAGGGTCGGCAGAGGTGACAGAAGAGATCCACACGGCAACTGCCAATGCAAATGCCCACAAAAATGTACGGTAATTATCGACCAACCAGCGAAACATGATAATTATTTTTCTTCCTTCCGGCGTTTTTTGCCGGAAAATAGACTATTAATAAAGCCGCCCTTTTGTTCCGTGCCGCTTGGGCGGAAGAAGGCGGTGAGAATATTCTCTAATCGTTCCGGGTCGAGGCGTCTCAACATTCTGCCGGAATGTGCTATGGAAATGGCACCGGTCTCTTCTGAAACGACAATGGCAATGGCATCACTTACTTCGGAAATACCCAGCGAGGCACGGTGGCGCAATCCCATCTGGCGTTCGGGTGTGCGGTTCAAAATACCGCTTGCGGACAAGGGCATCACACAAGATGCTGCCGCAACCTGCGCGTCCACAATGATGACGCCGCCGTCATGCAGAGGGGTGTTCGGGTAGAAGATCTGCAGCAATAATTCCGGGGTAACCTTTGCATTTAGTTTCACGCCGGTTTGAATATAGTCATCGAGATGGTCGAGCCGCTGCATTACGATCAATGCACCGTGTTTTCGGGCGGAGAGTCTTGTTGCGGCACCTACCACCGCGCGGATGGTCTCTTCGAGGGCGGAGTCGGCAGATTTTACGGCTGCGGGCAAAAAGGTTCCGGCGCGACCAATGCGTTCCAACGTGCGGCGGATCTCAGGCGCAAAAATAACGGGTAGGGCAAGCAGCATGGCGGGCAGGGCGTTGCGTGCAAACCATGAAAAAGCAGGTAGTTCCACCAGGCTGGTAATCAATGTAATCGTCACAATCAGCATGATCATGCCGCGCAACAATGCCATGGCTTGCGTATCCCGCAGGGAATACAGCAGCACAAAGAAAATCAGCGTGACGAGCATGATATCCAATATGCTCAGCCAGCTGACACGTTGAAAGATAAAGAAGAGGTTGTTCAGTAATTCAGTCACGTGTAATTGAGACGGCTCTCCATCACGGCTGTCAGTTCGGGATGCGCCCCAAATCCACTGAAGATATATTCAGCCTAAATGGGACGGAGAACGCGGTCCTGCCTTAATTGTTTGAAGAAGAGTGCACTCCCAGCAGGGGCGGCTTCTTCGGCGGCTTCCTGCCATGCCTGCACGCCGAGGCTTTCCGATGTGCGTTTTTCATACCCTAGCTTTTTCCAAAGGGCATCTTGTGTTGCAAGGTTATCCATTGCAAAGATCAGGGAAGCTTCACTCTGTAGTTCGGAAGAAGCTCCTTCCACACCCTGAATGAGGACTTCAAGAGCTTTTGGGGCGTCGAGGTTTTCTTCAAGAAAAATATCGGTAGTGCGGGTTACCAGGTTTTCCACCTGCCAGCCAGCTACACCGACAACGCCATCATCCATCTTAAGCAGCATATAGGCTTTATCGCCGAAACTTTCCATGACTTCATCGGCGTTCATTTTACGCTTGCCTTTACTTAACCGGGTGATCAAGTCTGCGATGGAGGCGGCATGTTTGGGTTTGCCACGTTGGGAGGAGAAATCCCCGGTTCCTGTGGATTTTTTAATGGTGATCGTTTCAGCGGGTGCGTCTTTTGCGCCAGGGATGATCTCCTTCCACGCCTCGCTGACCTGTTTCCAAAGATCATCATACGAACCTGTGTTCGTAATGACCATATTTGCCATCTTTACTTTCGCGCTTTGCGGCGATTGCGCACGGATGCGTTCCTGCGCCTGTTCCAAATTGAGTCCGCGTTTTCTCATCAGTCGTTCCACTTGGATGACTTCAGGTGCATTGGTCACCCAGATCGAATCGCAGGCTTTACGCAGGTCACCTTCGAGCAGTTTGATCGCTTCAATGACGATCACCGGCTGGCTGGCACGTTTGATAAGCATTTCCGTTGCCTGACGCACCAATGGATGGACGATCTCTTCCAGTTGTCGCATGGCTTCCGCATCCCCAAAGACCAGGTTGCCAAGTTTCTTGCGGTCAATTTCACCTTCGCGGTTGATCAGCCACTTCCCGAATATATCCACTACTGGTTGATATCCTGGTGCGCCTTTGGCATACGCACGATGTGTAAGTGCGTCTGCATCAATGGTATATGCGCCTAAATGTTCCAGCATGCGGCGGACGACGCTTTTTCCGGTGGCAATATTTCCGGTGAGACCAATGACAAATTTACCTGGCAGGTTGCTCAAGGGGATTCCTCTTCAAATTACGTGATGGGTCAATTTTAATGTCTTTTCCAGAAATGTCCACCTTTAAGTATTGAATCTTCATGCCTGTTACGGACTTGCATCCATGTGGTTGACTCTCTTTCCTTCCACGGGTATCATGAAAATACTTCAGGCTGGTCGGGCAATCGCGGTTCTGCGTTGACGGGATCGAGGAAAGTCCGCACTCCTATAGAGCACGGCGTCGGATAGCACCCGGGGCGGGGAAGTCTCGTCATTCGTTGACGGGAAGATCGCTGAAAGGCGTGAACCTGCCGGAAAAGGGCCACAGAAACAAACAGCTGCCTTTGGCAGTGATGGTGAAAAGGTGGTGTAAGAGACCACCGGCGCGCGCAGTAATGTGCGTGGCCAGGTAACCCCCGCCGGGAGCAAGGCCAAGCAGGGACGATTTCGTCTGTGGACGATGGGAGGCTGCTCGCCTCCATACGTGCCCTTCCCTCTTGTGGGTTGGGCCAGTCCCGGGTAGGCTGCACCGAGCGGCGCGGCGACGCACCGCCCAGAGAGATGATTGCCCAAGCGGAGCGATCCGCTGGACAGAATGCGGCTTATAGACCAGCCTGAAGTGCTTGCTCCTAGAATAGAGTTTTCTTGTTAATCTGTTGGACAGTAAATTTTATAAACATTGAGTAGTTAATTAAAGGAAACTTTATAACATTCTTTCAAGATGGCATCCCTACCTTTAAGAACAGCGGCTTGAGAATAAAATTTTTCAAAATGCTTATGACGTCCTCTGCCTTGTGAATGGTGGGGCAAACACTCGCTTTACCGCCCTTGTCTAAAAAGAGACTGATAAGATAAAGTTGCCGTAGAGGTCATACGGTTTAAAAAATAATAGGATGGTCAGAATGAATCCGAATGAATTAAAAACACCAAAAGAGCCCGGAGGTTGGTCGAATCCTACTATTGTTGCCGCAATTATTGCTGGAGTTTTTGCGGTGATTGCCGCTTTAATAGGCGCTTATGCAGTTTTGGTTGCGGCTGGTAAAGAACCTACTTTACCTTCTTTCGGTACTCAGACCTATTCAGTAGAAGGTACCTGGGTTGGTACGATAACTGCATCTGATGAGTCGTATCGTACTCAAGCGACATACTTCATCAAATCAAATTGCGCGCTTGGACAAGCCTGTGGCACGTACGAAATGCCTGTATATGGTTGTAAAGGGGATTTGGTCTACAATGGCGTTACTCAGGATGTTTATGAATTTACAGAGAAGGTAAGCAAAGACTCTCCTGATTTTTGCAAGAAAAATACGATCGACCGGTTTACGGTGGCTGCTGGTGATGAATTAAGTTTTTCTTCTTTGTATATTGGTGAGCAGGGCACGATTTCTGCAAGCGGCACGCTTAGAAGGAAGTAGAGTGGTGTACTGGATGAATGAAAGCACAGAGCATTAGACGTAGTGAGCTTTCTGGCGAAAATTAGAACCAAAATTAAAAGCCTGAGATTATTTGCTTTGCAGTAAATTACTCAAGCCAAGGAGCGCAAAATGCTAGTGATCTCGGTCGTAATCTTTTTTATGCTTTTATTGCTGAATTACTGGTTGCAGTCATTGCTCTACTTGTTAGAGAAGATAAGAAAAAAGTTATAGTTGTGCTTCTAGTTGGGACAATTATTGCCGGATCGATAGGTTTTGGTACGCCATTTGCAGAGACATTTGCGTCATCAGTCACTACAACAGTAACAATTGAAGACATCGCATCAAATGATCAACCTGTAGAACTTGCGTCGGATACTCAATTATCGAATTCAGATTTTGGGTCGTTGTTGTATGAAGATACATTTGAATCGGATGCAGGTGTCTGGTCTTTACAAAGCGGGAATTCAATTCAAAATGGCGAGTTGATCTTATCTCCAGCAACTTCTACTTTTCCCAACTGGTCTACAGAATATTCGGATTTTATATTTGAAACGGAATTTCGTTTTGTAAACCCCCAGTCTACACATTATTTTACAGCGTATTTGCGTTACACTGATTGCGCTGCAGGGAATTGCAGTACGCAAGTATTTGTTTCATCATCATCAGATATCGCTGCTTGGCATATTGGACCTGATAAAAAGCAGCTAATGAATTACACCCAGGCATCACAGTTGAAATTAAATGAACCAAATACCCTTACAGTAGTCGCTAAAGGCAGCGAGTTTAATGTTTACGTCAATCGTGTATTTGTGAGAAGTTTTTCTGATGCATCGTACAAGTCTGGCAAGGTTGTGCTCGACGCAGATGAAGCACCTACGGCGGTCAGCTATGTCAGAATTTACGCTTTGCCATAGCGGCTTTACCTATGTGTGTCGTTGATTCTGCGTTTGTGGATATGAAATTATTCGAAGACTTATCTAGAACCTGTCTCAAAAATACTGTGTCACCCTGAGGGAGCGTTCTTTGCGACCGAAGGGTCTCTTGTTTTGGGTGTAGAGATCCTTCGCTATCGCTCAGGATGACATTTTTGAGATAACTTCTAAATACTTGCATCAAGCTTTGTAAGCCCTACTGTTATGAAAAATTCCCGCCTCGCCTTGCTTGTCCAGCAGTTACTTGCGCAATCTTCATCGCGCGAAACCATAAAACTTGCAGTGGGGGAATTGCTGCTGCATGAAATGAAGATTGAGCAGGAATGGAAAGAGTTAACAACTTCTACACCTCTTGAAAATATGAAATTGAATATCCGCGTCATTCCGGCGCAGCAACAGTGCATGTGGTGCTTTCTGGTTTATCACCCCGGCGAAAAAGAAACCATTTGTCCGCAGTGCCGCAGCGTGGGTGCAAAGATACTGTCAGGCGAGGAGTTTTATCTTGAGGCGGATTAAGCAGATGCGTCTTGCCTGGTTACTGGCTATATTGCTGATCATGCTTGCCTGCAACGTTCCGTCCGCATCCACCCCGACCCCGAACCTGCTCGCCACTTTATCAGCAGTGACTGCCCTCCCGGCAGACTCCACTCTACAACCTGATATCGTTCCTTCATCCATCAGCGAGCCGACCGGTAAGATCGCTTTTGTTTGTCAGATATTCAAAGCGCAGGCAAGTAACCAGATCTGTATCATCCATGCCGATGGTTCTGGCTTTCAGCGTTTAACCACCGACGACACCCGCCAACATTATTACCCGTCCATGTCGCCGGATGGGCAAAGTGTTATCTATGCTGCATTTCGCGAGCCGAACATCTATGAAATATACGAAATGAATATTGCCAGCGGCAATGTCACACAATTGACTGATCGCCTCGGTAACCTGAACGGACCGGAAATTTCACCTGACGGTTCCCTGATCGCTTTTAAACTTTCTACAGCGGCGGCGAATCAAATATGGGTGATGAACCGTGATGGCACAAACCCTCATTTCATTCCCAATGCTTTGGGTTGGGACCCGACCTGGTCACCGGATGGGATGTCCATTTTATTTGCATCGGATATGCAGGGTGGTGTTCAGCTTTACACGATCAAGCTTGATGGGAGTGAACTGCTAAAGATCAGCAACCTGCCCGCGATACGGGGAAGAAGCGATTGGTCTCCGAATGGTCAGTTCATTGTTACCTATTCCGGTGAGGCATGGAAGCGTGATGTTTACATCATGAATGCGGACGGCTCGGATGCGCGTATGTTAAGCCCAACGGGGGGCAATTCACAGGGACCCTCCATTTCACCGGATGGTCAGTGGGTGGCATTTACTTCTTACTATGATCATTATGGAGAAGATCACGGCTGCGAAATCTACATCATGCGTGTGGATGGATCCGATGTTCGCCGTCTGACAGATAACGATTATTGTGATTATCAGCCCCGTTGGGGTCCATAAGGAGCAGAGGTTGGATATTAAAGATAAAGTTGTTATCGTTACAGGAGCGTCATCTGGGATCGGTGCTGCTGCTGCCTTGGAATTTGGGCGCGAGGGCGCGAAAGTTGTGCTGGCTGCCCGTCGATTCGAGCGATTGCAAGCAGTTGCGCATGAGATCGAGTTAATGAATACAGGCGCGCAGGCTCTTGTTGTACGAACAGATATCTCCAAATTTGAAGATATTGAGAGACTCGTGAACCAAACACTTGCGGCGTTCGGGCGTATTGACGTATTGGTCAATAACGCTGGATTCGGTCGGCTGGATTGGTTGGAGAAACTCGACCCAATGGAAGATATAAAAGGGCTGATGGATGTAAATGTGATGGGCTTGATCCAAACCACGCGTCAGGTCTTGCCTGTGATGATCCGCCAGCGCAGCGGCAGCATCATCAACATTTGCTCGATCTCGGGTTTGGTCGGAACCCCGACCTACACCATTTACTCTGCTTCGAAACATGCCGTGCATGGATTCTCAGAAGCCTTGCGGCGCGAGGTGGAACCGTGGGGCATCCACGTTTCGCTTCTTTATCCTGGCGGGTTAAGACCGAGTTCGCCCAACGTGCAGGCATTAAAAGAAAGACCAATGCATCCACACCAAATTTTATGGTTCTGACGGCTGAACAAGTTGGAAAAGCTGTGGTAAAACTGGTGCGCCATCCGCGCCGAATGTGGATCATGCCCTGGCTTTGGGGCTTTACCGTTTCCCTTAACCGTTTTCTTCCCGGGCTAGTTGACCGAATGACCATTAATACGTTTACCCTCCCTGAACGCGCAGATGAGATCACGAACCGTAATTAGGTTCAACCATTGCCATGGAGGGCAGTCTTATGGGATTTCTATCCAGTTTGTTTGGTCCGTCTGTGCCGACGATCACAGCGGAAGAGTTAAGTGAAAAGTTGAAGTTTGGCAAACATCCGCTTGTATTGGATGTACGCCAGCCGGAGGAGTTTCGCACCGGGCATATTGCTGGCGCAAAACTAATTCCTTTGAACGATCTGCACAAGCAAATGGGCGACCTGCCCAAAGGACGCGAGATCGTTTGCATTTGCGCCAGTGGCAGCCGCAGTACTTCGGCGGCAAAGATGTTGGCAAAAGAAGGCTTCAACGTGCTGAACGTGCAGGGCGGCATGCTTGCCTGGCGGCGGGCAAAACTTCCCGTGCAGAAATGACAAAAAAGAGACAGCCAAACGGCTGTCTCTTTTTTGTCATCTGTTCGAGGCGGGTTTAAGGTCTTTCAAGTTGAGCTGGTAGGTGACACGTCCGTTGTATTCGTTTGGCTCGTAAGTGAAAAGCAAGTCCACGCGGGCAGGCATGGATTTGTGCCATTCGCCAAGTTTAAATCCGATCGCATCGTGGGTGATGCCTTTTTCGTCTTCAAGCGACATCTTGATATGTTTTCCATCCGAGCCGACGATGCGGGAGCTTTTGACCTTGACATTGCGCGCCACGAAGGACGCTTCTCGATTGCCATAGCCAGTGGGTTCAAGATACTTCAATCCTTTTTCGTACACGTCAGGGCGCATCTCAGAGAGGGATACTTCCGCGTCTGCCGTAACGGTGGGCTTGAGTTCTGTCTCTGATAGTTTTTCCGCCGCGATGGCTTTCAGCCGGGCTACGAGGGCGGGAAGGTTTTCGTTCTTAACCGTAAAGCCAGCCGCAGCGGCATGCCCGCCATGACGGACAAGCAAGTCGGCGCATTGGTCGAGTGCATCTGTGATATGAAATTCGGGGATCGAGCGGCAGGAGCCGCGAGTTTCTTCTTCGCCCTTGGAGGCGACAATGGCTGGGCGGTAAAATTTTTCGGTGAGGCGTGAGGCAGCCAAACCAACCACGCCAGAGTTGAAATCTTCATGTGCTGCAAAAAAGAGATAGGCATCCGGGTCTTCACTGATGACCATTTCTTCGGCGCGGGTTTGCATGTCGCGCGTGATGCGCTGGCGCTCGCGATTCTGCATATCCAACTGCTGGGCGAGTTCGCCTGCTTTAAAGACATCGGTTGTGGTTAATAACTCAAATGCTGCCAACGCTTCTTTTAATCGCCCGGCTGCATTCAGGCGCGGACCCAGCATGAAGCCAATATGCCCGGCATTGACCTTTGGCAAATTAACTTCTGAAACCGCTGCCAGAGAAAAAAGTCCCTGACGGGTGGTTTGGCGCATCTGGCGCAGTCCTTTTTTAACGAGTACACGATTTTCGCCAACAAGCGGAGCGAGATCTGCAACGGTTCCAAGGGCTACCAGGTCGAGCAACGAGTTGAGGATCTGACCGTTAACCACAGACAACGAACCTTGGTCTGTAGTCGAGGCTTTGTCATCGGAAAGTAAAGCTTCAGCGATCTTATAGGCGATGCCTACACCAGCCAAGTCTTTATCGGGATATGTATCGCCGTGGCGTTTGGGGTTGATGACGGCGAGGGCGGAAGGCAGGTTTTCATCGTCTGGATGGTGGTGGTCGCTAATGATGAGGTCCAACCCCAAGGTTTTTGCATGAAGCGCTTCGCTGGGTGAGCGGATGCCGCAATCTACGGTAATGACCAGTTTTACACCGTCGGCTTTTAATTCATCCAATGCGTTGTTGTTGAGACCGTACCCTTCTTCGAAGCGGTTGGGGATATAGCCACGTACGTTGGCGCCAAGTTTCCTTAAGAGTTCAACCAGTAGTGCGGTGGCGGTGACTCCATCTACATCATAATCGCCGTAGATGGCGATGGGTTCGTTGTTCGTCATCGCAAAGCGGATGCGCTCAATTGCCTGGCGCATATCCGTCATTTGGAACGGGTCGGTGTTGCTGTTCGGTTCGCCGCGTAAATAGGCGCGGGCGCTGGGGTCGTCGGCGAAACCGCGGTTGAAGAGGACTTGCCGCAAGAGTGGAGGAAAGGCAGATAGCGCCGAATCAGCTTCGGGGGAGATGCGAGGCGAGATATTCCAGTGTTTATCTTGTGTCATAAAAGTGTGCGGAGTATAAACGAGTCCAAAGTCAATAGGAAGGGGAAGCCGCATATATTATGGATATTTGAGACGGGTATAATTTGTTTATCATGGAAGAGCTTTCGTTAACCACCCCGGCTTTATTGTTCCCAACGGTTTCGCTTTTGATGTTGGCATACACCAATCGTTTTTTGACACTTGCCACCATCATCCGCAGCCTGAATGACCGTTTTCATGAAAGCGGCGATAAGAACCTGCTGGCGCAGATCGATAACCTGCGCTATCGTGTTTATCTCATTCGTAATATGCAGATCGTGGGCGTGTTGAGCTTGTTGATGTGTGTGGTGAGTATGTTCGCGTTGTTTGCCGGTTGGTCTGATGGCGGCAAATGGAGCTTTGGTGCGGCGCTGGTCTTGATGATCGTTTCGCTTGGAATTTCATTGCGTGAGTTACAGATCTCTGTGGGGGCGTTGGATCTGTTGCTCACAGACCTCGAAAAGCATGACGAGGGCTGATATAGGGTTCTGGGTTTTTGCAAACTTGCCTTTTTTATTTTTCCCAATTCTTCACACATGAAGGCTGTTGTTTATAACAACTGCCCGATTTCCATAACGGCACGAGTGAGTACATCTTCAGAGTGATGCGAGAAGGCAAGGCGGAATGCATTTTGCGGGCACGGACCCGGGTAAAAAATATTGGCGGGGGCGATGGAAATTCCCTTTTTCAAGGAACGATAGAATAGATCAATAGCTGATATTCGTTCGGGTAACCAGACCCACACGAAGAACCCTCCGCTGGGTTTTGTCCAGCGCAGGTCGGCGGGGAAGTGGGTTTGCATGGCATTTAGCAGTGCATCACGCCGTGAGCGATAGACGGGGATGATGCGTTCGAGGTGTCGCTCATACTCGCCGGTGGAGAGAAAGTCTGCGAGGGCGCGCTGGTTGAGCGTTTCGACAGGTCCGCTGGAAATGGCTTTGAGGCGTTCGATGTGTTCGCGCAGGCGTCCGTGGCAAAGGACGAACCCGATGCGCAAACCGGGCATCAGCGAATGAGAGAATGTCCCTACATAGATCACATCCGGGTCTAGGGCGCGAAGCGGAGTGTGTGGCATGCCGTCGTAGGTAAGGTCGCGATAGGTTGCATCTTCCACAACGGGGATATCGTACTTGTTCATCATTTTTAGAAATTCATGTCGGGCGGGCATCGTCCAACAGGTGCCCAGCGGATTTTGATGATCTGCGGTGACAAAGACGAAACGCAGGCGGTCATTTGCGTCTTGAAGTTGCGCCTCGAGTGATGCGAAATCGGGTCCGCTTTCAAGTAGGTCAAATCCACGCACGTTCAGACCGAGGTAACTGAAGTTTGTCCAATTGCCAAAGTATTGGGGTAGTTCGGTCAATACACTATCGCCGGGCGCGGCGAGTGCGCGGCTGATAAGGGATACGCCTTCCAATACGCCATTTGTGATCAGTACATCGTTAGGGTCGGCTTGAATACCTTGTTTGACAAGGTCTGCGCAGATTGCTTGTCTTAATGGATAGTACCCTTGCGGATGTTCGTAGTTGGCGGTCTTTTTTCCGTCACGCCTCAATACCCGTTGACGGGAGCGATCGAAATCTTCAACGGGCATCAGTTCATCTGCTGGTGGACCATACCCAAGCGAGATCATGCCTTCAGACCAATGCATACGGCGGATCTCTGCAATAAGCTCATCGGTCTGAATCGTGTCCTGAGCGGGCATTTTTTGAACCAGTGAGCTACTTTCGCTCAATCCCTTTTCGATGTAACTTCCACTTCCCGGTTTGGATGCCAGCACGCCGCGCGCCTTTAGTTCCTGGTAGGCATTGATGATCGTAGAGCGATGGACGCTATTTTGGTCTGCCAGTGTGCGAGATGGCGGTAGTTGCTGTCCCGATTGCAGCTGTCCGTTGCGGGCGGCTTCTGTAATGTAGTCTGCAACCTGCAAGTAGAGCGGCTTGGTGGCGTTCGTATCTAAAGGAATTAGCAATGTTTTCACGGAGTTGATTCTACCAGTTTGACCCATGGCACCGTAACGGGCAGTCCGCGTTCGTCAATGCCGGGTAGCAGTGCTTTGCGGTCTACGATCAAGACGGTGTAGTGTTTGCCGGGAAGTACATCCAGCGCAAGCAATGGACTGCCAACGCAATCAGTCGGAACGGAACATTCTGTGTAGCCGTAGTGATAATCCATGGGGTCATTGCTGAGGCGGGCATAGAAGACATAGGTTCCCGGGGCAGGCACAGCCATATCCAATGGAGGCGAGGTGGGTAAGAGCGGCGCGGTGTGCATGCCCGCAGACATGAAGATCCCAACCGTTCTGCCTGTGTACACTTCCTGTGCGTAAAGGTTGGCAGAGAAGCCTGCCCCGCCTGAGCCCATGTTCAAAGCGATGTTGACTGTGGCGGGTTCGCCTACAAATGTAGGCGATGGAACTTGGGTATAGAATGGCACCAAGGTGGCAGTGAGAAAGTGATTGGGGTCGAATGTGGGCGGCTTGGTTTCTTCCGCCGCCAACGGGGTGGGAATGGGCAGTCCGGTAGTTTCAGTGCCTTGTGTGCAGGCGGCAAAAGCAAGAAAGCCCATCAATGGAACGATAACAATAATTTTTTTCATTTGTCCTACTCCTAACGTTTTCTCCATTATATAAATCGGTCTGACTTTGCAAAAGGACCAATTCCGCGTGAGTTTACCTACCAATTCGAGGGCGGGGTTTCATCCTGTATAATTCGCTTATGTTTGAATTCAACATTACAGCCAAAAATAACCGTGCCCGTACGGGCGTCTTTTCCACCCCGCATGGCAACCTGGTCACTCCTGTTTTTGCTCCTGTTGGTACACAAGCAACCGTTAAAACCCTGACGCCGGAACATTTGAAAGGCATCAGTGCTTCCCTTGTCTTGAGCAATACCTATCACTTATACCTTCGCCCAGGCGATGAACTCGTACGTGATATGGGTGGACTTCATAAGTTCATGCAGTGGCCCAACCCAATGCTGACCGACTCCGGCGGTTTTCAGGTATTTTCACTTTCTCAAACCCGCAAAGTGGATGAAGATGGTGTGACCTTTAAGAGTCACATTGATGGTTCCACGCATCGCTTTACGCCTGAGAAATCCATTGCCATTCAGGAAAACCTTGGGGCAGATATCATCATGGCGTTCGATGAATGTTCTGATCCCAACGACCATGCTTATATTAAGAAAGCCATGGAGCGGACCCATCGTTGGGCGGAGCGTTCGCTCAAAGCAAAAACACGCAGCGACCAGGCTCTTTTCGGGATCATTCAAGGCGGTGTTGACCCTGCACTGCGTGAGGAGTCTGCCAGATTCATTTCTTCTCTTGATACGCCCGGTATCGCCATTGGAGGGCTCTCCGTTGGTGAGACCAAACAGGAAATGCACGATACATTGGATGTTGTCACACCATTGCTGCCTGAAAACAAACCGCGTTATTTGATGGGAGTTGGCACCCCCGAAGACCTGATCAACGGGGTTCTGCGTGGAGTGGATATCTTCGATTGTGTTCTGCCTACCCGGCTGGCACGGCATCATTCCGCTTTTGCACCGGAAGGGCGTCTTAATATGATGAACGCCACTTTTGCAAGAGACGAGCGCCCGATCGATGAGACCTGCGATTGCTATGCCTGCACCACTTTTACGCGCGCATACATCCGCCATTTGATCGTGGCAAAGGAACTGCTGGCGGGAACTCTGATCTCCATTCATAATTTGCGGGCATTGATCCGCCTGATGGAGCGTATCCGTATCTATGTTGCCGACGGCTCTTTTGAATCTCGCGCGCCGGAAATGCTGGCACAATGGTCGAATAATGCCAAACGTGCAATGAATGGAATTGCCCGGTGAATACATTTCAAGCGTTCCTACTCGGCATTGTTCAGGGGCTGACGGAGTTCATCCCTGTTTCTTCCACTGCGCATCTGCTCATTGCCGGTAAATTACTTGGGCTCCCCTCAGATGACCGTACTTTTGCGTTCAATATCATCATCCAAATGGGAACTGTGCTCGCCATGCTGATCTTCTTCTGGCACGATATATATGAAATCAGCAAAGCCTTTCTGCTTGGCATCTATCATAAAAAGCCATTTGAGAATCTTAATGCTTATCTCGGCTGGCTGGTCATTGCAGCGACCATTCCTGCAGGTGTGGTGGGACTGGTGTTGAATCAGTTCGTAAAAGATATGTCCGGTGATCCCTTATTGTGGGCTGGGGTTCGCCTTTTATTCACGGCTATTCTGCTGGCAGTAGTGGAATATTTCGATAAAAAGAGCCGTGTATTGGAATCTGCCACATGGGCGGATGCTCTCTCGGTCGGTTTGTTTCAAGTACTGGCGATCTTCCCCGGTGCCTCCCGCTCCGGCTCAACGATGGCAGGAGCAATGTTCCGCGGCTTTGACCGCCCTTCGGCGGCGCGTTTCGCCTTCTTGATGTCTGCACCGATCCTGCTTGTGGCGGGCTTGTATGAGACCATTCAAGCCATTCTCCTCCCGAACACAACTGAGTTTTTACCCATCCTGTTGACCGGTTTTGTAACATCTGCCATTATCGGTTGGCTGGCGATCCGTTGGCTGCTTGGATATTTGCGCAAACACTCTTTGTATGTTTTTGCGCTCTATTGTTTTATGGCAGGACTGCTCGTATTATTTTTGAAGTAGTTCGTCCCATATCATTATTATTGATTTCTGGAGACTGTATGGACACAAAATCCCTTCTTAAATTGTTGGTTGAAACTGAGTCGCCCTCGCATGAAAAAGCCGCCGTGGATCGAGTCGGCGCGATCGTTGTTGATGAGGCGCGTAAATTAGGTGCGGCAGTGGAGATCATTCCCAATGCGGTAACTGGCGATCATGTCATTGCACGCTGGGGAGCCGACGCCAAGAGGAAACCGATCCTCCTGGTTTGCCACATGGACACGGTCTTTCCGTTGGGTACACTCAAAAAATTCCCGTACAGTGAAGCTGAAGGCAAGATCATGGGTCCTGGTGTGTCGGACATGAAAGCGAGCATTGCCATTTCACTTGGCGCCATTGAAGACGCTCGTCAAAATGGGACTACCCGTCCGATCACATTGCTATGCACCTCTGATGAAGAGATCGGCAGCGATACATCCCGTGAATTGATACAGCGTCTTGCGAAAGAGTCTGAATTGGTGCTGGTGATGGAACCCGCCCTGATCGACGGCTCGTTGAAGACATGGCGCAAGGGCGGCGGCGGTTTCCACGTTAAAGTGAAAGGGCGCGCCGCACATGCAGGCGGCGACCACGAAAAAGGACGCAATGCCATCGAAGAAATGGCACATCAGGTCATCGCGATACAAAAGATGACGGACTATGAAAAGAAAACCACATTAAATGTCGGTGTGATCAGCGGCGGGACGGTTTCAAACGTAGTGCCAGACGAAGCCAATATCGATGTGGATGTGCGTATTTTACAGCCTGGAGAATGGGAACGCCTTGAAGCGTTGATGAAAGAGCTCAAGCCCGTGTTAGATGGTACTTCTATCGAAGTAACTGGTTCTCTCAATCGCGGACCGATGCCGTTCGATGAGTTGATGCAGGCAACGTTTGGCAAGGCAAAGACGATTGCCGCCGAGATCGGCGTTGATCTAAAGGCAGGCGGCACAGGTGGCGTTTCTGATGCGAACCTTGTCGCGCCGTTCGGTATTCCCGTGTTGGACGGGTTAGGTGCCATCGGCGAGAACTATCATTCAGAACGTGAATACATCTTTGCTGGCAGCCTCGCTCAACGTGTAAAGTTGATCTCTGCGTTTCTAAAAAACTGGTAATTGGTTACGGCGGCGGGGACGTCGCCGTAAAAGTTTGCCGCACAGGTTACGGAGAAAGAACTTATGTCGCAAAACGGATATTCAGGAAAGATGGGGTATGTGCTTCTAACTTTCCTTTCTTCTATTTCCACCCTGTTCGCAGCATGTGCGCCTTCAGATCAACCAACTATTCAGCAAATGATCTCTGCGGATGCCACTTCCGCTGCGCAGCCGTGGATGAGCGATTTGTTCGCTTGCGCTGATGAACTTTCCATTGTGGTGAAGATCGCGCCCGATGATCCACAGATCTATCTGCGCATTGGCGAGCCGGAAACTTTACTTGTCCCTGCTTATCAAATCGATGAAGAGGAGTTGCTTATCGTTACGCATCGTGAAAGCCCGGTGCAGAAGCTCTCTCTCGAAGAGGCTCAGGCGTTGTTTTCCGGCTTGGGGGATCCTTCCATGCAAGTGTGGGTATATCCGTCAGAGTTGGATGTGCAACGGGTGTTTGAGCAATTTGTGATGCAAGGTAGAAGCGTTGCTTCGTCCGCAGGCATTGCGGCAGGTCCGCAGCAAATGTCTGACCTGCTCAACGCCGAATCCAATGCAATTGGTATCCTCCCAAAGCATTGGAAAGCGGGGAACCCCCGTGAAGTCTATTCGTTGGGGGTATTTCCTGTGTTGGCGGTCTTAAAAGAGGAGCCGCAAGGTGCAGTGGCTGCGGTGCTGGCTTGTCTGCAAAACGATTGAAAATAAACTGCAAATAAGCCTTTTGCGCTCTATTGCACAATAGGGGTACAATTTGGCTCGCTTATGAATACATCCATTATTGAATTAAAAAATGTAAGCAAGACCTACTCAACAGCAGCAGGGGATTTTCCGGCGTTAAGGAATATTAACCTCACGGTAAATTCAGGGGAGTTTCTTGGCGTTGTGGGAAAATCCGGCGCTGGTAAATCCACTTTGTTGAATATGATCAACGGTGTGGATGGGCTTTCCAGCGGTGAAGTGATCGTCAATTCTGGCGGTCAGCGCGTTTCTGTGCATGAGCTGAGCGAAGATGAAAAGGCGCGTTGGCGCGGCAAGACGATGGGTGTGGTGTATCAATCCTTTCAATTGCTGCCCATGCTGACCCTGGTTGAGAATATCACGCTGCCGATGGACCTCGCTGAAAATTTTAAACCGCGCGAATCACGTGAGCGCGCTTTGGAACTATTGCGCCTGGTCGAGATCGAAGAACATGCCGATAAACTCCCCGCCTTTGTTTCCGGCGGACAGCAACAGCGTGTGGCGATCGCGCGGGCACTTGCCAATGACCCGGAGATTCTTGTTGCCGATGAACCCACCGGGAGTTTAGACTCGATCACTGCGGACCATATCTTCGATGTGTTTTCACGGCTCGTTACGGAACGCGGCAAGACCATTATTATGGTGACGCATGATATGGGCTTGCGAGGACGCTTTACCCGCAGCCTGACCCTTACCGATGGAGAATTGGAAATGGAAGTGACGGCTGCTGCCAAGCCAAAGAGGAGCCGCAAACAATGACCACTGCGACTAAAAAACGCGCTCCGGCGCGGACTCCGCACAAGGCTGCTCCTCAGCGTGTGCATGATGCTGCGCTGGAAGCGATCATCGAAATGCGCGGCGTTGTGAAAAGATTTTCCAATGCGGCTGGCGAGTTTACCGTCCTTAAGGGTGTGGACTTGATGATCAACAAAGGTGAATTCGTTTCCATTGTCGGTAAATCTGGCAGCGGCAAGTCCACTTTGTTGAACATGATCACCGGTATCGATCATCCCAGCGATGGGCGGGTCATCGTAAACCATAATGACATTTATACCGGTGTAAGTGAGAGTCAGCGTTCGCGCTGGCGCGGGAAGAATCTTGGTATCGTTTTTCAGTTCTTTCAGCTGCTGCCCATGTTGACCCTGCTTGAGAACGTCATGCTCCCAATGGATTATGTGGACATGTACGATTTCGATGAACGCCCCAAACGCGCCCTGGAATTATTGACACTGGTGGGTTTGGAGAAATTTGCAAATAAACTGCCGGTTCTGGTTTCCACGGGTCAGCAACAGTTGGCTGCGATTGCACGCGCCATGGCATGTGACCCGCCGCTTTTGATCGCAGATGAGCCGACCGGTAATCTCGATACCCGCTCTGCCGATACCATTATCCGCATCTTTGAACATTTTGTGGAGCAAGGCAAGACCATTGTCATGGTCACGCATGATCCATCGCTGACTTCACGCACAGACCGCAATCTCATCATCTCAGACGGCGAACTGATCGACGAGACCATTTCGCGTTCTTTACCAAAACTGCGCCATCGGCACATGCTGGAATTTACGAAGCTGGCGCAACGGCGTTCTTATCAACCTGGAGAGACTATCCTTTCGCGCGATGAGAAGGTGGGTCATTTCTTTATGATCCGCAGCGGCAATGTGGAGATCGTTCTGCAAAAATCCGGTAGTAAAGACATTGTCCTTTCGCGGCTTGGGGCAGATGAATTTTTCGGTGATATAGAGCTATTACGAGGCGGCAAGTCTATTGCAAATGTGCGTGCGGGCAACGATCCGGTCGAAGTGTTGATGATTCCGCGTGAGGATTTTTCGCGGGTGATGGATGAATCGCCGATCACTGTGGAAGCGATCAGCAAGATCGTGCAGAAGCGATTGGAAGAACACCGTGTAGTCGACCCAAGGAAAACGAAACGATAACCGGCGATTCATATTGTCTGTAAGGTAAACATGGCTTCCGACCCACGCAAACTTCCGCAAGCACTGTACATAGCCGCGAGTGAAGAATCTCGTTCACTCGTGCGGCGTTTGCTTGCTTTTAATTTTGTGGTCCTCGAGGCGGCGAATCCGCTGGATGGCTTGGGACTTGCGGAAGAGACCCAGCCGAACTTGATCCTGCTCGATAACAATATCCTGCATATGACCAGCAGTGAAGCGGCGACCCGTATCAAAAAAATACTGCCGGGTACGCCCATTGTGGTTGTCTCGGGAGATACATCGCAAGGTGCCCGGGAGCGTGCCCTTGCAGCGGGCGCCGTTGGGTTTATTCCCAAACCCATTGGCGGCGATTTTGAAGAATTGGTGCTGGCTTACCTGGGCGGCAGAGTCGATGAACTTGAGGATGCCGAACGATACCTGCGCGAATATCAGCTGGAACTTGCCGAGAAGATCGAAGACCAAACCCGCCTGCTTACCAATACGGTCGAGCGTAATAAGTATTTGCTCTCGCAAAACCAAAAGATGTTTGCCATGCTTGATCGTAGGCATAAATTATTAGAGACTGCAGCGCGCGTTGGACAAATGGTTACTTCGATCCTGGACCTGAATGAATTATTGCGGCACACGGTTAATATCATTTGCAGCGAATTTCATTTTTATTACTCCGGCATATTTCTCGTTTCAGAGGATCGTCAGTGGGCAAATTTGCGGGCTGGGTATGCCTTGGCTGGGCGCCGGATGTTGGACGCTCATTACAGACTGCCTATCGATGAAAAGTCCATGATCGGACGTTCGATATTGAATCAACAGGCGCAGATCGCATTGGATGTGGCGGGAGAGGAATCCCGTTTCAAAAACCCTTATTTACCGGATACCCGTTCGGAGATGGCGCTGCCACTCATTGTTAATTCCATTTCTGTCGGTGCAGTAACGGTGCAAAGCAATGAACTCAACGCATTTAATGAAGAAGATATTGCGTCATTGCAAGCCATGGCAGATCAAGTGGCGATCGCCATCAACAATGCAAAATTAATGAAAGACTTGGAATCTGCCAATAAAGAGTTACTGCGGACAAAGACATATGAAGCCATTGCCACTGCCACTGGTGAAGCCATCCATTGGGTGGGGAATAAGGCGGCGCCAATTCCCGGGAGCGTCAACCGGGCACGGGAGGATGTGCAATATCTGTTGGCATTGGTTGCGCAGTTGAAAGAATCGGAATTGGGAAATGCTTCGTTGCAAGCGGCAGTTCAAACGGTTAGAGAAGAGGCGGAAGCATCCGGCTTGGACCTGAACAAGATCCTTGAAGAGATGTCTGCCATGAAGCCAAATCGACTGCAAACTCTGGTCAGTGTCGAATCGTTGATGGAGGATCTGGAAATTGCCGAAAACAGCGCAAAGACCATCCTTGATATTAAAGAAGGGCTGATCGGTCCGGCGCGTCAACGGAACGATGCCCCTGTCTCTTTAAGCGAAATGATCACTCATACTGTGATGAATATGGGCTTGCCGCACGAGTCTGTTGAAATGACCTGGGCGGATGATATGCCGCTGGCGCATGTGGATGCGCGTCAGGTGGAACAGGTCTTTAATAACTTGATCAAAAATGCCTGGGAAGCCTTGACCAACGCGCAGATGCCCAACCCAAAGATCCATGTGCATGGGCGGCGTGATGAAAATACGGACTTTGTGCTTGTGTCTGTGAAAGATAACGGACCCGGTATCCCGAAAGAGATCCAGGAAAAGATCTGGGTGTCGTTCTTTACAACAAAAGGCGGAGCGGGCGGCACAGGTTTGGGGCTTTCGGCTGTAATGCAGATCGTAAGCCAGCATGGAGGCAAGATCTGGTTGGAGAGTGAAATTGGGAATGGAGCAACTTTCTTTGTAAGCCTGCCTGCTGAAAAACTATATATGCCTGAAGATGGAAATTAAACGGCGGCTGCCGTTGCAGAAAATTAAAATTTTGGAGGAAGCATGACGACAGTTCTTTTAGTGGACGACGAGAAGTTGATCCAACGCAGTTTAGAGAAGACACTTCTGCGGGCAGGATATGATGTATTGACTGCGCCGGATTGCAAGACCGGGAGCGAGGTTTTTTCGCAAAATGTCGGCGTAGTGGATATTGCTGTTCTGGACTTGAATATGCCTGGCTTCGACGATCTGCCGAAGAATGATGCCGGTCTGGACCTGCTGGCAGACTTGAAGAAAAAGAAAGCCGATCTGCCTGTAGTCATTCTGACAGCATACGATGAAGTGAATAAAGCCAAAGACGCTGTTTCCAAGGGTGCAAGCGCTTTCTTTGTGAAAGGGCGCGAGCAAGGATTGGTGGAGTTGATTCAAAAGATTTTAGGATCTTGAACCTCACAAAAATAGATAGTTCGAAAATTTCAAACATCAGACCTGTCTGAAATGCCCTACACGTAAATTAAAAAACACAAATCGTAGATTGGAAAGAGGAACTTATGACGAATAATATGGAACGACACACAAAATTATTGAAAGCCTCTGCGCGCGCCGCGAAAAATATCACCACCATACTAGACTCGTACGAACTTTTTCAACGTACGGTGGATATCATTTGTGATGAGTTTGGCTTTTACTACGCGGGTGTCTTCCTGGTGGATGAGGGGTCGCAGTATGCCGTCCTCAAAGCAGGGCGTGGTGATGCTGGAAAAGCCATGCTGCGCGAGGGACATAAACTTGCGATTGGCGGGAATTCGATGATCGGCGCCAGTATTGCCAACAAGAAGGGACGCATCGCGCTTGATGTAGGGGAAGAAGCGGTCTTCTTTGAGAACCCGCATCTTCCCAAGACCCGCTCCGAAATGGCTCTCCCGCTTGTGATCGGCGACGAAGCGATCGGCGCGCTTACAGTTCAATCTACAGATGAAGCAGCGTTCCATGAAGAAGATATCGATGCCCTACAGACCATGGCAGATCAACTTGCAGTTGCGATCCAAAATGCCAGGCTCCATAAACAGGAAGAACGCCGCTCGCGTTTATTGAAGGCTGCCAACCGGGTGGGCAAGGAAGTGGCATCGCTGCTTGACCTTGATCAGCTTCTGCCGCAGACGGTGAATATCATCTGCGAAGCCTATGGTTTGTATTATGCAGGTGTATTCCTGCTCGACGATAAAGGGGAATATGCCGTTTTGCGTGCCGGATATGGTAAAGCAGGCAAAGCCATGTTGGCAGAAGGGCATAAATTACGCGTCGGGACCGAGTCGATGATCGGTGCGTGTGTTGCCATGGGTGAGGCTCGTATTGCGCTTGATGTCGGTGAAGAACGGGTTCACTTCAAGAATCCACATTTGCCGCATACCCGTTCTGAGATGGCGCTGCCGCTCATTTATGGCGGTAGGACCTTGGGCGCCGTTACCATTCAATCCTCCGAAGAACGCGCTTTTGGCGATGACGACATCACCACATTGTTGACCATGGCTGAGCATTTGGCGGTCGCCATTAATAATGCGCATTTGGTGGATGAACTCAAGGAAGCGCATAACGAGATCCTGCGCAACAAGGTTTTTGAAGCGCTGACCACCGCCTCGACCGAAGCCATTCACTGGATCGGCAACAAGACGCTTCCCATTTCGCTGACAGTTGCCCGTCTGCGCGAAGAGATCGCCGATGGCAAGGTGGATGTTGAATCTCTCAAAGAAGACCTTGATATGATCTCGGAAAGTGCTGGGCAGATCATTCAAGTCAAGGAACAGCTGATTGGTGCAGTGCGCGAGATGAAACCCCGCTCTGTTCTTTTTGCGGATGTTCTCCAGACCGCCGCGATGCAGCGCGGAATTTCCCAGGATGTTTTGAAAGTGAAGATCGATCCTGAAGCCGCTTATGTGATCGCAGATTCGACCCAGTTGACTCGTGCAGTAGGAAATATCTTACAAAATGCAGTAGAAGCCGGAGCAAAATCTGTGACGGTCCGTGCTCATTCAACCGAGGAACGCGGCGTGCTGCAGATCGATATTGAAGACGATGGTGCAGGTATGAATGACGATATCCAGCGCAAGGTATGGTCGCCGTTTTTCACTACCCGCGGCGTTTCGCATCACGGCTTGGGATTACCCGCAGCCATGCATGTCGTTTCGCAGTCTCAAGGGCGCATTGCTTTGGTGAGCGAAGGCGGCAAAGGCACAACGGTCGCCATGTTCATGCCCCAGGGGCACGTCGTGGAAGAAACGGTTCAAGCTGGCGGCGTGAAGAATATCCTGCTGATCGACGATAATGATGATTGGGCGAATTTATTTGCGGAGTTGCTCAAAGGTTCCAAGATCAAGTTGACACAGTCTGTTAATTTGAAGAAATTACCCGAAGCAGACCTGATCTTTGTGGATGAGAACATTGCTGCTGTTTCACTCGATGAAGTCTTGGGTGCTCTTTCCAAAGCCGGACTTGCCTCGAAGACAGTCGTTCTAACCTCTGCGATCAATCCAGAACGTGTGACCCAATACCTGCGCGGCGGCTTGAAGGACGTTTCTGTAAAGCCATACTCGGCAGGCGAACTTAACGAATTGTTGAAATAATCTATACGGGGTGGGCAAGCCCCTTTGGGAATGTCCACCCCGTGCAAGAAAGTAGTTTATGCGACCACGTTGGCGAAAAGTTTTTCATGATCTATGGGATAGCAAGATGCGCACCCTGCTTGTGGTATTTTCCATTGCAGTGGGCGTATTTTCCATTGGTGTGATCTCAGGGGCATACGAGATCATTTCCAATGATATGGGGGTTTCGTATGCGGCGAATAATCCTGCAAATATTGAGCTGCGCACAGAAGGGTTTGATGATGACATCCTTTCAACAGTGCGCAATACAAAAGGCATCAAGGAGGCTGAAGGCAGGCGGGTGGTCAACTTCCGTGTACGTGCCGAAGATAGCACTCAGTGGGTGGCAATAGACCTTGTGGCTGTGGATAGTTTCAAGAAGAACAAGATCAACCTGCTTGTTCCGATCGAAGGTGCATCTGAGGCAGCCAAAGATGAGATCATTCTCGATAAAAAAATGCTGGAAAAGATCGAGATCTCCGTTGGTGAAAACCTTGTCTTTGAGTTGAATGATGGAACCTTCAAAACACTGAAGGTCGTTGGTGTAGTCCAGGATACCAGTACGGGTGCCGGGGATTTCCTGGCGCCGCCATTTGCATTTACCGATATGGATACCATGCAGACCCTGCGCCAGTCCGTTTTATATAACCGGGTCTTTGCGACCGTGGCTGAGAATCCGAACGACCTTTCTCACATTCGTATCGTAGGCGGATTGCTTCGAGATCGGCTTGAAAAGAATGGAACGACGGTCGTCCGTTCGCGCTATTCTGAACGGAACAAGCATCCGTTGGAAGATGTTTTGAACGCCGTGCTCGGTATTTTGATGGCGCTGGGCATCCTGATCGTGTTCCTTTCCAGTTCTTTGATCGCAAATACTTTGAGCGCGCTTCTCAATCAGCATTTACGTCATATTGGCGTGATGAAATTGGTAGGCGGGCGCAACCGACAGGTATTCTATATGTACCTGACCCTCATTATGGCGTTTGCTATTCTGGCATTACTGATCGCCGTCCCACTTGGTGGTTGGGGTGCATATGGCTTGTCTCAATTTATTGCAAATAAGTTGAACTTCAACTTGCTGGGATACCGTATCGTGCCGTTCGCCTTTATCGTTCAGATCGCAGTCGGGCTTTTGGTGCCACTCGTTGCCGGGCTTTCGCCTGTATTGAATGGCTCAAAGATCACGGTCTTGCGTGCATTGAGCAATGACCTTGCGGGCGACGAGTCTGCGCCGCAGGCAGGTCAGCAATCGCGCGTGAGTTGGCTGGATTGGGCTCTGGTGCGCCTGACGCGCATCCTTGCCGCGCGCGGAATGCACATGCCCCGTCCATTCATTATCTCTTTGCGGAATACCTTCCGCAGGCGGGGGCGTCTTGTTTTGACCCTGTTCACATTGACCATGGGTGGTGCTATTTTTATTGCTGTTTTCAATGTGCGTACCAGTTTGCGTGACTACACCGACCAGATCGGCAGCTACTTCCGTGCTGATGTGACTTTGGATTTTGACGAGGCGTATCGCATCAATGAGGTGCAGAAATTCGCCTCGCAGATCGAGGGCGTGGAGAGGGTGGAAGGCTGGCAGTTCATCGGTACTGAATTGTTGTACCCCGATGGCACTGTGGCGGATAATATCAACTTGCTTGCACCGCCCGCGAAAAGCGAACTGGTCAACCCCCTTATTGCTTCAGGACGCTGGATCCGTCCGGATGACGTTCGAAAGTTGGCGGTTAGTGAAGCGGTTTTAAATTTTTACCCTGACTTGAAACCTGGCGATTCCCTTCGCCTCAAAGTGGATGGACGCGAAGAGGTCTGGGAAGTGGTAGGTATCTTTAAGTTCGTAGGGCGTGAAGGCATTCTTGCATACACTCCACTTGAATATGCAGAGCAAGTGCTCAATCTAAAAAATCGCTCATTTTCTTTCCGTGTGGTCACGACTCAGCATGACCGCGAGTTTCAAGATCTAATGGCAGAGAAATTGGATGATCAGTTCCGGGCTTTGGGCTTCAAGGTGCGTCAAGCTGAATCAGGTCTGGCTTCACTGGATACTGTTTCTGAAAGTCTGGATATTTTGATCGTCTTCCTACTCATTATGGCAATTTTGACTGCCATCGTAGGTGCGATGGGTTTGACCGGCACAATGGGCATGAATGTGCTTGAACGTACGCGTGAGATCGGAATTATGCGCGCCATTGGTGCTGATGACCGTGCCGTGATGCGCACCGTGATCGGTGAAGGCTTTGTGATCGGCTTTATTTCCTTTGTGTTGGCCATCATTGTCTCGATCCCGCTTACGTATCTGCTTGCCACCATCGTCAGTTTGGCGATCTTTGAAACGCCCATTGACGTGGTCTTCACATATCTGGGATACGTCATTTGGTTGGGGTTGGTGTTATTACTTTCTGTCATCGGTTCGATACTGCCTGCACAAAACGCGGCTCGACTGACCATTCGGGAAGTGTTGGCGTACGAATAATGGATTCGGGGTGCTTGTGAGCTTCCTCGAGTTTATTACTGAATCTGAAAAAAATCGCAACTGTAAATGAAAAAAGGTTTATATGAAAAAAAATAATTTGAAATTAATCGCATTGACCACCCTCCTCTTGCTGGCTTTGTCTGCATGTGGCGGGCAGGGAACCGCAACGGCGGAAACGCCTGTGGATAACATTATCGCTTCAAGCGATGTGATCGCGGAAGGACGACTTGAGCCTGTCCATGCAACGAATTTGAATTTTCAAGCTCGCGGCGTGGTGGAAGAAGTGTTCGTTCAAGCTGGCGACACTGTCAGCGAAGGGGATGTTCTTGTCCGTCTTACAAATGCGGGCGGGGCAGAGGCGCAGGTCCTCATCGCACAGAATGCCTACGACGAACTGCTCCGAAATGAAAGTGGTGATCGCGCCAAGCTATGGGAAGTGTATATGAACGCCCAGATCATCCGCGCCGAGGCTGAGAAAGAATGGGAAGGGGTGGATGTCACTGCTGTCGAAGATCGCATTACGGAACTTGAAGGCGATATTGAAGACTTGAAGGACGAACTGAAAACTGCCCAGGAAGATTTTGATAAATACAAAGATCTCGATAAGGACAATACCAAACGCAAAACTGCCGAGGATGACCTTGAAGCGGCGCAGGAAGATTTGAGTGCCAAAATCCGCGAATTGGAAGATGAAGCTCGCACACGTGATGAAGTGAAGGCTGCTTACGATGCCGCATTGGCTGCTGAGGCTGAAGCCAAGTACCAATATGAGATCAGCCTTGACGGTCCAAATGCTGACCAGCTTGCGCTCGCCAAGGCAAACCTTGACGCAGCCAAAGATGCACTCTC
The DNA here is from genome assembly GCF_016702885.1 of Candidatus Villigracilis vicinus. Lineage (NCBI taxonomy): Bacteria > Bacillati > Chloroflexota > Anaerolineae > Anaerolineales > Candidatus Villigracilaceae > Candidatus Villigracilis > Candidatus Villigracilis vicinus. The sequence continues at coordinate 211,968 of NZ_JADJDD010000003.1, forward strand.
AACATATCTGATCACTGCGCCGTTCTCTGGTGATTGCAGATGTGAACGTCAAGCCGGGTGAACAGGTCACAGCTGATGTGCGTGCTGTGAGCGTTGTGGATTCAGAGGAGTGGTATGTTGAAACCACAGATGTGACCGAATTGGAAGTTGTCAATCTGAGTGTGGGTCAGGCTGTTACCATTCGACCAGACGCCAAGCCTGACCTCGAATTGAATGGAACGATCACCGAGATCAGCAATGCCTTTACCCAGCAAGGCGGTGACATTCTCTATTCCGTCCGCATTCGTGTGGATGGCTCTGACCCCAGCTTGAAATGGGGCATGACGGTGGAAACCGTTTTTAGAACAGGTGAGTGATTGTAATTCGCGCTGGAACGTGCAATAATAAAATTGCTCCGAGAAAGAGCAAAACCGGGAAAACCCGGCAGCGCAAAGCCCTGATCTAAAGCTGAACCGAGCCATGATCACAAGGGCTGCCGATAAAAGCAAAACCGTCAAAAGACGGCGGCGCAAAGTCAGAGCGTCTACCTCCAGTTCTCGTAACTGGTCAAGACCGACCGACTGCCGAAAGGCTAAGGGAAACTTGGCGGCGCAAAGTCATGGGTCTAAAATCGTAATTCGTTTACCGATCACGACCGCCAGACTGCCGAAGAGCAAAATTTATCCAGCCGGGATGACTGATTTTTAGTCATCCCGGCTTGGTTTAAAATACCGCAGGGTATAATCGCCCGTATGGCAAAATCACCTTCCAAAGCCCTCGACCCTGAAGCCAAGCCCGATGACCGCGTGGACAATGCCCTGCGTCCGCAGAAGCTAAATGACCTTATCGGTAAGGATCAAGTCAAGGAAAACCTGTCCATTTTGATTGCGGCGGCACGACAACGCAATGAAGCCTTGGATCATGTCTTGTTCTATGGTCCACCTGGGTTGGGCAAGACCACACTGGCACATGTGCTTGGCAATGAAATGGGTGGTAATCTTAAAAGTCACTGCAGGACCCGCCATTGAACGTGCGGGCGACCTTGCAGCCATCCTTACCAATTTACGTGCAGGTGATATCCTCTTTATTGATGAAGTGCATCGCCTCGGACGCGCCATTGAAGAAGTGCTTTACCCGGCCATGGAAGATTTTGCATTGGATATCGTCATCGGCAAGGGACCTTCGGCTCGTTCCATCCGCCTGAAGCTGCCACGCTTTACTGTGGTCGGTGCCACGACCAGACTCGCTCTGGTCACTGCGCCGTTACGCGCAAGGTTTGGCGCGGTCTATCGTTTGGACTATTACGAACTCGAAGCCATGAAACAGATCGTAAAGCGGGCGGCGGCGTTGTTGAAAGTTTCCGCAGATGAATCCGGCATCAGTGAAGTGGCGAGGCGCGCGCGTGGAACACCGCGTATTGCATTGCGCCTTTTACGACGCGTGCGAGACTTTGCCCAGGTCCGCGCGGATGGTGTCATCACGCAAAAAGTTGCAAAAGAGGCGCTTGACCTTCTCCAGGTAGACCCGCTTGGTTTGGATGATGTGGATCGCCGCGTCTTGAAGACCATTATCGAAAAATACAACGGCGGACCGGTGGGGTTGAATACCATCGCCGCTTCCATCAGTGAAGAACAGGATACGATCATGGATGTGGTTGAGCCGTACCTGTTGCAGCCTTGTTTTCTCGATCGTACTCCGCAGGGCGCGTGGCAACCAAGTCTGCGTATGAGCATTTGGGTTATCAATATACAGAAGAAGGGCAGCCGCGGTTGCTGTAGGTTATCAGTATGAAGCAGGAAGTCATCATCAAAGCAAACGCCCACGAAGATCTAAAGCCATTGGTGGTCGCCGCCATTCGCAATCAAATGAAGTTACTTCAACAGGATATTGACGCTTCGCTGGAGCGGATTGCCGGGTTTGAGAAGCGAACGGGGTTATCCTCTAACGAGTTCGAAGAAAAATTGAGCGGACACGAGATCGAAGAATCGCTGGATACCCTGGATTGGACGATGGAACTCGCGTCGCTGCGGTTGCTTCAGCGAAAATTTCAATATCTGTGCGAAGCGGAAATCCTCTAGCTTTATGGAAACCCTTCGCGTTATCTGATGCTGGGCGGCATCTTTCTTTTTATCTTTGGCGGGGGAGTGTATCTTGCTTCGAAATTCGGTTTTCCATTGGGGCGATTACCTGGCGACATCCGTATTGAAGGTCAGAATGGCTCGTTTTACTTTCCAGTAACAAGTTCCATCCTGCTCTCGGTTCTGCTGAGCATTTTTGTAAACATCATTTCAAAGTTCTTGAATAAATAATCTCCTGATGAATTGCATATTGGGTTGATTATTTGGATGCTTTACATTACTTTATTCTTTACCTCACGTTGAAGATATTTCTGCATGAAAACAACAGACTTTGATTACCACCTCCCAGAAACGTCCATTGGACAAACCCCCGCCGAGCCGCGTGATTCATCGCGGCTGCTGGTCTTGCATCGTGACAGCGGGGAAGTAGAGCATCGCTTCTTTCGTGACGTGGGTTCCCTCCTTCGCCCGGGCGACCTCCTCGTCCTCAACCAGACTCGTGTAATTCCGGCGCGTATTTTTGCCCGAAAAGATACAGGCGGAAAAGTGGAACTGCTCCTCCTGCGCCGCCGCGACGATTTAACCTGGGAAGCCTTGGTGGGTGGTAAAGGCTTGCGTGTAGGCAAATTGGTGCATGTTGAAGATGGACCGACCGCGCAGATCGTTGAAATTCTTGAAGGCTCGGAGCGGCTGATCAAATTCTCTGAACCGATCGAGCCTTATTTTTGCGCAGGTTGGGAATGTGCCGCTGCCCCATATATTCACGAAAAACTGTCTGACCCGGAACGTTACCAAACTGTCTTTTCGAAAGAGCCTGGTTCTGCGGCTGCCCCAACTGCCGGGCTGCACTTCACGCCACAGTTGTTGGATGCGCTCAAAGCGGCGGGCGTGAAGGTCGCCTATGTTACTTTACATGTCGGCTTGGATACCTTTGCGCCAGTTAACGAAGATGACCCGGCAGAGCATAAAATTCATAGTGAGTGGTCGCTTTCGCAAGCCACTGCAGATGCGATCAACCAAACCAAACGCAATGGGGGGCGGGTGATCGCGGTAGGGACAACAAGTGTGCGGACGTTGGAAAGTGCTGGTCAAAGCTCGTCATCTGACGCTCAAACAGCGAATAGCGAATATCAAATTGAATCATTTGTTGGTGCGACCACCCTCTTCATTCTTCCGGGATATCAATTCAAAGTCGTAGACGCCATGATCACCAATTTTCACCTGCCCAAATCCACGCTTTTGATGCTGGTCAGTGCGTTTGCCGGGCGCGAAAGATCCTCGGAAACTTATAACCTTGCCATTCAGGATGGTTATCGTTTTTATTCTTTCGGCGATGCCATGTTCATCGAATAGTCATCACGGATTCCTATGAACCTCGAACAACACAATAAAGAGATCATTGCCTGCCGAAAATGTCCGCGCTTGGTGGAGTGGCGCGAGGAAGTGGCGCGGGTCAAGCGTAAGGCGTATATGGGGCATGAGTATTGGGGCAAGCCCGTGCCTGGCTTTGGTGACCCGCATGCGCGGATACTGGTGGTGGGGCTGGCTCCCGGCGCGCATGGCTCGAACCGCACGGGTCGTCAATTTACGGGCGATGCCTCCGGGAATTTTTTGTATCCGGCGTTGCATAAGGCTGGGTTCGCGAACCAGCCCACTTCCGAGTCCAGGGGCGATGGGTTGATCCTCACCGATATGTACATTACGGCGTCAGGTCGTTGCGCTCCGCCAGACAACAAGCCGAGTCCAGCAGAGTTGAATGCCTGCCAGCCGTTCCTGGAGCGAGAATTAGAGATCATTGATCCGGGGTGATCGTTTGTTTGGGTCCGGGTCGCTTTTTGAGAGGGTTTTGAAAATATTTTCCGAAAAAGTTCGGTATATATTTTCAAGCACGGCGCGTCTTATCAACTGGCGAATGGGAAATGGGTGCTGTGTTCGTACCATCCCAGCCAGCAGAATACCTCAACGAAGAAACTGACCCCAAAATGTTCGATGCCATTTGGGAAAAAGCAAAGCAACTTATAGATAGGATTTGATTGATGAAACGAAATTTAAGGATCGCGGCGGCAGTTGTTGCTGTCCGCTTTGTTGGTGTTTGCGTCTGTATTTGTCGTGTGGGCGAGTGATGCTTTGGCGGCGGATGAAACAGCTGTGCAGGCGTTGAATTCGACCTCTCAGGTGTTTGTGAGCGCGGAAAATGGCTGGGTGGTCTTCCACCCGGCTGAGACCCGCGCCCGAAACGGGCTTTATCTTTTACCCTGGCGGCAAGGTGGATTATCGCGCTTATGCACCCGTCTTGGCGTTGATCGCGGAACAGAGGATATTTTGTGGTGGTCGCGCCCATGCCCTTTGAATTTGGCGTTCTTCGATATCAATGCTGCGGCGCGGATCCAGGCGGCTTACCCCGAGGTTAAAAATTGGTTCGTTGGCGGGCATTCTCTTGGTGGTGTGGCGGCTTCATCGTATGCGGCGAGCCATGCCGATATTCCTGGCGTCGTGTTCTGGGCTTCGTACCCGGCAGATGATTCATTATTAAGATGGGTACCCCGGCGATATCCATTTATGGCACAAATGACGGACTTGCCACAGGTGACAAAGTTGCAGGCATCAAAAGCGCTGTTGCCTGCTGATACGCAATTCGTTCAATTGAAGGCGGCAACCATGCCCAGTTCGGTTCGTATGGACTTCAAGATGGGGATAATGCCGCCAGTATTTCCCCCGAGGCGCAATGGACGCAGGCTGCGGATGCAACAACTGTTTTTCACAAAAGTGTTAGAGTAGATTGGTTGTGGGCAATCATGTTTAAAAATATTTTCTATCTACCTATTCGATCATGAACGTTGGAAAAAAATTCTACTACTCTCCTTTGCATTCGCCTGCGTCACCACTGCGCTGGGACCTTTTGCCGTCCCCGTTCCCCAAATTGGATGGGTTGGTGAGTGAGCAGGAGTTTATCGAGCCGGATAGCAAGTTCATCGAGATCAATGGTGTGAACATTCATTACAAAGCCGGAGCAGGCGAGCAGACTTTTATATTGCTGCATCCCTTCGGCGGCAGTACGTATTCGTGGCGCGAGGTGATGGATGAATTTGCAAAATATGGCAGGGTCATTGCCCTGAGGACAGACCCGCATTCGGGCTGACGGAACGATTGATGCCCGGCGAGTGGCAGTCTAACCCGTATGGCATGAAAGCCAACGTGGAACATTGCGCGGACTGCTCGATGCCCTGGGTGGAGAAAGCCATTTTGGTTGGCAACTCTGCCGGGGCGGGGTTGCTGTGGCGTTTGCGTTGGAATATCCCGAGCGCATCGATGGGGAACTGATCCTTGTGGCGCCTGGTGTGGGCGGCGGATATGGTCCTCAATTTCCGGCGTGAGGCTGCCGTTGATGTGGATGCCGCAGATGCGGCATCTCGGTCCGTTGATGATGCGCGATTATCAAGAGACTCTGCCAACACGGTGGAACGCGAATGGTTCAACCAAACCAAATTGACCGCCGAGATCCGCAAAACATCTACAGATCCCTCAAGATCAAGAACGGGACCGCGCCTTTTACGAACTTACCTTCGCACCTGCCTATCCGGAACTGCGTCCGTTGCTGCCGCAATTGACCGTGCCCGCGCTGATCGTGGCAGGCGGAAGACCGCCTGATCCGTTCTGGTACTTTGAAGCCATTTCCACAGAAATTCCAATGCGCAACTTGAGATCATTCCCCAATGCGGGCATGTGCCGCAGAGAATTATCCTATGGAATTTATGGAAGTTGTACCTAAATATTTGGACATTCCATGAGTTCACTATTATTGTTGCAAAAAGCCAGAGATCGCTCCTGATTCACCCTCGAAGATATAAACTAGAAACCTCATTCAAGCCAAGCTATCGCGGAAACAAGCCCGTCCGCTTTCATTTTAGAAGGGTTCATCTAGCGCATTGCCGCGCAGTTGGCGCGTTTCGTGATAGCCTATTCCGGGTTCGCCGAGCGCGGTAGGGGAGCTTGTTGCCATTGGACCTGATGGGGTTTGGAACAATTTACGCTATTGGCTAAAGAGAGGCTGCTTCCTTTCAACGGTGCGCCAGACCCTTGAAAACCGCGTTGCAAAATTATCGGCAGGAAGTCAATCTCTTCAAGTTTCCGGACGCAGTTGATCGTGTTATCGATACCGAAGGGCGCATCCGTTACATTCATTACAGCGCCAATCGCATGGATTACCCCGATACCGAAATTTTCTTCAACGTAAGAGATGGATTGAATAAAGCATCAGGGAATGGCAGCACTTGGACGCATTGCCTCTTCCCGGTTCCGGCGAGACTTCCCTCGCGGGTGGGCGTATTTGAAATCCGCCTGCGCGCCTCATTTCGGACCCGCGCGGATCGCCATTCTCGAAACGCCAGCCGGCTTTGAGTTTAACGCCTCCTCGTTGCCGGGCGCGTGGGTGAGTTTCTCAAGACCCGTTTACAGAACTACAAACCCATATCGACCTGGTCCCCGCCCGCAAAAAGGGACGGAGTTCAGCCCCGATAATCCCGACATCCTCAAACCATTGTTGCAAGCCAACATCATCTTTATGGGACCCGGCAGCCCCGTTATGTTGCCCGCCAATTAAAAGACACCCTGGCATGGGACATTATCCGTGCGCGGCACGGCAGGTGCCACATTGATCTTGCCTCCGCCGCGACGATCTCGGTGGGGCAATGGGTTTTGCCGGTCTATGAAGTCTACAAAGTGGGGTGAAGATGTGTCATGTGAAGATGGGCTTATTTTTTCTCTGATTTTGGAAATGCACGTTTTCCTTCGTCCCGCACTGGAATAATTCAGAAGGCGGCGTGGACCCGGGATACCAGCCGCTGTTTTGTGGGCATGGAGCGATTCGAACAATGGCGCGCCTTAATCACCGGCAGAGAAATGTCATTGTTGGGTTGGATGAACATTCTGGCATTGTTATAGACTTTAAAGCTGGTTTGTGACATGCATGGTGTCAGTTCGGTGACGGTGATGAATGCATCTGAAACAAAGATGCACGCTTCTGGCGCAAGTTTCCCCCCTCGCATGCCAGGTAGGGCGCGGTGAACCTCCCGCTGTAGACGGTATCCGCCCTGAGGTGTGGACAGGCCTCACTGCGGCTCAACCTTCATCAGCAGAAGGACCCTCCGAAGCAGTGCTCGTCTTGTTAGAGCAGCGCAAACAAGCCATAAATAAAGACTTTGCCGCCTCAGACCGTTTGCGTGATGAGATCGCCGCGCTCGGCTGGAAGGTAAAAGACACAAAAGAGGGACAATCTGGAGAAAGTGGGGTCAGCAAACGTCCCATCACCACACGGACACGAGTCCCGCCACAGTGCCCCATCGCATCCCCACTTGGTAGTTGCCAGTATGGACGCCATCCCACCGAGAAACAGACGATTACGAGTGTAAAGAACCATCAGCCCACGTCTTTGAGGATTTTGGCGCGGGCGTGTTCGGTCCTTTGGGGGTAGATGGAAGGTTGGAGGGTAAGGCTGAAGAGCAAAAGGTGACTACCATCGGGCTGACGGATGAAAAAACAAACGATAACATGTTAAAAGTTAAAATAGAGAAAACCGGAAAGCATTGCGACATTAACTCTCGGAATTTCAGATAAACAACCGAGGCAGCCAAACTTATGAAAGATATTCAATTAACTGATCATGGACCAATCTGGCTTATATTGATTCCCCCGTTATTTCAATATGCAAAACATGCTTTTTCATTGTTACAAGTGTTTCTATGCTTTTAATTGGCCTTGATTGCAACCATTCAGGTCTACTTCCCAGGTTTTAAGCCTCTTTTAATCCTTGAGCTATCCCATAAGTCCTCCCAATTCCTCAAGATCAATATTGCTCAACTTGGAATTCGCTTGTTATAATCGCTAATATCTCTCTGCTCTGGGAAGAGGTCCCAAAATATCTATGGAATTTTTATTAGAGTCAAAATAACTTCTTGCCTCTCATTGGTCTTATTAAGAGGAAAACACGGCGAGCTTAACATATCCCCACCCTCTACAAACAGGGGCTTCATTTTTATATTGATGATCTTTGAATAACTATTGAAGGTAACTTTGAAATAAAAAAACTTTCCGTGAGGAAAACTTTTTTGTTTACCACCCTACCATGCCGACTGATTTTCATATCAGGGTTGCCGCCCAATTATCATGTAAGGCTCCCTACCAATCTGCTAATAATGTGATTATTGGTTATTCCAACTTAAAATCGAGTCTTAGCCAGGTTGACCCGCAACTACAGCTATGGCTGCTATACCATCTCTGATCCATACAACGTCAGAGCTATCCAGGGTTCGTAACATCCAGAGTTCATGTCTCATCTCCGTGGTTCACGATGTTCCTTTGCGCGAGCTCATAAACTATTTGCAGACCAGAGCCATCGACCCCTTCAAACCTTGCACCCTTGCCGCTTTGTCAATTTCTCCAAAATAACTCTTCTTTTTATTAAGTCCTCATCTGAGAATTATTCGTCTGGGTTATAAAAATTCCTATTTCGTATTTTGGGTTACCCGTAATAATGTCCGGTTTTCCGTAGGTGTGACTATCGCTGATTGTCGAGTGCACGCCGCTTTTTACTTATCAAAAGCATCTCCCTGAAGATACACCTCATCTTATTACAAGATGTAACAAAATTCCCGTATATTACTTGCCGATGTTATCAAGTCCTTTTGTTAAACAATCCCTCTAGGCCTGACCAAATGCTAAAGGTAAGCATTGGGCCGCCTAACCAATGCGGTTTCTGATAACCAATCCCAAAAGTTAACCATAATTAGTTGGAGAAGTCCATTTTAAGAAAAATCTTGCCGCCCCTTTTCCTCCTCCTGTTTCGCCTGCGCCACAGACGCCACTCCCGCCCATCGCGCCGCACTGACAGCATTCTGTTTGGCTTGCTCTTGCGCCTTGTACTCCTCCGCAATGGACACCGCATTTCGCCCCCTGCCCGTTGAGCCCCAATGCCTTCTGGCGTTCATACTCTGCATTGCTCTCCTGCCGCGCAATGTATCCCGCCGTCTGCTTATACGCGGACAGTTTCTCTTCCTGTGTCATGTCTGCCTGTGCTGCTTTGGCAATGGCAGCCTGTGCTTTCGCATTCTGTTCTGCCTGCAAGGCTCCCACAATGCGCTTCTCCTGCATCATGGCTTGGTACGCCTTGCGTCCCGCATTCGTCCTGCCGCCGCCATCTCCTCCTTCATCCCCGCCGCCGCTGTTGCGCAGGGCAGCGAGACGCGCCGCTTCCTCATCCGCCCGCTTGCGCTGCCACTCCGCCAGGGTCGCTCCCAGCAGAAATGAGGTAGCCGGTTCATTTGATTCGGCTTATTTTTTGCGAATCAAAAACAATATCATTCTGCCTATAAAGACACCTACCATCCCAATAATCCACAAGTTTAGAAAAGAAACATCATTCATCTTTGGCTTTTTTATCCTTTTTTCTTTTCTGAATGAAATTATGCACATTTGTCTGTATTGTCCAAAGCATACCAATATATGCACCAAAGCCCATCAGCGAAAAAACAAATAACCCGCTTGGAGATTCAAAGATTTTCGCGATAAATACCAACCCTACCCCTATGATAGGCACCCAAAACGACACAAATTTCCAAAATTTCATACCTTTTTCAGGTGATGGGCTTATGTATTCTTCAGCCATTTCCTTTGATAATTGAGGATTAAATACTGGAACAAGAACAGCCACAATAATCAATGCCGGAAATGCAATCCATACCCATGGCTGTGGAACACTCCAATAGATCATACGTAGTGGTATATAACCAAAACTAAATATTATTAAGATAACTGCTCCCAAAAAGCCAAGAAGTTCATATTTTTTGTCCAGTAAAATATGCATCTCGCCTATGATTAGTAAACACAATGTTATAAAAACACCCACATAAAAGAAATGAAAATCGTAGTATCCTAAATTATTAGGGGAAATACCAACTAACCCGCTAATACCTAATCCAACCAACACAATCAAGATAAAAAACTTGAGTATTTCACTTATTTTTTTTCTCATTTTCATGAATCCAAATAGTTATTAATAGCCTTTTTAATTTTTTCGTTATATGTAAGATTAAGTCCTATGTCAATTAACATGGCTGTTCCAGCGGTTATACCTAAAACTATTGGCGCGGAAACTACAATAGCTGGAGCCAACACAGGCAACAGAGCTACTACACCCGCTACAACTAATGCCGCTGCCAGCCCTGCAACAACCGATTGAACCAAATCCACGCCACTAGAGACTGCAAACTCCTGGCTGATGATTCTCTTATCTTTATTTTCACCCAAGCCGTAATCATAGGCGTTAAAACCTATGGTTGTGAGCACATCCAAGGGTCCCGACTTGATCGCCGATTCCATCACTTCTTTTGCAAGGCTTTGCATTCCTTCTTTCGTAACTGTTTTCAAGGTCGCCTCAGCAATATCGTCCTGCGCTTTCGCATTCTGTGCTGCATCATGGCTTGGTACGCCTTGCGTCCCGCATTCATCCTGCCGCCGCTGTCTCCTTCATCCCCGCCTCCGCTGTTTCGCAGGGCGGCGAGACGCGCCGCTTCCTCTTCTGCCACACAGGATCTTCGTGTTGGAGGCTGGAGCTAACGAGGAACATGGCAAGTAGTATTTTTACAGGTTTGAATCTTGGGGTGTGTCTATTTTGCATGTCCCCGCTCCTATGTTTTTATTTTTTTAGATTTTATTGCATAGGATGCGGGAATGGGCTTTCAAATTTATTAGGGAGAAAGCCAGCTTTTGCAGAAAAACCGTACCGCCGCCGAAACCGGAAAACTACGTTAAAATTTGACCAAGGATACAGGAGACCTAAATGCGCGCGGTAGACATCATCATAAAAAAACGCGAGAACGAACAACTCACCGCACAGGAGATCGATTTCTTTGTGCGCGGCTTTACCAATGGAGATATTCCAGATTATCAGGCATCTGCCTTTGCCATGGCGGTCTTGCTGAATGGCATGACCAACTTTGAAACCACAGACTTAACCCTTTCCATGGCGCGTTCGGGGCAGGTGCTCGACCTTTCCAAGATCGTGGATGTTGCCGTGGATAAGCATTCCTCCGGCGGTGTAGGGGATAAGACCAGCATCTCGGTCATGCCGATGGTGGCAGCCTGCGGCTTGCCCGTTGGGAAAATGTCGGGGCGCGGGCTTGGCTTTAGCGGCGGTACGCTCGACAAGCTTGAATCCATCCCCGGCTACCGGGTGGACTTGACCACCGAAGAATTCAAAACGCAACTAAAAGAAAAAGGCATCGTCCTCACCGGGCAATCGCTTGACCTCGCCCCGGCAGATGGGAAAATGTACGCGCTGCGCGATGTGACCGGAACGGTTCCGTCCATGCCGTTGATCGCCTCATCCATCATGTGCAAGAAGATCGCAGCAGGCGCCACTGCCATCGTGCTGGATGTCAAAGTGGGCTTGGGCGCTTTTATGGAAACACTGGAACAAGGGCGCGAACTTGCCGAATTAATGGTGGATATCGGTCGCCTTGCCGGGCGCAAGACCGTAGCCCTGCTATCCGATATGAACCAACCACTCGGTTCGGCAGTGGGCAACTCACTGGAAATGATCGAAGCCATCGAAACCCTGCACGGCAAGGCTCCCGCCGATTACATGGAGCATTGTCTGCATGTCACGGCGCATGTCTTGGTGCTTGGCGGGCGGGCGAAGGACCTGGCAGAAGGGCGTGCTTTGGCGCAACGCTCCATTGACGATGGCAGTGCGTTGGATAAACTGCGGTTATTGGTAAGAGCGCAGGGTGGTGACGTTTCGTATGTGGATGACACCTCCAAATTTGAGCGCGCAAAACTCATCGAGGTGGTCAAGGCGCCTCAAAGCGGATTCATTTCCCAGGTCCATGCCCGAACCGTGGGCGAAGCCTCGGTCGCTTTGGGGGCTGGGCGCGCCAAAAAAGGCGATCCCATCGACCATGCGGTTGGGTTCCTTATCCTCAAAAAAGTGGGCGATGCCGTGCAGGCTGGTGAAGCGCTGTGCGAGATCCATGCCAATGATGCCGAAAAACTAAAAGAAGCGCATCAGGCTGTCCTCTCCGCTTTTCAATTCAGCCCCGAACCTGTACCGCCATTACCTCTGTTTTACGAGTAAAATATAGCGTATAGCCTTGCGATTTTCACTGGAATCAGGCATACTTAATTAACAGGAACCCGGTAATGGCAAAAGTTTCACTGCGAATTTATAACCGCGAAATTGAGCGTCTCGTCGAACAAGGACATACGGATGAGGCGATTGCTCATTGCCGCCACATTCTAAAGACCTTTCCCAAACATCTTGAAACCTATCGCTTGCTCGGCAAGGCGTATCTCGAAGCCCGCCGCTATGGTGAAGCCGTTGATATTTTCGGGCGCCTGCTCATGGCTGTGCCCGATGATTTTGTCGCACATGTCGGCTTGAGCATCATTCGCGATGAAGAGAATAAGCTCGACGATGCCATCTGGCATATGGAACGCGCCTTTGAAGTGCAGTCATCCAATGGTGCCATTCAAGGTGAACTTCAACGTTTATACGGCCGGCGTGATGGTATGGAGCCGCCCAAGATCCGCATGACGCGCGGCGCTTTGGCGCGCATTTATGTGTTGGGTGAGTTGTATCCGCAGGCGATCGCAGAGATCCGCAGCGTGCTGGCAGAAGATTCGCAGCGTGTGGATATGCAGGTCTTGCTGGCGCATTCTCTATTCAAAAGCGGGCTGCGCTCCGATGCCACCGATATTTGCAATCAATTACTAAAACGCTACGCATATAGTTTCGATGCGAACCGCATCATGGTGGAGCTTTTACCTGCAACTGCCGGGGTTGAAAGTACGCAGGTCTATCGTATGCATATCTCGGAAATGGATCCCTATTCCAATTTTGCCAAGGGTTCCATCTTCCAAACCAGCGATGTGCCAGATGCATCCGTCAGCCTGGAACGGCTCGAATATTCCGGTGAAGAAGTGCCAATGGGGCAGGATTGGAACAACGCCTCTCTTGGTTTCTCATCTGTGCCGCCGCTGGGTGATGGACTCTCTTTTGGAAATGAACAACCTGAATGGCTGCGTGGGTCTGGGGATGAAACGCCTCAGTCCTCCGACATGCCTGAATCTCAAGCCGATGCCGGAGAAAGCATCCCGGACTTTTTGCGCAGTGCCGGGTGGGGCGCATCCAATGGACCGGAAACGCCTACCTCCATATTTGATGAAGAGCCTGCAGATAGCAACATCGTCCAGGCAGATATTCCCGACTGGTTGAAGTCACAAGCGCCTTCGGCATCTCAAGCGGTTGCATCTGAACCGCTCATCGAAACGTCAAACCTGCTTGGCAGCATGGACGACTCCTTCGATCCCTTCGGCGGAGTGGATACGCCAATCGGCGATACACCCGACTGGTTGAAGAACGCAAGCGAGCCCGCAGCGCCGATCGTTCCCTCCATTGAAACATCGCGCTCGCAGCCGCTTGAAACGTCCAGTGATGTTCCAGATTGGCTAAAGGGATTGGATACTCCTGCTGCAGAAGCTGCTCCAGAAAATGGCGACACACCAGACTGGCTGGCTGGCTTGGGCGGCATGACGGCCGTTGCGGCTGTTTCTGCCAATGAAGACCTCACTGCGGCTGAGTCTACGAACCTGCCCGATTGGCTTCAGGCATCTGAACCTCAAAAGGAATCTCCAGCAGCCTCTGTTGAAACCCTCGGTGCATCGGCTCAGGAACAAGATGACGCCGTTGCCTGGCTTGAGTCGCTGGCGGCGAAGCATGGCGCCAAGCCTGAAGAACTCGTCACTGACCCGAATAAGCGTAGTGAAACTCCGCCCGAATGGGTGGCACAGGCGCAGAATGTCGGTGCACAGGCTGCACCCTCCGTAGAAACCCTCGGTGCATCGGCTCAGGAACAGGATGATGCCGTTGCTTGGCTTGAGTCTCTGGCGGCAAAGCATGGTGCCAAACCTGAAGAACTCGTCACTGACCCGAATAAGCGTAGTGAAACTCCGCCCGAATGGGTGGCGCAGGCGCAGAACGTTGGTGCGCAAGCTGCTGCGCCCTCCGTAGAAAACCTCGGTGCATCGGCTCAAGAACAAGATGATGCCGTTGCCTGGCTTGAGTCACTGGCGGCAAAGCATGGTGCCAAACCTGAAGAACTCGTCACCGATCCGAACAAACGTAGTGAAACTCCGCCCGAATGGGTGGCACAAGCTCAAAGCATTGGCGCACAGGCTCCGGCTGAGTCTGAACCGGTCAAGCCGGAATGGAGCGAGACCGCTGCCAACGTCGGCGAAGAATTCTTTGCCGAATTTGAAAAAGCATCATCATCTCAACCAGACATGGATGCGACTGGCATGTGGCTGAAGAGTCTCGATGAAGATGAAAAAGAGACACCTGTTGCCGATTCTTCCGATCTGCCTGATTGGATGAAGCCCGAAGCCCAAGAGGAACAACCTCTCGAGCGTGGTTCGATCCCTGAATGGTTGAACGATACTGAACCCGTTCAAAATCAAAGACAGCCCGGTTCGCTCGATACTTCGAGCCTGCCAGATTGGCTTGGCGGCTTGGATAAACCCGAAGAGCCCGACCTTGTCACCGAAGAATCGCTTGTAAAGAATCAAGACCTTACAGACTGGCTCAGTGGTTTGGATGATGAGCCCGGTTTGAATATTGACCCGGCAACTCTGCGGGCGCCACAACCGCCGCTTGAAACCAAAACCCCGGCGGGCAAGCCCGTTGCTGAAGAAGCCCTTCCGGATTGGATGCAGCCTAAAGAAGCTGAGACTGAAGAAGAGGATTCCTGGAAGCCTCCGGTTACCGCGACTCATGCTGAGCCGGAAGCCGCAGAAGAAGATACCTGGAAGCCCGTTGAAGTGACGCCTCCTGCCGCGCCTCAAGCTGTTCCTGTTTCTTTGAGCTCTGACCTGCCTGACTGGCTGCAAAGCATGGACGAAGAACAAGCCGAAGGTAACGGAGACGATACGCCGCCGTGGGTTCATCGTGAACAGTGGGAAGCAGACGGCGCAGTTACTGCCCAGCCGCCCAAGCCTACTTCACCTTCAGACTGGCAGCCTGTTGCTGCCGCACAAAAACAGGAACCGGCAGAACAGCCTGTTCCGCAACAGACGCGTGGAGGACAACGTTTAATGCAAAACCCGCCTTCTCCTGAGCCAGTTGCTCCGGCAGAAAAGAAGAAATCACCTGCCAAACAACAGCAGGGTTTGCCTCGCCAGCGAAAACCGGAGGCACAGGGAACTGTCAACGTCCTGGGACTTGCCAAGTCTGAGTTGGATCGCGGCGATATCCCCGAAGCGTTGGTGCATTACGGCAAGTTGATCAAAAAAGGCAAACATCTGGAAGAGGTCATTGGCAATCTGACCGAGTCTCTCTACCGTTACCCGGTGGAGGTCAGCATTTGGCAGGCTCTCGGTGATGCTTACATGCGCGCGAACCGGCTCAAGGAAGCCCTTGAAGCCTACAATAAGGCAGAAGAATTAATTCGGTAAAAAACAAAACCTGACAGGTCTCGCAAGACCTGTCAGGTTTTGTAATCACTTTTTGGAGGAACTCTGTGGAAAGAACGCTCGTACTAGTAAAACCTGATGGTGTTCAGCGCGGCTTGATCGGCGAAGTGATCGCCCGCTTCGAACGCCGTGGACTGCGCCTGGTCGCTGCAAAATTCATTCAGGTCAGCCAATCGTTGGCTGAAACGCATTATGCCGAACACAAAGGCAAGCCCTTTTACGAAGGGCTGATCTCATATATCACCTCTGCGCCCGTGATGGCGATGGTTTGGGAAGGTCCCAACGCTGTTGCTGCCGTCCGCCAGACAGTCGGCTCGACCAAGCCTGTCGAATCTGCGCCTGGTACGATCCGTCATGACTTTGCCCTCGAAGTTGGGCGCAACCTCATCCACGCTTCCGACAAGCCCGAAACAGGCGAACGTGAAGTAGCTCTCTGGTTCAAGAAGGAAGAACTTGTAGACTGGAAACGCGCTGTGGATGCCTGGGTATTTGAGAAGTAAGTCTGTCTAATTGAACTAAAAACACACCACGAAATTATTTCGTGGTGTGTTTTTTTTGAGCTTAATGAGTACTCTTAAGGTTTGATGAACAAGCCGAGATGGTTTCCAACCGGACGTTCTTTACCGGGCTGGTTCATTTCGATGGGTGAATTCAAGACACGGGCTTTTCCGTCAACGCCGCGGATGACCATGGCGGAGGAGCCGCCTCCATCCATATTGGCGCCGGTATGGACGCCATACGAGATCAGCAGTTCCGCCAACTCAGGGAAGGTGACGCCTTCGCTGTAGCCGGTCTGCCGCCCATCTACCACCATCAGAGTCAGCCAGCGTCCATTGCGGTTCAGCCCAATGGCTGTGCGCGGATTTGGAACCTGAGCCGCAAGATTTTTGACAACCTTCCCATCTGTAACCACCATACGGTCACCGGAAACTGCATTGAAGACCTGCCCGGGCTGGTTGTTAAAAGTGAACTGATTTTTCTTCCCTATGTGAACAACAGGCTGCGCGGTCTTCTTGGGGGAATAGATCTTTCCGCGTGATGCCGCATAATCGCTGATGCGTACAGGGTCGCCTCCATTTGGGCAAAGTGCAACGGGGTCATTGGACGAGTCCAGATAGCTGAAGTAGCCACCGTTGATGGCAGCGTGCAGTTTAAATTCCTCAAGGAATTGGGATGTGGTACGGGTGCAGAGGACATCCGTATTATTTGAGGATGGAGTCACCAGGAATTCAAGCTTCAGGGTTTGCAGGTCGATGGCGAGCACATGCACTACGATCGGACGCGGGGAGGTCAGGTCTTTTCGGAGGTACGTGACACCTGAGAAAAGTTTTTGAGTGATCGAATTGGGGCGGCTGGAGGTACTGACCTGAATAAGGAAATCGCGCGATATCCAGCCGGTGCTTCCGTCTAATTTCTCGGTTTTCAACCATTGTGCATTTGATTCGTCGAGACCCGGGACAACATCATTCTTAACGAGGGTGGAGATGATCTTCGCCGTCAGATTCGGCGTCTCACGCAAGTTGAGGCTGGAGGTGTTAACGCGATACCAGTTCTTGTCACTGTGAGCAGGGGTAACCACAGACGGCGGCGGCTCATTTGAAGGATTATGCACACTGATAAGGTATTCACCAAAACTCCAGCCGGTTCGGGTGCCGTCTTTGCTGCGCGCTTTTATCCATTGATTGTTGGGGCTGGTATCCAGTTTCTCTACCAATTCGCCAAAGGTGAATGTGCCAGTTGAATCGTACTCAAGACCAGGTCCGGTGCGGATTTTTAATGAAGAAGCCGTAACGCGGTACCAATTTGTATCTTCTTCATCCGGCGGTGGGTTGTTGTTTCCCGTGTCCGTATTGCCGGTTCCTCCTGTACCGCCTGTGCCCGTGCCGCCGCTATCATCTGTGGGTGTGTCGCTGGAGGATCCGCTGATGTTCTGTAAATAGGCGGCAAAACTCCAACCTGTAAGGCTGCCATCTGGAGTGCGGATGTTCAACCAGGTGCCGTCTGCATTGGCTCCGATCTTTTCCACGATCTTATTGAGAGTGATGCTCCCAATTTGATTGAACGACAGCCCGGCTCCCTCACGGACTTTGAGTGAAGCGACAGTAACACGGTAGTTTTTGCTTGGCGGTGGTGGAGGTGGGAGAGGAGTATCACTTAACCCGAAACGCTGGCGGAAGGCAGCGAGATCGCCGTTGAAGTAGTTTAGGTCAATGTTAAGGCTTTCGACTCCATAAATGGCACCGTCGCCATTGTCGGTGAATTGCCACAGCGTCCAAGTATCCCAGGGTTGAGGCACTAGTGGAGAGTTGACGCCATAATTTGCGATCCAGAGCGGATATTGTTCGAAGTATTGCAGCGATGCGTTAGGGATGCCTACACCGGCGGTATTCTCGCGCCAGTAGTAATAACCAGTGTAAATGCCAATCTCTTTGTTGGAAGGAATTAACTGTTTGACGCGCTCGATGAAGTTATACCAATTCTTCCAACCCCTGAATGGACCATTGTAGGTATCTTCAAAATCGCCCCATAAGGGTAGTTCGCCAAAATCACCATCGAACATCGAGACCCATTTTTCAGCTTGTAATTTGGGGTCCACACGGCTGTCGTAGAACCAATATGAACCGCGGGGCAGACCGGCGGCTTTTGCCTCGCGCCAGTTCACTTTGAAATCGCGGTCGCCCCACAGGTTTTGCCCTGCGCGGACTATGACATAATACGCGCTTTCGCGCATTTTTATAAAATTGACGCCTTGCGGGGTTTGAGGATCGTCCTGGTAGAAACTGATATCGGGTCCGATGATGTTTGCCATGAGAGTCTCCTTGTTTGTCATGAACCGGTGAGAATCTTGAATGATCTTTTAATGATTATATCCCAAAGGATTTTCGTTAAGCTACTGGATGTTTTCGAAGTGATGGATAATTGGCGTACTTCCCGGTTTGCCTTCGATGGCGATAACGTCGATCTGCCAGTGTTCGATCTCGTTTTCGGCGGCGTGGTGCGTGGCAGCGTTTAGCATGTGCTCGCGTTTGCGGGCGGTGATCTGGTGTTCGGGGAAAAAGGATTTTGAGGCGGTGAGTGTCTTAACTTCGACAAAGATGGTGGAATTTAATTTTCTGGCGATAATGTCAATTTCCCCATACGGTGTGCGGACGTTGCGGCGGATCACCTCGTAGCCTTTGCCTGCCAGCCAGGCTGCGGCAGTTTCTTCACCCCAGGCGCCAACTTGTTGATTATGTCCGCTCATGAAAGGAATTTCTCCAGAATTTCCTGCAGACGTGTGTGGAGATCCATCTTGCGTGGACCATGAAGCAGACGTTCATACTGGTTCAGCATGATCTTGGTAGTGCGTTCGATGGCGTAAGCAGAAGAAGCTTCTCGTGCTGATCGGCTCATTTGTTTGCGAAGTTCCGGGTCCAGACAGAGGCGGGTGAGTTTGGCGGTGAAAGCTGGCATGTCATGCGTCGCTAAAAAGCCGGTGATGCCGTCCTGAACTGTGTCCCCAACCCCAACAGAGTCAACTCCCATGGTGGGAAGTCCGGCACCCATGGCTTCGATGACCGAAAGCGGATGCACTTCCGTGACGGATGCGGTGGCGAAGATATCGCACATGGCAAGATAGGCGGGGAGTTGGTCGTACGGCACTCTGCCGACCATGCGGATGTGTTCAGGATTATCCAGGGTTTGGATGTGCTCGCGAACTTCCTCTTCGTATTGTTGTATCCCGCCGCCTACCAATAAGAGATGAACGTTCGGTACGGCTTTGGCGATCCCGGCAACAGAATCGATCAGGAAGGGGATGTTCTTTTCAATGGCAATGCGCCCGGCATAAACAATGAGGATGTCTTCCGGTTCGTAGCCATAGTCTGCGCGTGCAAGCGGGGCTGCAGATTGAAAACTGGTCAAGTCCACTCCGTTTGGCACGATCTCAATATCCGCTTCCACTTTGAATTCCCGCAGAACCTTTTCCATTCCTGCCGATGGAGTGATGACGAGGTCCATGGCTTTGCAGAAGGGCGGCATGTATGATTGCAGCATTCCAAGGCTGACCTCTTCCGGCATCATGGGCAGGTAGGCTTGCGCATACAGGTCGTAACGGGAGTGATTGGTGAATATGATCGGGATCTGGACAGGGCGGCAATAGCGCAGGGCAAGGCGTCCGCTCAAAAATGGGTGATGGACATGCACAACGTCCATGCTTTGCAATAGTTTTTTTGCCTCGCGTGAATAACGCATGGAGAGATAGAAGCCTGTATCGGCGAGTTGTACCCCGGGGCTGCGGATGATATT
Organism: Candidatus Villigracilis vicinus; assembly: GCF_016702885.1. Taxonomy (NCBI): domain Bacteria; kingdom Bacillati; phylum Chloroflexota; class Anaerolineae; order Anaerolineales; family Candidatus Villigracilaceae; genus Candidatus Villigracilis; species Candidatus Villigracilis vicinus. Next base: position 231,833 of record NZ_JADJDD010000003.1, read on the forward strand.
GGTTTCGGAGTCCTCGTATTCGAGGTCGCCGAAGGTAAATACGAAGACCTCATGCCCGGCTTTTTCGAGGGATTGTTTGTTCACCTCGACATAATTTGTGATTCCGCTGATATACGGCTTGTAGCTGTCGACCATCATTCCGATTCGCATATTCTGAATCTACGTTATGCTTGTGCAGATGTCAAGATGACTTTTGTTGGTGGTAGAATATCCGTCCTTTGGATGAAGTGCAAATAATAATAGGCTGCAAGAAACAGGATGTTTTGCAGTACGTGCCTGTGTTTTTAATAATAGCTGTGTCGAATGCCAGGAGTGAACTATGACAGCCAAGTTGATCTTGCGTAACAAGGAATATGAAGTTAAATCTGGAATGGCTTTGCTGGATGCTTTAAAGAAGTGCGGTATCGTTCCAGAGTCGATCATTGCGACCCGTGAAGGCGAGCTGATGACCGAGGATGAGTTGCTGAAAGATGGGGATGTTATAAAGCTTGTGGCTGTGATCTCGGGCGGTTAATTATGAAGTGTAAAAAATGCGGAGAGAGAGCCTCGATCAATATGCGCCAGCATCGCATGGCGTTGTGTAAAGACCACTTTTTGGAATGGATCCCGGAGCAGACGGAACGCTTCATTAAAAAATATAATATGTTCACCCGCGATGAGAAGATCCTTGTAGCGGTTTCAGGCGGTAAGGATTCCCTTTCGTTGTGGGATATTCTTGTACGCCTCGGTTACAAGGCAGATGGTCTGTATCTTGGCTTGGGTATTGACGGTGGAGTTAATTATTCGAACGAGTCTCATCGTCTGACGGAAGAATTTGCACGAGCGAACAACCTTACGCTGCATGTTGTGGATGTTGAAAAAGAATATGGGCATTCCATCCCCGTACTTTCCGAGGTCACTCATCGTGGATATGGCAAGCCTTGCTCGGTATGCGGTTTGACGAAGAGGCATGAAATGAACCGCATCGCACGTGATTTTGGATATGATGTTCTGGCGACAGGGCATAACCTGGATGATGAGGCGGCAGTTTTGTTCGGGAATACACTGCAATGGTCGGCGGATTATCTTTTGCGACAGGGTCCTGTCCTGCCTTCTGCCGAGGGATTGGCGCGCAAAGTAAAACCGCTGTGCCGCTTTTATGAGCGCGAGATGACCGCCTATGCCATTGCCCGCGGCATCGAATATATTTATGATGAATGTCCGTTTGCGGAAGGTGCCACTCAGGTCTTCTACAAAGAGTCGTTGAACCAGTTGGAAAATGTTCGCCCGGGGACGAAATTGACGTTTTACCTGCGCTTCCTGGATGCGCGGCAGAGCGGGGAGTTGTTTGTTCAGCGAGACAAGGATGCGGCGCATATCCATCCTTGCGCGAAATGCGGTCAACCTACGTCTGCGCCCGAGTTGTGTTCATTTTGCCGTATGCTTGAAAAGGCGAGTGAGGTAACTGGTTTATAGATCTGCATGGTGGATACAACAATCCCCTCATTGGTTCTTAAAAAAACTCACCCTTGAAAGCTAGCTTTCAAGGGTGAGTTTTTTTATTGAGCAAGGCTTAGCGAACGACGGTTGCAATGAGCCCTACCAAAAATAACCCAAATGCAATATACCCTGCGATTTGTTCCGAAGTGAAAATGGAGAAGGGCGGTGTCTCAAAGCCAAAACGTTCGGGCTGAATTTGGGCTGGTGCTTCCAATTTACCGAGAAGTGCGTCACGGAAGATCAGTACGTCCGCAGGGCGGTCGTCGGGGTGGAGTGACATAGCCCAAAGAACGGCTCTTTCCACGTGCTGGCTGAGGCGTGGATTTATGTCGATGGGTGGAGTCAGGTTGCGGCTATTGAGGAAGCGCTTGCGTGCCTCGGCAGGCGGTTCATTTGTCAGTAGGTGATAGAGAGTTGCGCCAAAGGAGAAGATATCCGCTTTGGCATCGGTGTGGGTGTCGTCGCCTCCGTATTGTTCAAGCGGAGTGTACAAGGCAGTTCCCTGACCTTGAATGACGGTGATGGTCACTTCGCCGGGTGCCATGATCTTGACCAGACCAAAATCTACAAGTTTGACCAGCCCGCTCGGCATTAATTTGATGTTGCTGGGTTTGATGTCACGGTGAACAATGGGCGGGTCTTGATGATGCAAGTAACTGAGTGCTTCTGCGATCTGGGTTGCCCAGTTGAGGACTTCTTTCTCAGAGAGGAAGGTGTTGCTGCGGCGGGCATCCTGCATTATTTGGCGCAGGTCTTTGCCGGGGATGTAGTCCATTACCAGGTAATCACGCGGACCTTCTGAGAAGAAATCTGATACTTTGGGCAGGTTGGGATGATCGAGGCGCGCGAGAACAGATGCCTCACGAAAGAACTGGTCGCGGGCTTGTGTAAGGACTTCGGATGGGAGAACCTGATTATGCTCTACTTCTTTAAGAGCGCATAAACGCCCCTGCAGGCGAATGTCTTCTGCAAGGTAAATATTACCCGTGCCGCCTTGCCCGATCTGTTCACGGACAATATAGCGCTCACGCAGGGTCTCCCCGTTCATTAATGATAGGGGCAAACCTTCTCCTTCTTGATTTCAAAAACGGTAGTGATGGCGAAGTGATATTTTCGGCGTGTATCACTTTTGCACTATAATCCCATGCACAGAAATCCGCTTTTCTGCTATATTATAAACGCCTTTGCAATATAGAGATGAAATACATGCTCACAAGAGGCGATGAGGAGATTATGGACCGCGAAGAGGAATATCCCATTCTTGTTGCGCAGGACGGTCCCCTAAAGGGGCAGCGCTGGACTTTGAGCCGCACCCTGATGATGGGGCGCGACCCCAGCTGCGATATACAGGTGCAGGATCGTCAGGTGTCACGATTTCATGCACGCATCACTCCGAATCAAGAAGGGGTTACCCTTGAAGATCTCGGGAGTAAGAACGGTACAAATCATAATGGCACGGAGATCACAGGTCCGATCATGTTGCAGGATGGGGATATGCTTGGGATCGCACTGGCTCAGCAATTTACCTTTCTGACATCCGATGCCACCATGCCGCTTGCCGAGAATGGACCGCGTGCCGGGCGGCTTGTGATGGAGCAGAAATCACGTCAGGTTTGGGTGAATCAACAGCAGTTAATTCCGCCATTGTCTGCCCAGCAATTTAAATTGCTTTGGACATTATATGAAAATCAGGGGCAGGTGGTTGAACGTACCAGTCTCGTTTCTGATGTGTGGGGCGAGGATCAGACTGCGGGTGTGTCGGATCAGGCATTGGACGCTTTGATCCGCCGTTTGCGCGACAGGCTGGCAGTGCTCGATCCCGGTCATCAATATATAAACACCGTACGTGGGCATGGTCTGCGATTAGACAACCCACAGATAGGCGAATGATCCAGCATGGATGCACAGTCAGAAAAGGTTTTAGCTCAACTTATACGCAATACGCGCATTGCGTCTCTTGGAACGCTGAGAGATGAAGCGCCGCAGGTTTCCATGGCAGCCTATATTTATGCCGATGATTTTTCGGCATTTTATATTTTTGTGAGCCGTCTCGCCCAGCATACTGTGGATATGCAAAAGGATAACCGTGTAAGCCTGATGATCTGTGAAACAGATGATGGACGCAGTGACCCTCAGACTTTGGCGCGTGTTTCTATTCGCGGCAAGGCAGAGATGATCCAGGTTGGCGAGCCGGGGTTCACTCCGCTAAAGGCGCAATACCTTGTGCGTTTCCCTGAAGCGGAGCAATTGTTCAATATGGTCGATTTTAGTTTTTAACGTTTCACTCCGCGCGGCAAGCGGTATGTGGCAGGTTTTGCCAAAGCATTCAATATCACCGCAGAAGCCCTGTTGCAAGTTTCAGAGCGATAACTCAACTACTCCTGCCGCCGAAATGGGCGGCAGATTTTTTAGGAGAATTCGATGACCGCACTAAAACTGTTGGCTGTCTTTGCCCATCCTGATGACGAGTCGATGGGGATGGGCGGCACACTCGCGAAGTATGCCGCCGAAGGCATGGAGACTCATCTCGTCTGCGCTTCACGCGGGGAAGTGGGCTGGTTCGGACCCGAAGAGCAGAATCCTGGCAAGGAGCGCCTCGGTCAACTTCGGACCACAGAGTTGGAGAATGCCGTGAATGAGCTTGGCATGAAAAGTCTATCATTTCTTAACTACGTCGATGGGCAAGTGGATCAAGCTGACCCTGCTGAAGCCATAGCAAAAATCGTCACTCATATACGCCGCATTCAGCCACAAGTGGTGGTGACATTTCCGCATGACGGCAACTACGGTCACCCGGATCACATCGCCGTTGGACAGTTTACCAACGCCGCCATTGTTTGCGCTGCCGACTCAAGTTACAAGGACCCGCAGAATCTCGCTGCGTATCGTGTCCAAAAACTCTACTACATGGTGGATGGTGAAAATTTTGTCAATCTTATTGCCCCATTCATGGGTGATATGACCTTCCCTGTGGATGACCAGATCCGCGGCGAAGCGCCGTGGCAGGATTGGATGATCACTACGCATATTGAAATGGCGGAGTATTGCCATACTGCCTGGCGTGCCATTCAGTGCCATAAGAGCCAATTGGCAACTTTGGGCGCTCTGGCTGAAATGCACGAAGATGCGGGTGTAGCTGTCTTGGCGATGCAGGGCACATTCTTTCGGGCATTTAGTTTGGTGAATGGCGGGCGCGCGAAAGAAACAGACCTGTTTGCCGGATTGAGATAAAAAAGAAGGTCACCTTTACGGTGACCTTCTTTTTAGCCCATGTTCTTTTTCATCGAGACTTTGAGCGCAACTTTGTAAACCTCGCTCAATTTATCTCCCATCGCCTTGGCTTCGGGGTTATCTCCCTGGGATTCCATTTGAGTGGCAAGCCCGGTAAGGGTATCCAGCAATTGCTGAGTGACGATATCCGGGTTTTGCGTTAATGCTTCTTCAACGGTTGCCGCATCTGGCAGTTGGATCAACTGTTCGATGATGGAAATTTCAGGCGGTGCGCTGGCGGTTTGCAGCACCTGGATCATCTTTTGCAGTTTGCCCATCCGCTCGTATTCGTTCTTTTCGGTTGCCTGCCTGAGCATTTGTTGAGCCACCTCAACCGAGTCTTGAGTGAATTTGTCCAGGTTTGCGCTGACAGCTTGCTCAATATCTGGTGCTTTCAATAATGCCTCAACAAAGTCTTGAGCCTGTTTGAGGCGCGCTTCCATTTGTTTATCAATTTCCGCAACAAAGCCAAGCAGTTTTTCGCGAATGCTCTCGAGGCGGGTCTTTTCATCAGAGGAGGCTTCTTCAATGCGCTCGGTCAACGTCTGGAAGAAAGTGTAATCCATGCCGCCACGCGCCAGAGATACGTATGCGCGAATGCGTGCATCGGACTTGGAAGCAAGCACAAAGTCCAGCAGTTTTTCACGCGTCAATCCCTGACCGGCATCTTGCAACTCATGTTGTGCGGCTTCCAACTCTGCGACCGACTCTTTCAATTGACGCCCATACTCGGTCTCTTCAAGCAGCTGGGTTTGGATATCAATGAGCACACGTGCCATTTGTTCCTGTCCACTGTTCATGGCGCTCTGGGCAATGCGGCTGAAGAGGGCAAAGAATTGCTCATCGATGATCTTCGCATTTTGCTTGATCAACTCAGTACGCACATCCTTCGAGGTGACCTGCATCAGTTTTTCGATGAACTGCACCCGGTCTTGCTGTTCTTTCAACATTTCCGGTGTAATGCCGTCTTTGCCGAGAATGGTTTCGATCATTGACTCGTAGGTCAGGTTGGCTTGCGGCTTGAGCAAATAGCCTTTGCGCTTCTCGGCAGGGAGGCGTTCCATCACCTGTTTGATGAGCGGACCGATCATGCGTTCCTGCTCATTGACCGGCAACCCCAATTCAGCGGGGAAGAAGGTTAGCAAGAGTTCTTTTTCATTATCGTGATATACCACGGGGGTGGCAAGACGTCCTTGATACCCGCAGAACTGACAGCGGGCGTAATTGACCTGTCCGCTCATGAGGCGTTGTTTGGCTTGCGGATCGGCTGTCACGTCAAACAATTGCTCAACGTTGGCAGGGATCATTTGTCTACAGCGGGGGCATGCGATTTGAGTTTGTGCCATTCTAATTTCCGATTGACGATTTGAGATTAATGCTTACATTATACATGGTTACGCATCACGGATTATGTAGCCCGTGATGCGTAATAACTAGACTAAAAGATCATTAAACTGAGAGGTTGTGCAACTACCCGATCAACTCTTCCAGCCGGTCAATGTAGCCTTCCATGACCGCAAAGGTTTCCTCTACCGCTTGAGGGGTTCTTAAATCCACACCGGCTTTATTGAGTACATCCAGCGGGTAAGCTGACGAACCGGATTTGAGGAAGCCGAGGTAATCCTGGGCGGCATTCGGCTCTCCGCGTAAGATGCGGGCAGAGAGGGCGTGCGCACCTGAAATGCCGGTGGCGTATTGATATACATAATAATCGGCAAACAAATGACTGAATGTTGACCACACCATACCTACACGCGGACGGTCGATCTTAACTTTCGGACCAAAGCCTTCGGTGAACAGGTCTGCCATCAGGGTTTGCATTGCGTCTGCGGTGAGAGGTTCGCCGCGTTCGGCACGCTGATGAGTCTCCAGTTCGAAACGAGCAAGGGTGGGCATTTGGAAGAAGTAGCGGAAGAAATTTCCACTTATGGCTTCTTCGATCAAAGAGATCAGGAAGTTCTTGTCCTTGATGGTCTTGAGCAGGTGTCCACGCATCATGGCTTGGTTGAAGTTCGAAGCCACTTCGGCAACAAAGAGGGAATACCCTGAATAGGCAAATGGCTGGTTCTTCCATGAGAGGTATGAATGCATGGAGTGCCCAAGCTCATGCGCCAGTGTGCTCATGCTGCCGATGTCATCGGTGTAGGACATCATAATGAAGGGATGTGTCTGCGGCGAGCCATAAGAGAACGCGCCATTCATCTTGCCGAGGTTGACGGTGGAATCCACCCAGCGGTCTTTGAGACATCCCTGACGCATGACCTCTACATATTCTTTGCCAAGCGGAGCCAGGCTATCGCTGATATGGTCAACTGCCTTTTCATACGAAACAGGTACGCGTTTCTTGGCGATCGGTGCCCAGATGTCGAAATATTGAATATCTTTTAACTTCAACGCTTTGCGTTTGATCTCGAAATAACGATGCCAAACAGGCAGTTTCTTTTGGAAGGTATTGATCAGGTTATGAAAAACTTCCTCTGGAACGTTATTATTGAACAATGACGCGGAAAGGGTGGTGTCAAATTTGCGCGCGCGCATACTAAACACGTTCGCGCTGATGGATGTTGCCAGGTTGGTTGCGAGTGTATTCTTGAATTCGATATGCTTGTCGTGGTAATTCTCAAAGGCGCTCTGGCGCACTTTTCGGTCGGGGTGCTCAAGCAGGGTGGAGTAAAAATTCCCCTGAGTGACTTCGATCTTTTTGCCCTTGCTATCTGTAGCGGGTGTGAATTTGAAGTCGGCATTTACCAACATGCTAGTACTGCTCGAAGGACCGCTAAAAGCTTCAGCGGTCATACCGAGGATCTCTTCCACTTCCGTGGAACGCACGTGTGCCTGTTGGCGGAAGAGGTCGTCAATGCTCTGACGGTAGACCGCCAACTGATCATTGCCGTTCATCCAGCCTTCCAGCTTTTCCCTGCCAATGTACAGAAGCTCGGGGTTAAGGAAGGCGATGGCGGCGGCAACCTGCCCTGCCATGCCCTGTGCTTTGCCGACCATGCCTGCCGCCGCCTGGTTGGTCGTATCCACTGCGTAGGCAAATTGGGCATACATGTAAATAGTCTGCATGCGCAATGAAATATCTTCGATGGCTTTTATGCCTTCAAGCAGCGTTTCAGGACTTGTCCCAAGTTTGCCTTCGAATTTTTTTACATTGGGAATGTCGTCAATGGCAGCTTTGAGAGCTGCTTCCCAGTCCTTGGTGCTTTTGAACACGCTTTCAGCGTTCCAGGTATATTTCTTGTTCACTTGTTTTCGCGCGGGGATCTTTGCCATTTTATGTCCTTTTAAATTAACTTTGCGGGTGCCGCATCATACCTTGACGGCTGATACAGCGCTCATTTTTTGTTCGTTGAAATTTGAAAGAATTTTACCTTTCCCGTAGTAACTTTGGGAGATTCTCCAGTGGGGAAAATGGCTGAATTCTGAAGGGCGGCTAACGCGGCAGCGAAAAACAGATTCGGGCACCCGCATCAGATTTCGGCTTGGCGCTCGAACCGTTATTTCCTTCCACCCAAATGCGCCCTCCATGCGCTTCCACAATGGCACGCGCAAGGTACAAACCAAGCCCGGCGCCTTTTGTCTGTTTGACGGCGTTGGTCGAGCGATAGAAACGGTCGAAGATATGCGGAAGATCGCGGGCATCGATGCCGGGTCCTTCGTCGCTTACGCACACGATCACCTGTTCAGGCAGAGTTGTCCCGGATATTTTGATCTCGCCTTCGGGGGCGTATTTCAAGGCGTTCGACACAAGGTTTGAAAGCACCTGCTCCAGACGATTTTCATCGCCAAGGATGACGGGGAATTTTTCAGGAAAATCGGTGTGGATACGATGTTTAGGGGATTGCGACGCGAAACGTTCGCTCACTCTTAACGCCAGACTGGGCAGAGCCACATCAGCCTGATTCAAGCTGAGTCCCCCAGCTTGCAGACGTGAGGCATCCAGCAGATCGTCGATCATTTTCGAGAGGCGGTCTGTTTCTTCTTCAATGACGCCAAGCGAATCATTAATAGTGTGCTTGTCCCATTTTGCATCGGCGCGCCGCAGGGTGGAAGCATAGCCTTTGATAAGCGCCACTGGCGTCCGCAGCTCGTGACTGACGATAGAGATGAAAGTGGCTTTCATCTCATCGGCGTTGCGGAAGTGGGTGATGTCGCGCACGGCAACGATGACATTGCGGAGTTTGCCTTCATCAGAAAGCAGCGGTGCGTACGTGATGCCAACTGGCAGAGCGGGCGGTAATGGACGATTCAAGTCGCCCTCCACGTAAAGGGTGGCGTTGGGGGTGAGGGGCCAACCGTTGGCAACTGACTCTTCAAGCGTGCTGCCTTGCGGTTCTTTCTTCCATCGAACGATCTCACTGTGAGGTTTGTTGGTTACGTCTTCACGGGTTACGCCGAAGAGTTGACAAAAGGCTTCATTACAGCGCTCGATGTTCAACTGCGCGTCTAGGATGAGGATGCCGTCTCCCGCAGAGTCGAGCAGGGCATCAAGTCGTTTCTTCTCGTAGGAGATCTGCCCATAAAGTTGGGCATTAAACACGGCGATCGCTGCCTGGTCGGCAAAAGATTGCAGAAGGATGCGGTCGTTGGGAGTGAAAAGATCGGGGTAATTACGAAAGATGAAGATAACGCCAATGACTTGCTCATGAGCGGCGAGTGGGAGACCTGTGCCATTGAGCAGCCCCATGCTGGCGGTATAAGTCAGTCCTTTGAGCATACGGTTGAGTTCACGTACATCCAACTCGCGGACTTTTTCTTCGGCGAGGAGCGGGGTTAAGTAGGAGAGAAAAGCCGGGGCAATGCCATGTGCTGCAGCGACGCGCCAGCCGTCGGGTAGTTTGAGCGCAATAATGCCGGCTTGCCCAGCCAGCATTTCAATGGAAACGCGCAAAATACGCGCCATGAGCTTCTCCAGGTCGAGTTCCTGAGTGAGCAGACGTGAGATTTCCAGCAGGTAATCCCGCTGGCGTACACGAAAATCTGGCAACATCGATGGTACAAGGGACATAATTGCAATGATTTTATCACTGGGAGAATTTTAGGATGTTAGATTCCTATATGTATAATATGTGCAGGTTACCAGCCCAACCGACATTTTTGTTATTTTACGATGTTGACCATAGTACTGTTAGGCTATAAAATTGCTAAGATTTTATTATTTTTCTACGGATGCAACGACCTCACAACTGGATTGGTCGCTAACCCCATTTTTTATTTATGGGGCGGATGTGGGATAGCAAAACAGCGAAACCGGCCGTATGCCGTTTTTGCTGTTTTTTTTCTCAAAACATAGGCGCTTGCTCTGTATATAACTATTTTTCCAAGGATATGATATGTCACGGTCTTTTCAATATTTGTTTCTCGCTCTTGTTATGATTGGTTCGCTCTTCCTTGGACCCGCAACGCCTGCCTATGCTGCATCGCTCCCGGCTGAGATCAACCAGCAATTCACCCCGCTTCAAATCGACGCGGGCGGGACTTCGATTCTTCGTATCACCATCTTTAACCCAAATGTTTACGGGTTGACGAGTGTTGCCTGGACAAATAACCTGACAACCGGGTTATATGTGGCGCCGGGCGCGATCGTAAATACCTGCGGCGGAACTTTTGCCCCACTTCCTGGCGATACTACTCTGACAATGAGTGGTGGTAGTGTAGCCCCGCAGGTTACTGTTCCGGGGGAATGTTATGTTGAGGTTCCCATCTCTTCGATCACTCCGGGAAATATCATTAATGTTATCAATGTTGGCGCGTTGACGGCCACAGGTGACGAAGGCGGAATTACAAACACTTCACCTGCCAGTGCAACCATTACAGTGATCGAGGTAAAACCGCCTTCATTGAGTAAGACCTTTGCTCCCAATACGATTTATGTAGGTCAAACCAGCCGGATGACGATCCGTATCAATAATAATGATAATGATACCGACCTGACGAATGTTTCATTTACCGATAATCTCCCCGCAGGAGTGATACTAGCCACTCCTGCAGCGCTTACAACCTCAGGTTGTGGAGCTGGCGCGTTAATCACTGCGGCAGATGGTGGTAGTGTGGTTTCTCTCAGCGCTGGAACTGTTGCGCCAAGTGTTGATTGTTTGATTGCCGTGACAGTTACTGGAAATAGTGGAGCTTACACAAACACCATTCCAGCAGGTCCAACAGACCCTGCTTCTCTGAAAACACAACAAGGCGTATATAACTCCACGGATGTTGAAGCGGACCTGAATATTCAGCCGGTAAATGTTACCAAGTTATTTTCTCCTGTAAATATTGATGCTGGTGATACGTCTACTTTAACTATCACGCTTCAGAACCCCACCAATGCGAATTATACAAATGTGGCAATTACCGATTCGCTGCTGCCAGGCGCGCCAGGGTTAACCTTTACAGGCACCCCTACTACGACTTGTGGAAGTGGTGTGGTTACCTTTACCACTGCAACTACACTTCAAATGACTGGGGGAACCATCCCTCCCAGACCTACGCCGACAACCTTGGGTACCTGTACCATCACGGCTACTGTCCAGTCTTCATTAACATCCAGTGGCGCGCAAACGAACACGATTCCCAAAGATACTTTAACTGCCGATCAGCCGGGCGTTACCAACATCTTCCCGGCATCTGCTGGCATGACCATACGTCCGGCATTAACTGCCACGAAGTCATTTGCGGCGCCTTATATAATGGGTTTGGATGGGAGTTACACCAATACTGTTACTATTCAATTGAGTAATAACAGTAACACGACGCTGACTGGTATTAATTTTACAGACTCGCTACCGGCGGGCTTGTTGGTTTCAGGCAGCCCTGTCTCGCCTCAATGCGGCGGGACCATTACTTCAACTACGAACTCAATTACGTTGGCGAGCGGTACGATCGCACCAAACTCAAGTTGTTCCGTTATTTTCAATGTTTCTTCGACTACCGCTGGGGTGTACTCCAACACTATTGACGCAGGAACGATCACGTCGGGGCAAGGACCCGGGGTAGGAACGAATACAACGACTCCGCGGGACTTAACCGTAGTCAACGCCCCCTTCCTGCCTGTAAATGTTGCCAAGGCATTCAGTCCATCTTCAACTTTAGGGACCACCAGCCGCCTGACCATTACCATCACGGCTCCAGCAGATCTACCGATTAATGGTATCCACTTTACGGATACGCTGCCTGCGGGGATGAATATCGCAACAACACCTAATGCCGCAACCACCTGTCCGGGCGGCTTGGGCGCATTAACATTGAATACTGTTGCTGATCCGGATCAAGTGATCTTTAATGATACGACATTGCTTACCACCCTGGCTGCCGGAGCAAATTGTACGATCTCTGTGGATGTTGAAGTGACGCCAGGTCTTTACACCAATACCATCCCAGTGAATGATATTACAACCCAGCAAGGACGCACCAATGAACTTACCGCTGCCTCGGCGTTGTTAAGCGCAACTACCTTAACCACACGCAAAGCGTTCTACCCAATAGAAGTGCAGGCAAATGGGCGTTCTGTATTAACGATAACCTTGCAAAATGAAGCGCCTTCTGACCTGATTAATGTAAATATCACCGATAACCTTCCGGGAGACACAACCAATGGGATTGTTGTCTACAGCCCCATCAATGCTGTTACTACCTGTGGTGCAGGGACTGTAACGATCTCGCCGGATTTCAAGACCATTCAACTGACCGGTGGAACCGTCCCTGCCAAATTAGGTAGTGTTCCAGGTATTTGTACGATTACTGTTGACGTTCAAGGTAAGGATACATCTCCCTCTTCTGCAAGCACATACACCAATACGATCCCGGTTGGAAATACATCTGCTACAGTATCTGCGACTGGTTCGGTAGTGCAGGCATTACAACAAGCCCAGGCAGACTTAACCGTTAAGAACCTCGAAATTGGCATTGTGAAAGGTTTTAGCCCGGTCTTGGTTTACGGCGGCGCCACATCCACAATGACTGTGCAGTTGATCAACCCCAATGCTACTCAGCTTACCGGGGTGGCGTTCACTGACAATATGGATCTGTTATATTTGCCAGGCTCTAGTGGAATTAAACTTGCCAACCCGCCTTTGTTAAATACAGGGACATGTGGAGGCACATTGGTGGGAAATCCCGGCGATGCGCAATTCTCTTTCAGTGGCGGTGTACTCCAGCCATTTTCCAGTTGTACGATCACTTTGCGTGTGATCATGAATGTCAATGGAAATCGCACGAACCGAATTCCTGCTGGAGCCTTAACCACTGCAAATGGCGTGACCAGCGATCAGCCAACCGAAGCGTCCTTGACCAACCTACCTGGTGTGGGTGTGGTCAAGGTGTTCAATCCAAACCCTGTGGCAGTGAATCAAGTGTCAAAATTAACCATTACCATTTCAAATACCAGCAATGTGCCTGTAAGAGAAATGGGGTTATTGGATGAATTTCCAACTCTGCCAGATGGGCTTGTAATCGCTTCTGGTCCTGATTACCTTGCTACTCATACGTGTATTGACCCTGCTGCTCCCGTAACCACCACCACGCTGACGGCTGTGGCTGGGACTGGCACAATTCAATTAACAGGCGGCAGCCTTGCTGCACGTGGTGACCCCGGCGGCAAAGATATTTGTAAGGTTGAGATAAATGTCGTTTCAACCGAGATCGGTGCGTATGTTAATGTTATCCCTGTTGGTGGCATTACAGCAACGGGGGGTGTGCAAAACATCAACTCCACAACAGACACTCTGCGTGTGGGTGGTTTGTTCAGCCTTGGCAACCGTGTTTGGTTTGACACGAATAACGACGGTGATATTGATACGGATGAAGTCGGCGTGGACGGCGTTGTCGTGCAGTTGTTCGAAGCCGATGCAGGCGGTAACCCAACTGTACTGCGTGGGACGCAAACCACCAGCGGCGGTGGCTATTATCGCTTTGACGATCTTGAGCCGAATAACTTCGTGGTTGTGATCCCTGATGATAACTTCAAGAATGTTGTTGGTGATATAGCGCCCTTAAACAGGCTCAGTGGATACTGGAGCAGCGGCACTACTATTGCCGCGGACGGTACAACGACTGATGCCACGGCAAATGACCCTGACGACGATCTTGATAGTGATGAAAACGGTTTGACGCAACTGGGCGGCGATGTGATCAGTGATGCGATCACCATTGGTCCTCCTGGTCCCGCCGAGCCTACAAACGATGACGATATGCCGCTTGCCAACCCTGCAGGGGAATCACCAGATAACCTCAGTAATCGCACAGTGGATTTTGGCTTCTATAAACTATCCCTGGGTAGTCTGGTCTTTATGGATTCAGATGGCAATGGTGTTTACGATGGTTCGAATACCCCCATCTCTGGCGCAACGGTTCAACTTTTTGCCAGTGACGGAGCTACAGAAACAGAAATTAATACAGGTCCTGACGGCATCCTCGGTACAAGCGATGACGCCGCAGGTGGAGTCACTACTGGCGCTGCTGGCACCTATTTATTCCAGGGATTACCCCAGGGTACTTATCTTGTAAAAGTAAATCCGCCGGGAGACTACTCAAGTACAGTGGATAGCAATCCGCAAAATGACAACGACGATCCGGACACGAACATCGACAACAACGACAACGGAGTTGGAATTGGCTCAGGTTTGGTTGAAAGTGAACTTGTTACCCTGGTTCCAGGTGATGCAGGTGCGAATTCAAAAAATATCATAACAACAGCTATCGGCGACACATACGATCCAACCGTTGATTTTGGTTTTGTTTTGTACAGTCTTGGTAACCGCGTTTGGTACGATACGGATAATGATGGTGTATTGGATGCTGCCGAGTCAGGAATCAGTGGCGTGCGGGTTGAGTTGTATAGAGGCGCGACTTTCATTGGTTATACCGAGACAGATAGTACTGGTTATTATCGCTTCGATGACCTGCCAGCGGGTGATTATGTGGTTGTCATCCCCGGTGACAACTTCCGCAATGTCGGCGCGGGCGATAACATGGGCTCTGATCCATTGGCAGGCTATTGGAGTACAGGGATATCCGTTAATGGAACTGGCACTCTATCTGAAAGCGCTACCAACGACCCTGATAATGATCGTGATGCCGTCTCAGGCACAAGTGATGAGAATGGTGTTACAACCTTCTTAAGTACGTTGCTTTCCTCTGTTAATCCGATCGATTATGTTTCCTCTGCTCCTATCACTCTGGGTGGTCTGCCGTTGGAGCCTACGGGTGAACCTTCTTCTGCCAGCGGGCAGGGCTCTACAGACAACCACGCCAACATGACAGTTGACTTTGGCTTTTATCGTGCCGCTATTGGCGACCTGGTCTTTGCCGATTTCACCGAAGACGGCGACCTGGATGGCAGCCCTGATGGTCCTTTGGCGGGTGCGACTGTTCAACTCTTTATGAGCAACGGCACAACCGAAATCCCAGTGGGACCAGACGGCATTATCGGTACAAGTGATGATGCCTTGGGCGGTGTTACCACCCTTGCAAATGGTCTATATTCCTTTGTTGGGTTGCCTTCCGGAGACTACATTGTGAAAGTCACCCCGCCTGCTGGTTATTACAGCACGCGTGATGACAATCCGCAAAATGATAATGACGATCCGGATCAGAACGCCAACAATAACGATAATGGTGTTGGAACCGCGCTTGGGCAGGCTTCCAGCGCAGTGCTGACTCTGAATCCTTCCACAGATTCGGGAGCGAATATTACAAAGACCAACGCGACTGGGACTACCACCGACTCAAGCCTCGATTTTGGCTTTATCTCTCCCTACTATAGTCTGGGTAATCGCGTTTGGTTTGATACCAATAATAACAACCTGATCGATACTGCAACAGAGGTCGGCGTTAGTGGCGTACGTGTTCAACTCTTCAATTCGAGCGGCACTGAAATAAATGTGGGTCCCGATGGTATTCTGAACAGTGCTGATGATGCCGCGGGCGGTATGTTGACTGCCGCCGGTGGTTACTACCGTTTTGATAACCTTCCCGCTGGTGATTACGTGGTCGTCATCCCCAACGATAACTTTACAACAGGCGGCAATACTTCGCTTGTGGGCTACTGGAGCAGTGGCACTCTACGCGCCGCAAATGGAACTCTCAGTGACAATACTGCCAACGATGTCGATATTGATGAGGATGATAGTGACGAGAACGGCGTGACCACATTCGACGTGACCGGCACGACCATTAATTTCGTTTCTTCGTCTGTCATCACGCTTGGACCTCCACCGCTTGAACCCATGGGTGAAACCGATATTGATGGAACCAGACCTCTGGGTGCCATTGATGAGCGTGCCAACCTGACGGCTGACTTCGGTTTCTATCGTACTGTTATTGGCAACTTGGTATTTGCCGACCTTGATCGATCTGGTGCGAATAACGCAGGTGATACACCGCTTTCTGGAGCCACTGTGCAATTGTATAGCGCGGATGGTGTCACTTTGCTTGCTACAACTACAAGCGCCGCAAGTACCGGGTTGTATTCGTTTGCCGGGCAGCCCCAGGGCGATTACATTGTCCGTGTTACACCGCCGGTAGGCTATGAAGGCACGATTGATACCAACCCGCAAACCGACAATGACGAACCAGATAACAATGTCGATAACAACGACAATGGAGATGGTGTATTGATCGATGCAGTGGTCACTTCCAGTGGTGTCCTTACCATGACACCCGGTGGCGGCACACGTCCGGATACCACACCAAAACCAAATGTGACTATAACCAATTCCAGCGGCAGCACGACTGACAACACCATGGACTTTGGCTTTGTGCCATTGGTCTTCAGCCTTGGTAACCGCGTCTGGTACGATACCGACAATAACAGTCTCATGGATGGAGCCGAAGTTGGTATTAACGGTGTTCGCGTGGAACTGTATCGCGATACAAACAACAGCGGCGGTTTTAATGCCGGGGATACCTTCCTCGCTTTTGATACCACCGATTCGAACGGCTATTATCGTTTCGATGACCTGCCAGCAGGAAATTACGTTGTCGTTATTGCAGATGATAACTTCCGTACCCTTGCGTCTGGAGACACCGTTCCGGGGAACCCCTTGCTTGGGTATCGTAGCAGCGCAACGAGCATCATTTCAGACGGTACGATCACTGATGCTACCGCCAACGACCCGGATGCCGATCAAGACGACCTTGACGACAACGGGTTAACCACAGCTCTTGCCAGCGGTGGAATTGATTATGTTGCTTCTGCTGCGATCACTCTGGGATCCGGTGCGCAAGAATTAATCACAGATAACGATCCTTCAACCAATCCGGAATCTGCTGATGGTGAAGAACCCAATAACCAAAGTGATCGTACTGTTGATTTTGGTTTCTATCGTCTTGACCTTGGTAACATCGTATTTGTTGATGTAGACAAGAGCGGCGATCGTAATGCCGGAGATACCCTGCTTTCAGGCGCAAACGTTGTGCTTTATTCAGGGAATAACAATACACAAATTCAAGTCGGTGCAGATGGCATCCTTGGCACGACCGATGATGGAACCGGTGCGTATGTGACGGGTGCAGGCGGCACCTATTCGTTCAGCGGCTTGCCCGCAGGCGACTATGTTGTCCGTGTTACCCCGCCTTCAACCCCAATTGAATATGCCAGCACAGTGGATACTGCCGACTCAGGAGATACCACCGACCCCGACACAAACACGGACGAGAACGACAATGGGATTGGCGAAAATGCATTGCAAGTCAGCAGCGGTGTTGTAACCTTGACCCCTGGTCAAGGCACTGGCGGTGCGGCGGGTGCTGCTAACAATGTTGTTACCAATGCCACTGCCACCACTTCAGACCCCACAGTTGACTTTGGCTTTATTGTTCCCGTTTACAACCTCGGTAACCGCGTCTGGTTCGATACTGACAATGACGGAGTGTTGGATGCGGCAGAACAAGGTGTAAGCGGTGTTCGCGTCGAGTTGTATTCTGACACGAATAACAATCAAACTTATAATCCCGGTACAGACCTGCCCGTAGCGGCATCTCCATTTACAACTACAGACCTAACCGGTTATTACCGCTTTGATGGACTCCCCGCTGGGAACTACATTGTTGTCATTCCGAACGATAATTTCACCACAGGCGGAACAACGGATGCGCTGGTGGGCTATTGGAGCACAGGCACAACCATTGCCAATAATTCCAATCGTTCAGATTCAACATCGAATGACCCGGATAATGATGTAGATGCCGGACTCCCAACGAGTGACGAGAATGGGCGTACTACATTTATATCCAATCGCTTTATCAACTATGTAGCTGCAGCGGCTGTTACGCTTGGGGCAACTGCTGAGCCGCTTAACGAAGTTGACCTTTCCGCCACAGGACAGGGAACCACTTACGATAACCGCGCCAATATGACGGTGGACTTTGGTTTCTATCGAGTTGAGATCGGCGATCTGGTCTATGTGGATGAAGATGGTGATGGCATATACAACTCGCTTTCTTCAGACTCACTTTTATGAGACGCTATCGTCCGGCTTTACACTGGGAATAATTCTACCGAAGTGACAGTGGGTCCAGACGGAATTTTGGGAACCACAGACGATGCGGCGGGTGGTGTTACCACCGGCGCAGGCGGCACCTATTCCTTCAAAAACTTGCCAGCCGGAAATTATATAATCCGTGTCACTCCAACTAGCGGATATATCAGTACGATCGACTCGAATCCGCAGAATGATAATGATGACCCGGATATTAATACTGATAACAACGACAATGGGGATGGCACTGGACCTGGTCAAGTGAACAGTGGCGCATTAACCATGTCTGCTGGTGAAGTGCGGGCAAATATTGCTTTGAATCAGGGTACGGGTACCACCACCGATAACACACTCGACTTTGGCTTTACCAAGGTCTATAGCCTTGGCAATCGCGTCTGGTACGATACGGACAACGATAGCATTCTGGATACAGGCGAGAGCGGCGTCAATAACGTGCTGGTGCAACTGTATCGTGATACCGATGCCAGCGGCACATTTAATGCAGGGGATACGTCTGTCACAACTGTCAATACAGATGCGAATGGTTATTATCGGTTTGATAATCTTGCTGCGGGCAATTATGTAGTAGTTATACCGAATGATAACTTTGTGGCTGGTGGAACTACCGATGCATTGCTGGGGTATTGGAGCAGCGGCACGTTGATCAATTCCAGTGGCGTTCCAAGTGATGCGACCCCAACTGCGGCTTTTACTGCCAATAATGATTATGATAGCGATACCGACGAAAATGGTGTCACTACCTTCTCGGGCAATACGGTTAATTATGTCGCCTCAACAGCAGTCACATTAGGTGCCGAACTAGAATCAACCACTGATAACGACCCAGCCACCAATCCGCAAGCGGGTGAAGCGCCTAATAATCGCAGCAACCGCACCCTTGACTTTGGCTTCTACAATGTGGCTATCGGTAATCTGGTTTTCGTGGATGTTGATACCAGTGGCGCATACAATGGCGGCGATACCCTGCTTAGCGGAGCGACCGTCCAGCTTTATGCTGAGAACGGAACTACGACAATAGGCAGCAGTGTCACCACCGGACCGGCGGGCACATATTCATTTACTGGATTGCCCGCAGGTAATTACATTGTCAAGGTTACGCCGCCAACAGGGTATGCCAGCGCCATTGATACAAATCCGCAAACCGATAATGATAACCCGGACAACAATGATAACGATAACGACAATGGTGTTGGGCTAAATTCCGGGATAGTGAGCAGTAATATCCTGACGATGACTCCTGGCGGCGGAACAACCCCGGGCGGCTCGCCGAAAACTGTCACCATTGCTAATGGGACGACAACTGATAATACGCTGGACTTTGGCTTCAACGCCCTGCTTTTCAGCCTTGGCAACCGTGTTTGGTACGACACCGATAATGATGGCGTCATTGATGCTGGTGAAGACGGTATTAGTGGTGTACGAGTTGAGGTGTACCGTGACACTAATGCAAGTGGCGCTTACGATGCAGGCGATACCATAGCCGGAAATACAACCACCGATGTAAATGGCTATTACCGCTTCGATAGTCTCACAGCGGGTGAATATGTTGTTCTCTTGCCAGGTGATAACTTCAGAAATATTGGTCTTGGAGATAATGTTGCCGGTGACCCGCTGGCTGGTTACTGGAGCACGGGCACAACGGTCAGTAATGCAGGTGTCTTGAGCGAAAGCGCCACCAATGATCCCGATAATAATGTGGACGCAGGCAGCAACCCGCTAACTAGCGAGGAAAATGGTCTGACCACGTTTACCAGCACGGCGCTCTCCAACGCGAACCCGCTTAACTATGTTTCTTCACGTGCCATAACGATTGGACCTGCCACCGACGAGCCTACAGGTGAAAGTGATCTTGTATCCGGAGCCAACCCGCAAGGTAATCTCGATAACCGCGCCAATATGACCGTGGATTTCGGCTTCTATCGTGTGGGCATTGGCAACTTGATCTTCATGGATGACCAGATCGCCGGTGTTTCTGACGGCGAATACGTTTCCGCCTCTGGCGACCAGTTGCTTGGTGGTGCCACCGTTGAATTACTCAGCGCTGATGGTGCGACCGTGCTCCGCAGTATGGTCACGACTGCCAGCGGTGTGTACTCCTTCCCAAGTCTGCCGCAAGGCAACTATGTCGTGCGTGTTACTCCACCAGCCGGATACGCCAGCACGGTGGATACAGTCAATGCAAACGACACCACTGACCCGGACTACAACACGGATAACAACGACAACGGACCTGGTACGGCGATCGGTGCAGTAACCAGCGGCATCTTAACAATGACGCCCGGCAGCGGCACCACACCGCTTAGCACAGCCAAGACTCTCACTGTTGCAAACGGGACCACCACAGATAACTCAGTGGATTTTGGTTTCAATTCTCTAACCTTCAGCCTCGGTAACCGCGTCTGGTTTGATACAAATAATGATGGGAATATCGACGCGAATGAGAACGGCGTCAGTGGCGCCCGCGTAGAGTTGTATAAGGATACAAATCCAAACGGTGTGTACGACGCTTTGGATACCTCCGCTGGATTTACGACCACAAATGCAAGCGGCTACTACCGCTTCGATGGTTTAAGTGCGGGTGATTATGTTGTTGTACTTCCAAATGATAACTTCACCTCTGGTGGCACTACAGATGTCTTGCTTGGATATTGGAGCAGTGGCACTTCAAGAGCAGACAACGGCTCGATCAACGAAACTGCCACAAACGATCCGGATACCAATTCAGACTCCGATGTGGATGAAAATGGCGCCACTACCTTCTCGGGCAGCGCCATCAATTATGTAGCATCCACTGCGGTCACACTTGGACCTGCAACCAACGAACCTACCAGTGAAGGCGATCTCTCAAGCTCGGGTCAGGGCAACCTCGATAACCGTGCCAACATGACCGTGGATTTCGGTTTCTACCAGGTTTCCATTGGTAATTTGATCTTTGTGGATGCCGCCGTGAATGGCACGTATGGTGCTGGAGATACTGAACTTGATGCCGCTACAGTTACCTTGCTTGCAGGTAACGGCACTACATCTCTTGGTTCCGTCACAACTGGTACGAACGGCATCTACTCCTTCACCGGCTTGCCCGAAGGGAACTACATTGTGCGTGTGACTCCGCCAAATGGCTACGTCAGCACAGTAGACTTGGGTTCAACCCCCAACCCAAATAACAACACCGACTCCGACGATAATGGACCCACAGAAAATGTCCCTGGCGCCGTCACCAGTGGCACACTTGTCATGGATGCAGGTGAATTTGGCGACAGCCCAGCCGGTCTTACAACTGACCTGACCGTAGACTTTGGTTTCAAATCTGTTTACAGCCTTGGCAACCGTGTTTGGTTCGATACCAACAATGATGGCGTACTACAGAACGGTACCGAAGTTGGCGTGAACGGTGTTCTGGTTGAGTTGTATCGCGACACAAACACGAACAATCAATATGATTCGGGTACAGACACGCTGGTCACAACAGATACAACGGATGTAAATGGTTATTATCGTTTTGACAATCTGGAACCGGGTAGTTATCTGGTTGTCATTCCTTCCGATAACTTTGTGAACAATGCATCCAATAATGCGCTCGTAGGGTATTGGAGCAGCAGAACAACCCGGGATGATAACGGCAATCTGCTTGAAACAACTGCGCCCAGCCCTGAGAACAATACTGACCTCGATGATAATGGTACGCGTATTTCCAGCGGCGATGTTGTCAGCACTGCCGTTGTCCTTGGTCCGGGCATGTCTGAGCCGATCAATGATAATGATCCAGGTACCAACCCCGAGTCAGGTGAAGCGGTGAACAACCAAAGCAACCGCACCGTGGATTTTGGTTTCTATCGGGTAGCGGTCAGCAATCAACTCTTTGTGGATGTGGATAATGATGGAGCCTATGACGCTTTTGTCGACTTCCCGCTTCCATCGGCGACTGTGGATGTCCTCAATGTCAATAGTCTGACCGTTTACACCTCCACAACTACAAATGCGAGTGGCATCTACACTATAACCGGTTTGCCGCAGGGTAATTACATCCTTCGAGTCAGCCCGCCTGCTGGTTTCTTCAGTGCGCGAGATGTAGCCAGTGTTGGTGATACAAATAACCCCAACAATAATATTGATAATAACGACAATGGTGTTGGGACGGCAGCCGGTGTTGCTTCCAGTAAGGTTTTTGCGCTTGACCCCACCGCTCCTGCATCACTTGAGGTGGTTGATAATTCGACCGGCACCACAACCGATCCAACATTGGACTTTGGCTTCACATTTACAATTGCAAAGGCATTTATTGACGGCAATGCTGCCCATACCACTGTTACAACTGGAGGCGCGCCTGCAGCGACCATTGGCGAGCAGCTTATCTATGAGATCACTCTGCTTGTGCCTTCCGGTACGTTGAATAATGTGACAGTTGTTGATACACCTCAAACCGGTCTGGCGTTCATGGATTGTATCGAACTGGATCTGCCTGCTGGTGTAACCAGCACAACTCTTGCCGATGGCACCTGTAACACTCTTGACGGCGCCGCGCCTGGCAGTAACCCGCTTGTCGCAAATAATGGTGGATTGGTCACTTTTGATTTCGGCGCTCTTACCAACGCAACACTCCAGCCAAAGTTGGTTACCATCCGATATTCTCTGATCGTTTTGGATATCCTGTCCAACCAAGGCGGCGACCAGCGTACAAACAGTGTGGTTTGGAATTACAGTGGTAATTCACAAACGGTGAGTGCGAACCCGGTCACACTGGTTGAACCTGAAATGACCATCAACAAGACCGCCACGCCTGTAAATGCTCCATATAACTCCATCATCACCTTTACGATTGATGTGGCTCATTCCTCTCAAAGCTCTGCGGATGCCTTTGATGTGGTTATAACCGACGAGATCCCAGTTGGTTTGCAGTATGTTCCGGGTAGTGCGGTTGTTAGTGGCACAGCAGTTGCTTTACCGCCAAGCATTATCGGTACAACGCTCACTGTCCGCTGGAACGAATTCCAACTTGGGCGAACCGGTCGCGTCACGTTCGATGCGATCTTCGTCGGACCTGCTCCTGTGGTTAACTCAGCGAATGTCGAGTGGACTAGTTTGGAGATCGACCCTGCGGTCGACAATGTTGGTGTTATTCCGGATGTGCCTGTGCAGATCTCGCCCTACAACGTGAATGGTACTGAGCGCTGGTATGACCCAAGTGCTCCTGCAGGCGTGAACAGCTATGCAGTAGTCTCAACAGTTGCCATCAACTTGCCGCCACCTTTACGTGAAGGACCCGGAAAAGAGGTAATTAAACTTCCGGCTACCGGTTTTGCACCCGGGCGCGTAACCTATCTGCCCGATATGCCGGAAGACTTCGCGTATGCGCAGACCGACCTCTGGGTGGAGATTCCATCCATGGGCGCGAAGTTGAACATTGTTGGCGTGCCATTCGACGAAAAGACCGGCGAATGGGATCTGCGATGGCTGGCAAGTTCAGCCGGATGGTTGGAAAATACAGCCTACCCAACCTTTGATGGTAACTCGGTTATTACTGCACATACCTCCCTCGCCAGTGGCTTAAAGGGTCCGTTTGCCAACCTTAACACCCTGAAATATGGCGACCAGATCATCGTTCACCTTGGCGGACAGAAGTATATCTACGAGGTGCGTACCAACAGCACCGTCCAACCGACTGCAGTCAGCTCTGTGCTGAAACACGAAGACAAACCCTGGTTGACCCTTATCACCTGTAAGACTTTTGATGAGGCTTCGGGTGAATACCTGCAGAGAACAGTTGTACGCGCAGTGTTGACCCAAGTAATTGATGAATAAGGTTTAGGATTGAGTGGAAATGTCTTCAGCGGACATTTCCACTCAATTACTTTCGTAGGAGGATTTTGTTTTGAACTCGCGCCTCATTAATATTTTCATTAGTTATGCATCCGGTGATCGTACTCAGGCACAGGAATTGTATGCTTATCTTGTAGCACATGGCGCAGACCCGTGGCTTGATACTGAAAAACTCTTGCCTGGTCAGGATTGGAAATTGGAAATATCAAAAGCTTTGGAAGAGACCGATCTGATCTTGCTTTGCCTTTCCTCAAGATCAGTGAATAGGGAAGGGTATGTCCAAAGGGAATTGCGCCTCGCTCTTGACCGGGCATTGGAAATGCCCCAAGGAGAGATATTCCTCATCCCAGCCCGGTTTGAAGAAATTGAATTGCCCCACAGCTTGCGTGACTATCAATGGGTGGATCTATATAACGATAATGGTAGAAAGAAATTATTGGCGAGCCTAAACCTGCGTGCAAAGCGGGTTGGCGCAGCGCCGCTCATTACCGATGGTTAAGATTGACCTCTTGAACAAAAAAAACAAAAAAGGCTGCCTAGTTTTTAGGCAGCCTTTTTTGTTCAACGCCAACATTGCGGCGCAAATTTTGAAAATTCCTACTTCATTTCCTTTTCGGCTTCTGTCAGTGCCTCTTCAAACATACGTAAGCCTTCATCTACTTCACTCTTGCTGATGGAGAGCGGTGGTGCGATTCGGATCACGCTTTTTCCGCAAGAAAGCATTAACAAGCCGCGTTCGAACGCCAGGTCCACGACGCGTTCTGTCAATTCACCGGCAGATTCCTTTGATTCGCGATCCTTCACGAATTCCACGCCGATCATCAAGCCCTTGCCGCGCACTTCACCGATGCTGGGGTGGCGTGCCTGGATCTCGGTCAGTGCGTCCATGGCATATTCGCCAACTTCAGCAGCATTCTGAAGATATTGCTTCTCGATCAAGTCAATGGTTGCCAGCGAAGCCGCGCATGAGATGGGATTCCCGCCGTAGGTATTTCCGTGAGTACCGATCTCCCAATCCATGACAGATTTCCGAGCAATGCAAGCACCCAGCGGCATACCCCGAGGCGATTCCCTTTGCAGAGGTGATGATATCTGGTTCCACACCAAAATGTTCGATCGCCCACCATTTGCCAGTGCGTCCCATGCCTGATTGTACTTCGTCCAGAATAAGCAAGATGCCATGCTTGTCGCAGAATTTACGCAGTGCAGGGTAGAACCCATCTGGCGGGACGATATAACCGCCTTCGCCTTGAATAGTTTCAACCAGAACGCCCGCAACTTCCTCGGCAGGCAATATCTGCGCAATGATCTCTTCCTCAATATACCGCACGACCGCTTCGCCATAATCTTCACCCTTACGTCGTTCCAGCACAGGGCGATATGGATTGGGGTAGGGGGCATGGGTCACACCATTCATTAGCGGATAGAAACCACTGTGATATTTCGCTTTGCTGGCCGTAAAAGTGACGGCGCCCATGGTTCGACCATGGAAAGCTCCGGTGAAGCCGATAAAGTTTGAACGTTTGGTATGGTAGCGCGCAAGCTTGATGGCAGCTTCAACAGCCTCAGTGCCAGAGTTGGTCATGAAGGAAAGCGCATCTTCCTTAAAAGGCGCGATCTCGTTCAATTTTTCGCCGAGCCGGATCCAATTCTCGTGATAGAAATCTGAAGAAATATGAATGAATTTTTCTGCCTGCTCCTGAATGGCTTTGACAACCTGGGGATGCGAGTGACCGGTTGAAACAACTGCAATACCGCCCATAAAATCTAAAAAGCGGTTCCCGTCCACATCCCAAACCTCAGTACCTTTGCCATGATCCATGGCGAAGGGGTATCCGCGGGGATACGAAGGCGAAATTACTTTGTGATCTCGTTCGATCATAGCCTTCGTTTTTGGTCCGGGAAGATTTGTTTTTTCCATGATTGCTCCTTGTGTGAATTAATTGCCAGATTTGAGTTTCGACAACAATACCCTGCGTCGCTACTTGGGAAGCGAGAGCAGGGGGTATATTGTGTAGTCCAGGTGAATTTACTTCGTGTAGGCAGTGTGTCGCGTTTGCGTGCGATCAAATTTGATCGCCACGTTATTGGACGTCCGTATTATACCGTATGCCTTTTTTTGCATCCCGCAGCGCAGGGAGCCTTCTTATACCTTTGACTCAGGGTATTTTCCCTGCTATTATCTTTTTTATGGATTATTTTTTCTACCGATTCATGGAAATATTGCGCGATCTTCCTCGCTGGCTTCGCCCAGGGTTGGGAGTAAAACGCTGGCTTTTTCTAATGATGTGCGGCATTACCCTGCTTGGACTTGGCATTGCCGTCATATTGATCGACATTTACCGAACGGATTCATCCGAACCGGCTCTGCTTACTGTACTCTCCTATGCTTCTTTGCGTTTTCTGCCCAGGATCTGGCGTGCTCTGATCTTCGGCGGCATGGGCGTCATGCTGATCGTCTATGGGATGTATAAACTGAACCGCTCCCTCCTGCGCCCGTTCCTGCAACCAGGCTCGGATGTGGTCAATACACTGGCGAATTTTCAACGCCGCAATCGCGGACCCCACATCGTTGCCATTGGCGGCGGGCATGGACTTTCCACCTTGTTGCGCGGCTTGAAAGCTCATACTCGCAATTTAACCGCCGTAGTAACCGTTGCGGATGACGGTGGTTCTTCGGGGAGGCTGCGGGAGAGCTTTGGCATTCTGCCTCCGGGTGATATTCGTAACTGTCTGGCGGCGTTATCCAATGATGAAGCCATGTTAACTCAATTATTTCAGTACCGCTTCAGCGGCTCTCCAGATCTGGACGGACATTCGTTTGGAAATCTTTTCATCACAGCCCTCGCAGATATTACCGGCAGCTTTGAAGGTGCCGTGGTTGAATCTGGGCGGGTACTTTCTGTGAATGGGCAGGTCTTGCCTTCAACGCTGCACAATGTGCAACTTGTGGCAAGTATGGAATTGCCATACACGTTGAATGAAGTCCGTGTGGAGGGGGAGAGTAAGATCCCTGAAATGGCAGGACGGGTACGCCGTGTATGGCTCGAACCCGATGATGCTGCCGCCTTTCCGCCTGTGATCAAAGAACTGCTTGCGGCAGATATTATAGTGATCGGTCCTGGCAGCCTTTATACAAGCATCCTGCCTAACCTGCTCGTACACGATCTGTTGGATGGGATCCGTGCAAGCCGGGCAATTAAGGTCTATGTCTGTAATATTGCCACACAGGCAGGTGAAACCGATGCATTTACTTGTTACGATCATGTCCGGGTTTTGGAAGGACATGTAGGTGAAAATCTTTTTGACGTGATCTTATGTAATAATAATTATCAAGGGGATGTGGGACCTTCGTCTGTTTGGGTTCGTGCTGATGAAAAAGTACTTTCCGATGAACGCACCCATGCCACTGACCTTATTGATGATGCGCATCCCTGGCGGCATGATTCTGCAAAAGTGACACAAGCGATTTTGGATGCTTTTTTCGCCCGTCACTCAAAATAATTAGAAAAATTACCTGGTAATCGATTACATTCATCACGAAAAACCAAGACGTACGAAAATTCACAAATTTGCCCAAAAGAAGTAAAATTCAAGTTGTATGAATGACCATACCAGCGGCAACACGCTCGTGTTCCCTGACACATATTTAATTGGAGGATTTTCCCATGGCAGTAAAAGTTGGTATTAACGGATTTGGTCGTATCGGACGCCTCGTCTTGCGCACGATCAAGCAGCGCGTTGGCGACCAGGTTGAAGTTGTTGCGATCAACGATTTGTTCGACCCGGCAACCAATGCGCATTTGTTGAAGTACGATTCAACGTACGGTCCCTATAATGGCACGGTAGACGTGAAAGACGGCAACCTGGTCGTTGACGGCAAGACCGTTCAGGTTACCGCTGAAAAAGACCCCGGTGCCATCAAGTGGAAGGACATGGGCGTTGACATTGTGATCGAAGCCACGGGCTTCTTCACCGATGCAACCAAAGCCAAGGCGCATATTGAATCAGGCGGCGCTAAAAAAGTCATCATCTCTGCACCTGCCAAGAATGAAGATATCACCGTGGTGCTCGGCGTAAATGGCGATAAATACGACCCCGCCAAACACAACATCGTCTCTAACGCTTCATGCACTACCAACGGTCTCGCGCCGGTTGCTAAAGTGTTAAATGATAAATTTGGTATTGAGAAGGGCTTCCTCACCACTATTCATGCTTATACCAACTCGCAGAAACTGCAAGACGTTGGTGCGAAGGATTTGCGTGATGCCCGTGCCGCGGCGCAGAATATTGTGTCTTCCTCAACGGGTGCAGCAAAGGCAGTCGGTCTTGTTATCCCCGAACTCAAGGGTAAATTCACCGGTATGGCGTTCCGTGTGCCAACTCCCACAGTTTCCGTTGTGGATTTCACCGCGATCTTAAACAAAGAAGCCAGCGTCGAAGAGATCCGCGCCGCGATGATCGAGTATGCCAATGGTTCCATGAAGGGCATCCTGGATGTCACCGATGAGCCGCTCGTCTCCACCGATCTGCGCGGTACTCAGTTCTCCAGCGTCTTTAGCGCCATGGATACCATCGTTATGGGCACCATGGTCAAAGTGGTCGCCTGGTACGACAATGAATGGGGTTATGCAAGCCGCACTGCCGATCTCGTAGCACTGATGGCGAAATCCCTGTAATATAATGCGTAGGGGCGGGTCTCAGACCTGCCCCTACTTTTTTGGCGGAAATTATGAACAAGAAAACTGTAAAAGATATCGAACTCAAAGGCAAACGCGTCTTCATGCGTGTGGATTTCAACGTCCCCATGGCAGAAGGCAAAGTCACCGACGACAAACGCATCAAAGCCGCTTTACCCACCATCCAATACGTTTTGGATCAGGGAGCCTCGCTCCTGCTCGCCAGCCATTTGGGACGCCCCAAGGGCGGCGCAGACCCGGAATTCAGCCTGCGTGCTGCTTCCGAAGTTTTATCTACGCTGATCAATCGCCCCGTGACCATGGCTCCCGATTGTGTCGGTCCTGAAGTGGAAGCCATTGCCAAGGCGCTCAAGCCCGGTGACGTGGTGATGCTAGAGAATACCCGCTTCCACAAAGGCGAAGAAAAGAACGACCTCGAACTTGCCAAACAAATGGCAGCCCTCGCGGATGTGTATGTCAATGACGCCTTCGGTTCGGCTCATCGAGCACATTCATCCACAGAAGGCATTGCCCGCTTCTTACCCGCTGTCTCCGGCTTCTTGATGGAACAGGAACTCGAATACCTCGGCAAAGCCGTTGCTAACCCTGAGCATCCTTACATCGCCATTCTCGGTGGTGCGAAGATCAGTGACAAGATTCTCGTCGTTGAAACGCTTGCTTCTAAATGTGACAAACTCATCATCGGCGGCGGTATGGCGAATACCTTCCTCACCGCGAAGGGACTGAACATGCAGGACAGTCTCGTCGAAGCCGAAGCGCTCGAAACCGCCAAGACTCTGCTCGGCAAACTGGGCGATAAACTCGTCCTGCCTGTCGATGCGATCATCGCGGATAAGTTCGACGCCGAAGCCAACACCCAAACCGTAGACGTGGACAAGATTCCCGCGGGTTGGCGCATGCTGGATGTCGGACCGAAAACCATCAGCGTGTATAAAAGCACACTGGATGGAGCCAAGTTGATCGTTTGGAATGGACCCGTGGGCGTCTTCGAAATGCCGAAGTTCGCCGAAGGGACATTCGCCCTTGCGAAGTTGATGGCTGAATCTAAAGCCGTCACCGTGATCGGCGGTGGTGACTCTGCCAGTGCTGTCAAGAAAGCTGGTGTTGCCAAGCAGATGACTCACGTCTCCACCGGCGGCGGTGCTTCACTTGAATTCCTTGAAGGCAAGGAACTGCCCGGTGTGGCTGCCCTGAACGACAAGTAAGCGTTTTTATATAGGACAAAAGGAGCAGAAGGATTTTATATCCTTCTGCTCCTTTCTTTTGTATAATGATTTTATCAATTTTAAACAGGAGAGATTTAAAAATGGAAACGAATTCCGTTCCTCAAACAGAACCAAAGAATAACCGCAATGTGATTATTGGTGTTGTTGTTGCGGTGGTGTTGTGCTGTTGTTGTGTTGTAACCGGCGCTGGTGGATATTATGGCTACCAGGCATACGTGGCTGCACAGGCAGCGGTGGAGGATATTCAAAATTTTGACATCCCCACTGATGTACCGTTCAACCCGCTTGACCCGAATGCCACTCCCGGAGTGCCGGGCGTCCCTGGTTTGGATGTGAGCGGCGACGTTCCCACTGGTGGACTTGCCGATGAGGAAACGCGTTTTATGGCTTGGGCGTCGGTTCAATTGGTCGGTATTATGTCTGGCTGCACCGCTCCCACTGTTGAAGGGACTACTATTACTGTGATCCAAGAGCCGGATAGCGCAGGTGTTTGGCGCGAGGAATGGAGTGTTAATTGTGGTGATGGCTCTTCCAAGCCTTTCCCGTTGACTTTCACACCGGAAAACGGCATTGTCAATGTGACCGTGGATATTCAACCTTAATCCATATTTTCTAAAAGCGGACGGGTCTCAACCCCGTCCGCTTTTCAATTTAATGACAGTTTGCAAACAATTTACACAGGTATAACCGAAGCTTGGCAGGCTCGGCTATAATGGGGGGAAATAATTCTGCGGAGAAGTGT
Organism: Candidatus Villigracilis vicinus; assembly: GCF_016702885.1. NCBI lineage: Bacteria > Bacillati > Chloroflexota > Anaerolineae > Anaerolineales > Candidatus Villigracilaceae > Candidatus Villigracilis > Candidatus Villigracilis vicinus. Next base: position 262,563 of record NZ_JADJDD010000003.1, read on the forward strand.
ATGTCATTCAAGCCGGGCGCGAACGTCGGTCCATATCAAGTGATGGAGCAATTGGGGCAGGGGGGGATGGCCTCTGTGTACAAAGCCTATCATGCCGCCCTGGATCGGTATGTTGCGCTGAAGGTGCTGCATCAGGCATTTAATGGAGATTCGACCTTCATCAGCCGTTTTCAGCGGGAAGCCCGGGTCGTGGCGCGGTTGGAACACTCGAACATTGTGCCAGTGTACGATTATGCTGAGCACGAGGGACGCCCATATTTGGTGATGAAGTTCATCGAAGGCGATACGCTCAAAGCCCGCTTAAATCAAGGTCCGCTTTCTGCGGTTGAGATCGAGCAGGTTGTGGATTCGGTCGGTTCGGCTTTGGCGTATGCACATCGGCAGGGCGTGTTGCACCGCGATATCAAGCCATCGAATGTGCTGATCTCAACTGACGGTGTTATATATCTGGCGGATTTTGGTCTGGCGCGTATTGCTCAAGATGGCGAATCTACACTTTCTGCAGATTCGATCATGGGCACGCCGCAATATATTTCGCCCGAACAAGCCATGGGGAAGAAAGATCTCGATAACAAAACGGATATCTATTCTTTAGGTGTCATGTTGTATGAAATGGTGGTGGGGCGGGTTCCTTTTACTGCTGACACTCCGTTTTCCATTATTCACGACCATATCTATTCACCCCTGCCTCTTCCGCGGGTCGTAAATTCGACGGTGCCGGAAGCGGTGGAACGTGTGTTGATGAAGGCACTTGCCAAAGACCGGCTCGACCGTTACGAATCCGTTGAAATTCTAATGGACGCTTTCAAACAAGCCTGGATCGATTCAGGTATTCCCATGCAAGGTACATCCATTAAGATGCGCCCTGCCGGTTTGCGCGATGCCTCCAAAGCCCAACAAAAGCCCGGCTTGGATGCCAGGACTGCGATTGCCGCCAAATCATTACCCAAGCAAACCTCCAAAAAAAATACCGGGTGGATGTGGGCGGCAGGCGGGCTGGTCGTCATCCTTGGTTGTGTTGTAGCATTTTTTGCACTGCGTAACTATCCAGGCATTCTGCCTATTCGTCCTGCACGGGCAACGCAAGCGATCGCTACTCCGGCTGTTTCTACTCCTGTCGTGGACGTACCACCTGATGCGACTCAAACATTGCTCCCGCCTCTGACGCCGAGCAGTGATTCGCCAACCGTCGCTGCGGCTCGTGAAGAAGTGGCGAAGGATCCGGGAAACGCGAACGCACACTTGCAACTCTCCCTTGCTCTTTGGGATGACGGTCAAAAAAATCCGTCTTACGAAGCGCTGGCGCAGGCTGCCAATCTTGCTGGTCCTTCCAATAAAGATTTTTACATGACTGCGGTGCAGGAATTCAAGTCCCGTGAAGCATGGATCCCTGCCGCAGGGATGTACATGCGGCTGGCTGGAATTGCCGGTCGTGCGGAAAACATTCCCATGGAAGTCCGCGATGGAATGCATGAGGCGGTCTATAAAGCTGCTTCCGAGAAGGAAATGCCTTTACTCGTTTTCTTCGAGCGGATCGATAGCGCCGACCTTCCACTTGGGTACATTGCCCGCGGACGATACGCCTTGTATAACGGCAGCCTGGATGATGCAAAATTAAATCTCGCAAATGCTCAAAAGCTGATGCCGGATATGTACGAAGCTTTTTTGCTCAAGGCAGAGATCGAAATGAAAGTGGGCAGCCGCGAAACAGCTAAAACCCTTTTGCTGTCATTATCCTCAGACTTGGGGGCACCGCCCTGGCTGCGGGAGATGGCTGGTAAATTACTAACAACGATCCAATAGGAGAATGCATGAGAAAACCGTTTGTAGCCGGTAATTGGAAGATGAACAAAAATATTGCGGAGACGAAAGAATTGCTCTCCGCACTTTCTGGTGGTTTGAATGAAGTTAATAGTGTTGAGCGGGTAGTTTGCCCGCCATATCTGTCTTTGATGACCGCTTCGCAAATGCTCGCAGCGACCGGGATCGGTCTTGGCGCGCAGAACATGCATTGGGAAGAAAAAGGCGCTTTCACAGGTGAGGTCGCCCCAGCCATGGTGAGGGAACTTTGCGGGTATGTGATTCTGGGTCACTCAGAACGCCGTACTTATTTTGGCGAAACGAATGAAACGGTCAACAAGAAATTGCTCGCGGCGCAGAAAGCCGATATCACGCCCATCGTGTGCGTGGGTGAGACCTTGGCGCAGTATGAAGCCGGGCAGACTGCCGAGGTTGTCGCTTCACAAACCCGGCAGGGGTTACAGGGCGTTTCTGCAGACTTCGCCTCACGTATTGTTGTTGCGTATGAACCAGTCTGGGCAATCGGCACAGGCAAGGCTTCCAGCGGCGAAAATGCACAGGGCGTCCACGGCGGGATGATCCGGCCGGTTTTGAGCGAACTTTTCGGCGCAGAAACAGCTCAGGCGATCCGCATCCTGTATGGCGGTTCGGTGACCGCTTCCAACGCTGCGGAATTTTTCTCCCAGCCGGATATTGACGGTGCTCTGGTTGGTGGCGCGAGCCTGAAGGTGGATGAGTTCATCGCCATTGCGCGCGCGGCGGGCTCTGCTTAATCGAAATCATAAAAGAATTTGGCACAAAGACCACAAAGGTCACGGAGATCAGGAAAATTCTCTGTGACCTTTGCCTTTGTCAGTGAGATTTTTTAAATGCAGTTCACTGGTTTACTTTGGCTTGTTTGCATGCTTTTGCCGCTGGTATACCTCCAGCGTTTTTTGCATCGTGAAATTCAGATCATCCTTTTTCTTGTAACTCGCAGCAGACCATTGACGATCGCCTTGTTCTCAGCATTATTCCTGCCTGGTGTGTTTTTGCATGAGCTGAGTCATTTTGTTGCGGCGAAGATATTAGGTGTGCGGACCGGCGGTTTTTCCATCATTCCGCAGGCACTGGGAGATGGACATTTGCAACTCGGTTATGTGGAAACAGAAAGGACAGACATCCTGCGCGATTCGCTGATCGGGCTGGCGCCTATCATTGCCGGGACGGCATTCGTGGCGTATGCAGGCGTGATCCAGTTGCGGCTGGATGCGCTCTGGCATGTGTTGGTCAATGGACAGATGAAGTTATTTCTGATGGGGGTGGGGCTGCTGCCTTCTGTGCCGGATTTCTTTCTTTGGTTCTATTTGACCTTTGCCGTATCCAGCACCATGCTGCCTTCTGAGTCGGATCGGCATGCCTGGCTGCCGCTTGGGTTGTGGGTGGGCGCTTTGCTCACGCTTGCGATCCTCTCCGGCGCAGGGACGTGGATGCTGAATAACCTTGCCCCCGTTTTGGATCCATTGTTACGTTCAGTCGCTTTGCTGTTTGCGCTCAGTAATATCGTCCACCTTGTTTTGTTGATTCCATTTTGGGGACTGCGGCAGGTGATCGCATATCTTATGCAGGTGGATGTTCGTTAAATATGATCTGATAAAAGTTGATTGCCGGGGAATACTAAGCCAAGGGTTTTTTTTTTTTTTTTTTTTTTATTTTTTTTTTTTTCCTTTTTTTCTTTTTTTTTTTTTTTTTTTTTGGGACGCTTTTTTTTTTTTTTTTTTTTTCCCCTTTTCTCTTTTTTTTTTTTTTTTTTTTTTTTTTTTTTTTTTTTTTTCTCTTTTTTTTTTTTTTTTTTTTTTTTTTTTTTGTTTACTTTTTTTTTTTTTTTTTTTTTTTTTTTTTGTCCTTTTTTTTTTTTTTTTTTTTTTTTTTTCCCCCCTTTTTTTTTTTTTCCCCGCTTTTTTTTCCCCCTCTTTTTTAATCCCCCTTTTTTCTTTTTTTCTTTTCCCTCTTTCCCTTTTTTTTTTTTTTCTCCTTTTTTTTTTTTTTTTTTTTTCCTTCTTTTTCCTCCTTTTTTTTTTTTTTCCCCCCCCCTGGGTTTTTTTTCTTCCCCTTTCCCCCCGTGCCCCCCCCCCCCCCTCCCCCCTCCCCCCCTTCCCCCCTTTCCCTCTCCCCTTTCCCCTCCTTTTCTCCGGTGCTCTCCCCGCCCCTTCCCTCCCTCTCTTCCCCCCTCCCCCTGGCTGTTGGCTTCCCCCCCCCCCTCTCTTTTCCCCCCCCCTTTCCCCCCCCCTTCCCCCCTTCCCCCCCCCTTGGGGCCCTTCTTCTTCCCCTTCTTTTTTTTTTCCTTTTTTCCCCCCCCCCCCCCCGGCCCCCCTTCTTTCCCCCCCCTCCTTTCTTTTCTTCCCTCTCCCTTTCCCCCTTTTTCCCCCCCCCGCCCTCCCCCCCTCCTCCCTCCCCCCCTTTTTTTCCCCCTCTTCTCCTTCCCCCCCGCCCCCCCCCCCCCCCCCTCCTTTTTTTCCCCCCCCTCTTCCCCCTCCCCCCCCCCCCCCCCCCCTCTCCCCCCCCCCCCCCTCCCCCCGGCCCGCCCCCCCCCCCTCCCCCCCCCCCCCCCCCCCCCCCCCCCCCCCCCCCCCCCCCCCCCCCCCCCCCCCCCCCCCCCCCCCCCCCCCCCCCCCCGGCCCCTGGGGGGTTGGTTTGGGGGTGTTTGTTCGCGGGGCCCCGCCCAGAAGGGAAATTTGGGGGGGGTTTAATTCGTTCAGAGAAATATCGTCTTATTTCTTTTGGCATTGAACATTGCCACGATCTCTCTGCCGTCTGCTTTGCCTGCCTGAATTGCTTTGCGTTTCGCTGTTTCAAGGTCTGCGATGCCTGTTGCAACGTCGAAATAAAAATTACCTGTCTGCGGGTTGATCCAGGTGCCCAGCCAGCAATCAGCCTCGTTGAGGAAAGCCTCATTCCGGGTAATGAAGTCACGCAGCTCGCTGAGTAAATTGATCGTAGGCGGAAGAATGGCGGTCTTTGCCGGATATTTTGGAAAACTCCACACATCCTGATCGGGGAGGAATTCACAAGTAGCTGGCTTTGATGCCGTGCCGCCGTTTTGCAGGGTTCTGGCGGCAAGCTCTTTAAGATAGGCGTTGAACGCAGTTTTCATTCCAACCGTAATACGAATTCCAAAACTTCTTCCGAACCCGTGGGCGGAGTCCATTTATCTTCACCGATGACGTGGAAACCGCATTTTTCCAGGACACGTTTCGAAGCTGGGTTTTTCTGCGCCACCCGCCCAAACAGCGGACGTTGTGTTACTTGAAATAGAAATTGCTTCAGCGCTTCAGAGGCAATGCCTTTACCCCAAAACTCCCTGCCCAGCCAATACCCGACCTCCCGTTCCCCCTGAATGACAAAGCTAAGAATACTACCAGCTACTTGTCCTTCGTATAAAACGGTTTGGATAAAGATGTTCTCATCTGCCAGAATCTTGGACCAATGTGCGTCAAATGAATCTTTATTCCGGGGTGGAAAGCCCGTCATTTCAACCGCTTGTTCATCCAATTGATATGCAAAGAAAAAAGGCAGGTCATCTGTAGTCACGGCTCGCAGGGTCACCATTTATACTTTCCTTCCGATCGCCAGCATCTTGTTGCGGATGGGAAAGATCACGAAAAAGATGTGAACGAATGGCAGCAGCACCTTCACCAACAGCTCAGACCGCAGCAACTTTTTTAAATAAAAACTGTAGGGGAATGAAAGTTCATGAAAACGCTTCAACTCCGCTACTTCCAAGCCAGCCGCTTCGAACAGTCCTTTCATCTCAGTGAGCGAAAGGATCTGTTTGTGCCCGAAAGGTTTTGCCGAATACATCGTATTCAAAAAGGTCGGGAATCTCCCGCCTGAGAGCTTGTAGGTGAATTCGCCAAAGCGATGATAGAACGCATCGCGGCAGGGCGTATCTATCAGTAGAATACCGCCTGGTTTGAGCATCCTTGCCGCTGCCTGCACGGTTGCCATGGGGTAATTGACATGCTCGATCACATCCCACAGCGTAACAATATCGAAGCTGCCATAAAAGTTTTTCCAATATTCATCTTCGATGGTGCGCTTGAGCACTTCAAAACCGTATTTGGTCTTTGCATAGAACGCGCGCGTATCACTTAACTCAACGCCGGTAACATTTGCGCCCGCCGCCTTCAACTGTGCCAGGAACAGCCCGCCTCCGCAGCCGATATCCAGCGCCTTCTTACCCGCAATGGTCAGATGCCGCTTTACTGCTGCCAATTGATTATCCAGCCTCTCGGGATTCGATTGCAAAGACTTCTCAATGTAGGTCACCTCGGCATCGGTCAGCCCGCTGCCGTCGATCGTTGGCGAAACTTCTTCCATCGGGTCAAGATGGTCAATGTAGTGAAACCCTCCCGGCGAAACATAAACATTCGCCTGGGTCAGTTTATAGGTTGGCTTGCCGTTGGTTTGGTGCTTCAGTTCATCAATGTTTTCCATTCAGCCTCGTATGCCCCTGATTTTATCAAGGATGATGGGAATGCTTGTGGAGTACTCCCTATTTTCCTTTGAAACGTCCAACCGCAGGATGTGCGACTCGGGAACCGTTTTCAACCAGTCTGCCACATACGACTCTAAAAGCTCCGCATCTTCGCCCGATGCAATATTGATTCTGTTTCTCGAAGCCAATCGTTCGCGGATGGTATTCGCATCCGCGCTCAGAGTAATGATGAGGTCTGGCGGCGGCAGTAGTTGACGGGTGAGTGCATGCAGGCGTCGGCACAGGTCAAACTCGGCAGCGCTGAGCCAGCCCCGGGTGTGAAAGAGGCGTGTGAATCCGTAAAAATCGAGATCCAGCCCGCCATCCATTAAAGCTGGCTTGTCTCCCGAGCGCAGATCGCGTTCCTGCTCGGCACGCATGAGCAGATAATCCACCTGGTTGGCAAGCGCGTAGCGGGCATCCTGTTTGAAGAGCGCTTGAAAGGGACGTTCATTATGTTGTTCGTAGGCAATTGCACATTCATAGTGTCTCAGCAGAGCGTTCATGAGTGTGGTCTTGCCCACGCCGCTTGCGCCAACGATGACAAAAAGTTTGTTCATGGATGAATTCGAGAAGAAGAGACCCGCTCGTATCAGCGGGTCTCTTGTGTTATTCCGTCTTTTTCTCGACGCGCTTTCTTCGAATGGATTTTGTGGAACTGGAGCCGCTCTTTTTTCCCGACTGCGCGTTTTCATCCCCTTGCAGGATCAGGCGTTCGAGGGCGCTGTCGATCACATTGCGAATGTATTTTGTAGGGTTGATGAACTCATCGACCCTGCCGCCGAGGTTGCGCATAAGGTCGATCATGTAGCGGGTGAGGAGCACATCGCGGTCTTTGGTGTCGCTGATGAAATCACTTGCCACTGCGACCATTTCCATGTTGGCAATGCCAACACGACCCATGGCTGAGTAGATCGCCCAGCGGCAGTTGCGCTCGTATAAATTGTCGCCATCTTTGGGTTGCCCAAGGTGCTCGATCTGGTAGATCTCATCCACCAGCGGGTGATTGCGGATCGAGTAGAAGCGGTCAACCCAGGCTTCTCCTGCCGGAGCAACGAACCTGCGAATGTAGGTAGAGTCCGGGTGTGGCATGAAAACTTTTACCTTGATGCCAGCTTCGGCGCAAACTTCTGCGAATATGATTTCACTCCCGGCAGATAAACCTGCCAAAAAAGCCCGGTCCAGGGCTGTTGCCTTAAACTTTTCCACGCGCTTGCGAATCTCCTGCCGGATCTCGCCTTCTTTTTCTGAAGGGAAGGTTTTCTTGTCCTTCCCTGTGTAGTCCACCATGTAGCCGCTGAAGACGAGTGCTCGTCCGCTTTTGGATTTGGACCCGGGGCGAATGTCCACTTGGGCAATGTTGCCTGCGTCGCCCGTGCTTGCGATCTTTATCTCTTCTTTGATCAAATTTATACAGGCAGAAACGAACTCAGGGCGCACGTCCAACGATTGAATGATCTCCAATTGTTGAAGAGAAGAACGCAGGGAGAACAGGTCGCGCCGAACGGCAGTCACCGCCTTGCGATAAGAACGAAGCACTTCTTGAAGGTCGTTGGAGGTAAATAAACGCAGTTCCGCCATAGAAACGAGAGCCCAATAGTCGGCATTATCTTGATCGAGATTTAATCTGCTTTCAAGGCAGAACTGCAGGGTCTCTCGGAGACCATTCAACCTTTTTCGAATGCGAATGATATCCGGGTCGGGTGCCTTTTTGTTGTCAAACTTATCTGCCAGATGAATGGCAAGCATGGAAAGGGTAAAAGCGTTTATGCCGGGGTAATAATCACGCAGGTCGACTTGAAACCCCTTCATATAGATTTCAATGGATCGGATAAGCCAATGATAGCTATCGAAAGCCACTTTCAGCCGTTTTTTCTTATCATTCACTTTACGCCAGGCGCCCGTCCACATCTCTTTATAGATGCGCCCCAAATACGAGATCGATTTATTGTCTTCCGGGTAATCTTTCAGAATATTCTCAAGCTTGACAATGGCTTCGTTTACCCGCCCAACCCGATTCAAGTGGAAGGCTTCTTCCTGACGAAATTCCAAATTGGAAGCATTGACGCTGATGCCTTCACGATATTGTTTTAACGCCAGCTCGTCACGACCCAGCCGCGAAAGGGCACTGCCAACTTCGGCAACTGCATCTTCGCGGATGAGCGGATTGCGGATCTCTTCGGTTAACAGCAGGATGTCGCCGATGTGTTTATCGCGTTGGGCAACAGTAACCCGGTCTTTCCATTCTTCGTATTCACGCCAGAACCCGGTTGCCAGCGGGGTTTGCAGGCTTTTTCGGTTTGGCTCTTTTAGACCGGTCAACAGGTTGTAGATGGGGCTGTGAACCATATCTCGGTCTGACGCCCACGTATCGCGAATAAGCCGGGCAACGGCTTTGATATCGTTGCGGATATGTATCGGGTCGGGTACCCCTTCAGGTGTGATGTGATAGGGCAGGGTGCGCACGTTGAATACATCAAAAGGCATGTAAGGGCGTCCTGCCTGGATGTGAACCACGCCTCGCTTGCGTAAAGAGTGGCGAATGCCTAACTCGTAGAACGCATTGGCATTGTCAATGCTTAGGTCGCAAACCACCATGTCTGCCAGCAGTAACTCTTGGAACATGTCTGTAAGGATGTCGCCTGAAGAGGTCTCTTCATCGGCGCGGAAAGGCTCGAAACCTGCATCTTCAATGGCAGGCTTGATCAGCGTTTTGTAAATTGCATTAAAGTCGAATGGGTGACCGTCTGGACCCTTTTTGTTGCCGAATGGCATTACAACAAAAGCATGAGGTCTTACTTCGGGGTGCAAATTCTTACTGTCTTTTCCAGAGCCGTCTACATCATAATCCTTATCATCTACAGAGCGGTTGGCTTTACCTGCCTTGGTCTCCGTGGCTGCGGCAGTCTTGGCGGCATCACCTGTGGAGGCGGGGTTAGACGAAGTTGCTTTGGATGAAGCAGCGTCCATCACCTGATTGGAATCGACTGAAGGCGTCAGGGGTTTTTCCGGTCGTGGAACTGGGATCGGATTTCCCTCTGGTTCAAGCTTTTTTTCAGGATTGCTTTCATTGGCTTCGGGCATATTCTTTTCCTTTTATCTACAATACCAATATTATATAAAAACATACGTCTGATTGGTCAATTTTCTCTAATTGTATCAAGGATGGAGCAATGTGAGCAAAGATTCTCCCTGTCGGTGCTGGCGCGATATGACTATTCCATGGCAGATTAAACGCTTTGGTATAATCGTTATGGAGAGAGAGACTGATGCAAAATAAAATTTTTATTAGTTATTCACGGCGCGAACTGGGTTTTGTTGACGATCTTGTCGGCGATTTGGAAGAAAAAAAATATGATGTCTGGCTGGATTATCGGGTTTTGATCCCGGGTTCTCCTTGGGCGGAACAGATCGATAAAGGTTTGAAAGAAGCAGATACAGTTCTTTTGGTGGTTTCAAAGGCTTCGCTGGCTTCAGAATTTGTTGCCTTGGAATGGCGCCATTTTTAGAGACGAAAAAACGTGTTATTTTGCTGATCTTTGAAGCGGTAGACATCCCCGCCGAACTTGAAAAATATGAATGGGTGGATTTCCGTGGCAATTATCAGGCGGGCTTGAACGAATTATTCTCACAATTAGCTCATCCGATACAGGAGGAACATCCTGTTCCGGAATCAGGCTTTAAGGCACCAGCAGTAGTATGGGGCACAATTGTATTTAGTGCCATCGTTGCTTTCCCTCTCGTTAAATACCTTGTGGACGATTTTTATACCCTTTTGTTGATTCGCTGCCTTATCAGATATTAAACGCAGCTTTGATTTTATGCGTGTGCAAGCCGCTCTACTGGCAATGCCATTTGCAATTACCCTGTCTTATTTGGTATTGGGGAACACTCTTTACGGGCAGTTACTCTCATTGCACATTGAAACAAGCGACCCTGTTCTTACCAGTTGGTTAACAGCCCTATCCTCTGGTTTGATCCTTGGGGTGTGGGGCTGGATCTCCTGGCAT